>JAAWNY010000043.1 GCA_022799175.1 Lachnospiraceae bacterium | reverse complement strand
CCGGATTTTGCGTTAAAACGAAAATGCACACTGTCTGAGCGTTAGCGAGTTTGGGCATTTTCGTTTTATTCTTAGCAAAATTCAGAAATTTTAGAACTTCATAATCCCGAAACGCAAAACCGGTATATCCCTTTGCTCTACCAAAGACCTGCCGTCTTGTCGGGGCTTTTTGGCGTACCTTCCAAAAACAATCTAGCTGCTTCTCGCTGCCACGCATTGCGGACCACTCGATTCCGCTTCGCTTCATCTCGTTGTCCGAGCTTCGCCCTATGGCAAAAACGATATCTCCTTATCCGCTTTTGTGCAAGCACAAAGTGGATAAGGAGATATCGTTTTTGCCGCACTGCTCATGCCTACGCCATATTTCGATACTCTGTTTTCCAGCGGTAGATGAGGGCGGCTTCTCCTTCTTGGCGTTTTACTGGATCCTGGCGAAACAATGTGTCCAATTCTTTTACTTTTTCCGATCCTTTCGCTTTCTCTTTCGCCTTTCCTAATCGCTTCTCCCAAATCACTTTCTTTGCTTCTGTGATCTCTCCGACCAGATCCTCTCCCAGTGTTAACCGACTGTCAATCCGGCTCAAATCATATAAACGTTCCAACACTGTTTCCTGCTCCGTCTTCCGATACGCATTTTGAAAAGCATCAAAAGCCTTATCCAGCTGAAACATTCTGGCATAACAAGAACCAAGATTATTCCATACTCGCCCCAAAAAAGTATCATTGATAGAATCCTCTGCCGGGTACTCCAAAAGCTCCTGATAAATCTTTACCGCCCGCCCATACTGTCGCAGGGAAAAAAGCTCGTCTGCTTTCATACACATAAATTCTGCCGGGTGCTTCTTTCTGAGTGTTGCCGCCATCTGCCGGAAACGCCCCACCTCAGCCATGCTGTAATAGTCACATTCCTGTAAAATAATCATCAACGCTTCATCTGGATTCTCTCCGCTTTTCAACCATCGCTCCAGTTTTAATGCCAGAAATCCCTGATTCAACTCTTCTCGTAAAAAGGCAAGCAGACGCTCGTCGACAAAGCCATCCAGCACCAACATAGGGTGATTAAAAATCACATAGGAAAGCTCCTGCGAAGAGTATAGATGAATTCCCATTGACTCCATAAAATAAGGTCTCTTTACGTGCTCCTGTCTGCACAATAATAAACTCATAACATAACCTCTTGTCTGATCTGAACCCCCGAGGCGGGAAACAATTCTCCAAAACCACGGTCTTTCAACGTTACTTCCATCGTTCTTTCGTCTAAAAAAAGCACTCGAATCTGTACTCGTGTCGTTCGCTCTGGTCTCTTGGGAAAGCCCTCCAGCGGAATTGAGATTCGCTTTTTCTTTTTAGAATCCACCGCAGTCACCACAAAATCAACCGAATTCTGATGATCCGGAATCACATCTATCACCGATACCCGATCATACCAGCAATCCCCTGCTGCCGCTACTGTTACCATCGTTTCCTGTCCTCGATGAAGCACATTCATGGAAACGGTAGTCTTCAATCGCCCGTCACAAATACAGGTAAACGCATCGCTATCCTTTTGTTCCTCTGCCGCCCGGCATGCTGCTCCCCGAGCAAACAATCCCTGTTCCACATATACCTTTCGTTTGGAACAAAGAAATTTCATCAAGCCATCGGCCCAATGCTGACTGGCAAATCCTTTTCCCGTCAAAAACACTGCCGAATACGCTTTCCTCGCCATCATCCGCTCTGCACAGGAAGTAAAAATCCTGTCTGCTAAGCGGCTGCCAGAAGAAGTCTTTAAAATATCCAAGCTAAAGCCCTCTTCCAAATCTTCGTATTCTGCTACCACTGTGACCTTCTTCATGCCACGCTCAACCTTCATCTCATAATACCGTAGCCCTGCCTCCGCCAGATCAAACATGCCCACCGTATTATTCCAGATTTCTTTTTTTTGGCTCAACGTATAGTAGATAAAGCTCTCAGAATGGCTAATTACTTGTACCCGCTCTGCCGGAATCTCCATCCCTATTGCCAATTCCCGTAACATTCGATTCAACTTCGGATCCAGCCTCTTTACCGCTATCACCAATTGTTCTATCTCTGATTTCTGATACTCCTCTTTCGGAAACTGCAAGACCTGGGACAGAAATCGCAACAATAAATCTTTCCCTTCATAACGCACTTCCCCGAGAGTTGCTGTCCCATCTCGCATGGCAAGATTCAATAACTTATCCACAATAATGCCGTCCCCTTTCAGCGTATGTGCATAAGCCTCCTCTCCCACATACCATTCCTCCACATTTTTGTTGCGGCAAATCACAGTAGGAATCGTCCACAGCTTTTCTTCCTCCGGGCAATGGATCTGCGTATATTCATCACACAAATCAACCCCTACCAAAAGTCCGTCCATCTATCATCCATCCTCTTTCTCAAGCCATGGCTGCCATCCTTCACCTGACTGGCAAACCATAGCAACCAATTACATCACCTGGAACAGCTCCTCCATCATCGCACTGTCCTCTACATATCGGCGCATCTTTTCCTTCAAAGACGCTTCTTCTTTCACTGCCAGACACAATCCCATTTCATTGAGCGCCGCAAACCGGCTCTCCTGTTTTTTCTCCTGCCCTGGCTCCCAACAAAGGCTTCCTTCTTTGGCCAACACCAGTTTTTCCTCTCGCTTTTCATAGATCCGATATTCGAGAATTTCCCCTTCAAACAATACTTTCTGGCGAATAAAAATACCTGGATATACCCGGCGCATTTCCTCCCAATGGTATTCTTCCTCCTCTGGCAAAATCCGTATCTGTAAAGCTGGTCGGGAATCGCGGCTTCCCTGATATTCCACTATCACCTGTTCCATCACGGAATCTGGCATGGAAATCCATTTTCCCAAATCCTTAAACCAGGAAAACATACGCCCCTCCGCCAAAAAATGACGAACAATCATCTGACAAAGCTCTTTTCGCTCCCCCTCCAGTACTGGCAGTGAAGCATAATATCGCGATAATGCCAGCAGATAGACCGTCGGCACCTTATCAAAATCTGTAACTCCCTGAATGGCTCCCTCCAAATAAGCAAATACCTGATCTTTCGCAGGTTGTCCCTTTAAAAAATACTCGGAGGATTTCATAGTAAAATATGCCTTAACCAGATTTTCTCCCGTCTTCTTTCCTGCCACATACCAGTCAAAAACCTGGTCCATCCGTTCGGTCTCTCCTGTAAAAAGCATCTGTGCCAACAAACGCTCTGGCATATCATATACACGGATTCGCTCCCGCACTGCCTGATTCAAAATCCGAAACATTTGCTTTCCGGAACCATTAAAATGTTCACAGAGAAAATCCAACAGGATACCGTCATATTTTCCCTCTGAAAAAAGTTTGCAGGACAACGTCAACAGAGTATTTTCTTCACTGGATATCTGACGCTTTAACATTTGTGTACACAGCTTTAAAAGTCTGCTATTCCGAATATCCTCAAAACCATATTTGCGAGCTCTCGCCCACGCTTCTGAAATATATCCCTGCTGAATCAAAATTTCACAGATTCCTGCTCGTTCCTGCCTCGTCAGCCGCTCCATATTCAAATTTACCAAATACCCAGCGCTTCCTGAAACATCATTGCCTTCCTTTTTCGCTCGTTTTTGATAGTATTGAATCATTCGCAGAAGTATTTTTTTGCGATATACTGGCTTGAACTTCAAATCGCTGGCCATCCGTTCTAGGGTCATCACATCCGTATCCCCATTGATTCCCTGATCTACAATCTCTCCACATTCTTGCAGCCGCAACATTTCATGGCTGGGATATACTTCATAGCAGCGCTCTTCCAGCTCCCGAATATTTTCCTTTTTCATAGCCGGAAGCTTTTTGTAAGGTATATTGGCATAGCGATTGCCATAGCTGTCCTGAAAAAGCAATACGGAATGTTCTCGAAATAACGGAATATACGCCATTTTATCTTTTACCAAAAAAGCATCCTCTTCCTCTAGCTCTTCATAACAAACAACTACATATTTGATATTGGGATTATCAATTTCCACACGGCAGGACCGCAAAATTGCCGGCAGGACGCGTGCCACCCGCCGATCGATCATCTCTTTATAGATCATATGTTGATACAATACCACCAGTCGGCGATTTACCCGGGCTCCTAGAAGTTGTTCCATCGTAAACTTCTCGATATCACGCTCATATTGACGGTAAAGCTCCGCATCTGGTTTCATATATTTCAAAATATTCGAGTACAACAAGGAACGACTGTATTCATCCAGAGATTTTTCATAAGAAAAATACAATAATACCTCATGAGGAAGCAACTGAGGATAATCCTTTGGCAAAGAATAAAGATAATATTCATACAATCGGGTCAGACTCACTCCTGTCTCCAGCGCCTTCTGATACCAGGAAAAATACTTCTCCTCCCGACAGTCTCCCTTAATCAAGATTGCACATACCGCACTTAAAAATTCTTTCTCTGGATATTTCTCATACAAAGCCGCCAACAAACGATGACAGGAAACACTATAATGCTTGACAACCCCGGCCAACTCCACTGCCCGCTCTGCCAATTCCCGTTCAAGAAGCCCCCGGCGAACTGCAAAATTCAGCACTTGAATTTCAAATTTTCCCAATCGGTGCATCAAAAGAGGTACTTTCTCCCAGATACGAAAAGCCTCGAGATACACAAAAGGACTGCAGCATCCCCGATCACACAACCGGCGCATCTGTTCCAACAGCCCTGCCGGATTTTCCAAAAGCTCCGGTTCCATCTTCAACCATAATAAGAAAAGATAAGAATGACGATTTTCCTCCAAAAGACATTTTCTTATCAGACGAATCAGCGTATCGCGTTGCCCCTCTTTCTTTTGCAACGCATGTAAAAGATATTGATAAAAACAGTAAAGCTCCGGCATATCCCGCCTTTGATCCAAAAGCTCACCCTGATGAGCCTCTAAAAGAGCCTCTGCCCGTTCTTTCTGCCCTTCCAAAATCATCAGTTCTGCCTGAAGCAACACGTTAAGCGGAGTCTCTCCATTCCTCTGGCGCAGATTTTCCAGTTCTTGTCTCATCAGATCTCTCAGTGCCTTCGATTCTCCGTATTTCATCTCATATTTCAGACGCAACTGTAAATAATGTCCCAGGTTTTCCCGCTCACGATTATGCGGAATATGCAGCTCTTCATCTCCCCCCTGTGCTTCTACATACACCAGAACCGATTCCCGAATGGTGGCAATCATCATTGCACCCAGATTTCGCCCTCCATGCATCCTGGCTGGATTCACTACATATGTTACCTGACATATACCATCTTTAAAATCTGCAGGTCCAAAAAATTTCTTGGGAAATTCCAGAAAATCCCCATCGGCCGATACCTGAAACTGCACATGTCCCCAGGTGCTTGCATGTACCTCCAGACATTCCTTTATCGGTTTATCCAGCTTCTCGTAGCTCAGATGATGATTTTCCACCTCCAGTCGTACTGGCTCTTTTGCTTTTAATGCCACCAGAAATTCTTCCAACAAATTCTGCCGGTTTCCATGGCCTTTTAATCCATCGTATAAAGCCCGCACATGAATATCCTGCATAAAAGGCGCTTCCACAAAGTCCTGATATTCAAACAGTCGCAGAGCCGTCTCCTGATCCTTTCGGGCAAGTTCGGCAAAATCCTCTGCCTTCAGCAAATTCTCCAAAGTCCTGCCAGACGCCTCCACCTCTATGGAAAAAGAATATGGAATTTTTTGTTCCCCAGCGTTCGTCACAAGATAAAGGGCCCCCGTAATCACATCCTTCTGGGTCAGATACATGCTGTCGATCTCGAATGTAATGCGATTGCGGACGCCGCCAAATGCGTTATTGACAACGCGGACACGAAAATTGGAAGAGTAGACCAATCCTTTGATAAAACGGCCGTCCTCATCGGTTACAGTTATCATCCTTTTTGTCACTTCTCCGGCATGAACGGTGTCCGTCAGCTCCGCCGGATTCATAACCAGCCTTAAAGCCTCTGGGTCTACGATCCCTTTGGCCAACCGGTTGATTCTTTCTCTCATAGTACCACCTGTTTAGATTTCTCGTCATTTCATCTTATCTTAGCATATTTTCACTTGATTTAAAAGGTTTAAATTGGTATGATAAAGAAAAAGTTTTGTAGTAGTTCAGACTTTTATGAGATGAAAAGAGGCATAACTATGTTATCGGACCCCATGACACTATATAAATTGATGAATCTCTATATGCTTAAACAGGTAAACTTTCCTCTGACCAACGCTCAGTTGACAGAGTTTTTCCTCCAGCATGAATATACCAACTACTTCACTCTGCAGCAGGCTCTAAATGAACTGCAGGAGTCCGGTCTGGTCCGTGCCGAATCTTCTCACAACAGTACCCGCTACGAAATTACCCGTGAGGGAGAAGACACTCTGAATTTTTTTGGCAATAATATTTCGCCTGCGATCGTGGAGGACATGGATGCTTATCTAAAAGAAAACCGCTTTCGTATGCGCAACGAAGTCAGCACCATCTCTGATTATTACAAATCCACCAATCAGGACTACATCGTTCACTGTGAAGTCCGGGAAGGGCGCGGCTCCTTGATCAATTTAGAACTTTCCGTTCCTGATAAAGATCAAGCGGAACTGATGTGCTCTCATTGGGAAATGCACAGCCAGGAAATCTACGCTTTTGTGATGCGGACTCTCATGCGAGATTCCTCCCCATAATCCATGGTTTTCTTATAATATTCAAAAGAGCCTGGGAGATTTCCTGACAGGCTCTTTTGAAAGGAATTCTGAATTTCATCCAGAATTCCTTTTCTTACTTTTATGAGTTCTATTCCTCATATCCGTTGGGATTATTCTTCTGCCATCTCCAGGAATCCTCACACATCTCCCGAATCCCGTATTTTGCCTTCCAGCCAAGCTCTTTTTCCGCTTTTGCTGGATCTGCATAGCAGGCAGGAATATCACCGGCGCGGCGATCCTTAAATACATAATTGATTTTTAAATCATTTGCCTCTTCGAAAGCATGGATCACATCCAACACACTATAGCCAGTCCCAGTACCCAGATTATAAATCCACACACCGCCGGATTCTCCTGCCATCTTATCCAGAGCTTTCACATGGCCATCCGCCAAATCAACTACATGAATATAATCCCGGACACAAGTTCCGTCCGGAGTATCATAATCATTGCCAAACACGCCCAGACATACTAACTTGCCAACAGCCACCTGAGTGATATAAGGCAGCAGATTGTTCGGGATACCCTTGGGATTCTCGCCGATTCTGCCTGTCTTGTGGGCGCCGATAGGATTGAAATATCGCAGCAACATAACTTTCCATTCCGGATCCGCAGTATGCAAATCCGTCAAAATCTGCTCCAGCATTCCTTTGGTGCGACCATAAGGATTGGTAATCTCACCCTTGGGGCATTCCTCCGTGATCGGAATAAATGCCGGATCTCCATATACAGTGGCAGAGGAACTAAACACAATGCTCTTTACTCCATGATTTCTCATAGAATCACAGAGAATCAGGGTTCCGGTAATATTGTTATGGTAATATTCCAACGGTTTATAGACGGATTCCCCCACAGCCTTAAGACCTGCAAAATGGATCACGCCATCAATTTTCTCATTATCAAATACCCGATCTAGCGCCGGTTTATCCAATAAATCCACCTCATAAAAAGTTACCTTTTTCCCAGTAATCTCTTCCACCCGCTTCAAAGATTCTTTACAGGAATTACAAAGATTATCGACCACTACCACATCATACCCCGCATTCAGAAGCTCCACGCAAGTATGGCTACCAATATAACCGGCTCCCCCTGTGACTAAAATAGTTGCCATGTCTCATTCCTCCTTCTCATCAGGCTTTTCTATCATCTGGCATTTTCATCCAGCATTTTTTGAAAAGCTTTTTTCCTTATTATAAACGGAATCATCTGATAAAACAATAACAAAATCTTCTCACTTTCTGTCTTTTTGTCACCAGATTGCTTTATATGAATCCTTTGTCAACTTTTTGTCATTTTTGAAAAAGCTTGACCCGCTCCCCCTCCATACAGTATAATAATATGACAAAAAAATATTACAACTATAACATTCAGGAGGTATCTTTCATGAGCGTATACCAATTAGGAAATCTGAGAATTGTTGATTTAACCAAGATTCTCGATCCAAAAACAGAGACTCGCCGTTGCGGACTAACCCGTTTTAACACTGGTGGCCCTATTCCGGATTTCCACACTATCATGGATTTAACCAGTCATCTGGGAACCCACTGTGAGTGTCCTTATCACCATGACGATAATTGGCCCAGCGTGGCGGATCTGCCCCTGACTACCTTTTTAGGCAGAGCAATCTATGTGGATTTTAAGGATACCGTTGCCCCACGTACTCATATTTCTGCTGCTGACCTTGATCGCGCCACTGCCGGCAAGATCCAAGAAGGGGATATTGTGATTATTGATTCTTCTTATAAGATTCCCCCATTCACTTCCAAAACCAACACGGATGAGGACAAGCGCCTGCTGGTTGGAGAAGAAAGTGCCATCTGGTTTCGAGATCACAAGGTAAAATGTGTTGGCTTTGGCGATGGTGTTTCTATCGAAAGCAGCAATGAGGATGTAAAACCATTCCACGACATTTTGATGGCAGAAAACATTGTATTCTTGGAAGTACTGCAGAATTTAGAGGAACTGAATACTGATGTTTTCTTCATGTCCTACAGCCCGCTTCCCATCAAGGGACTGGATTCCTGCCCGATCCGTGCCTATGCCATCGAGGGGCTCGCTGAGTTTTCATAAACTCTGGCAGATGATATTTGATGAAAGGAATGACAATATGAGAATTGCAGTTATCGGCGCCGGAGCGATGGGCTCCATTTACGGTGGACATTTATCGCTTCACAACGATGTTTATCTGATTGACACCAACCAGGCAGTTGTCGACCATATTAACCAAAATGGGCTAACTTTGCAGGAAGATGGCAAAGATGTGATCTATCATCCCACTGCCGTCACTTCCACCCAAGGAATCGAACCAGTAAATCTGGTGATCCTGTTTGTCAAATCTTTGTTTTCCCAGGCAGCTCTTAGTAGCAACAAAGGAATCATTGGCCCAAATACTTATCTGATGACTTTGCAAAATGGCTCTGGTCACGAAGATATCCTGGCAGAGTTTGTTCCAGAAAATCGCATCATCATCGGCACCACAGAGGATAATGGAGCTGTTCTCGGACTGGGGCATATCCGTCGAGGTGGTTCTGGCAAGACTAATATTGGCATGCTGACTGAAGATCGTGAGAATTTTCTTCCCCAATTGAAAGAATGTCTCGATTCTTGTGGTTTTCAGGGCTATATCCATGACAATATACGTCAGCTGATCTGGAACAAATTGTTTACCAATGTTTCCCTCAGTGCCGTAACCGGTGTATTACAGGTTCCCATGGGCTTTATCGCTGGTAACGAACATGCCTGGACGATCACCAAACAATTGATTCACGAGGCAGTGGCCGTAGCTCACGGACTGGGTCTGGAAGCAGATGAAGAAGAAATCACCGAAAAGGTGCGACAGACTTCCTTAAGTTCTCCAGAAGGCATCACCTCTATCTGCGCTGACTTGCGCGATGGACGCAAGACAGAGGTCAACACTATCAGTGGATCTGTCGTGCGCGCCTCCCAAAAATGCGGGGTACCGGCTCCCACTCATGAGATGATTGTGGAACTGGTGCATGCTATGGAAGAGCGAAACAAATAACTTATCATTTTTGCCAATCAAAATGGCGGAATCTTCTTACAAGAAGATTCCGCCATTCACGGATCACATGATTTTAAAAACTGTTTGTGCTTTCTGCTTTTACACAGCCACTTTCACTACGACTTTCTTTACCGGCTCCGGCCCGTCCGCCTGGCATCTTGGCTTATGAGCATCCTCTGGTGCCACCACGATCAGATCCCCTTGTTGCAGAAACACGGTTCCACAAAAAGCCGGCTCTTCGTAAAAGATCAGATCATTCTCGGGAATCCTTTTTTTCACAATCAGTCCATCCCGCTTACACAAGCCGAATTGTTCTTTTCCGGACACCACATACTGAATATCAAAAAATTTCTCATGGGTCTCAAAGGAGCCTTCTTCTGGCTTAATCGTTGTATATTCCTGGATGTTGGCTACTACCGTATCCCCCAGAATCGGATAGCTTCCCACAGGCAATGCTGCGATATCCGTCTCTTCTAACCACTTATACGCCGCTAAAAACTTCTCCTCTAAATAATTGTACTTTTTTGCAATTCCAATGTTTGAGAAAAACATCCCTGCATCCTCCTTTTCTTTATGAGATAACCTGTCATTTCTCTGCTTGTATATACAAAAATAACATAATAAAAATTGGTTTGCAACCGTTTTTTCATTGATCTTTTTTCCATACATTGTTAAAATGAAAGAAAATTTACCACACCATTCAGAAAAGGAGACTACTCATGATTTATGGAAACATACATAATTCCATGATTGACCAACAGATCGCCATACTCCCCCAAATCCTTCAAAGTGCTATTCGATTTTTAAAAGATACGGATCTCGCCACACATGAGCCCGGAAAATTCGACATGAAACTGGATGACGTTCCTGTGGTTTTGCAGGTTTTAGATCTCACTACTTCTCCGAGAGAAACTTTGCGCCCAGAGATTCACCGGAAGAATATCGATGTTCAATTCCTTGCCTCCGGCGGCCCGGAGCGAGCCGGATATTACAGTGATGATGGCAGTAATCTGGTGGATGAAGATCTGTTAGACACTCCCCGGGATATTTTATTTTACCGCAATAATCCTTCCGCCCTGGAAGGAAGCATTGAAATGACAGTAGGCACCTATGCCATCTACTTTCCGTGGGACGTTCACATACCAGCGATTCAAACCGGTGATGTCCCTGCGCCTATCCGGAAGATTGTGATAAAGGTGCCTATGGATGCGATAAAAGGTACGCCAAGAAAGAGGGGAGAGAAGCAATCGAAAATGGTCTGTGAATTTTGACTTTGCAGAGACTTAGAAGTCCTTAAATCCCTGACTTTCGATTTTAGCAAAAGTCAGGGGTTTTAGGAATTCTTAATCTCGAAAACGGAAAAAGGAACAGACCATTTTCGATTGCTTCTCTCCCCTCTTTCTTGGCTGATTTTCTCGTTTTTTATCTAAATGACATTGCCCAAACGCTACCCCAGTTTTTTCGCACTAGCAATCAGATAATGCCTGGCATTTGCTGAGGTCATCTGTTTTGCTCTTCCCAGCAACGCTTGCTTTTTCCATTCTCTACAAAAGTCCTTCCCCTCATTATCTGTTATTTTCTTACTCTCTGTCAATTCCAAAAGCTGCAATGCCATCTGATATTCCTCCTGGACTATGCAGGATTGAATTTTTTCTATCAACCTCTCCTGCCCGATCAGCTCTCTTAAAACGGTACGATATTCTTTGTCACTGACTGGCATCAGCGCTGAAGCCTCTCCGTCAAACCATCCCACATATCCACAATAAATACTTTTTACTGACCATTCTACCGTACCATAGTACTCTCCCAAATATTCCTTATTTTGATATTTTTCCGGAAGTTTCACCTGTTCCACGGTCTCGCTGATTGTCATTCCTTTGTTCATGCATTCCAGCGTTTCCAAAAGCACATACTCAATGGCATCCCGGAACGTTTTTATCTGTTCTTGTACCAGCGCCTTCCCTATCAGGGGCCTAGTATGTCCTGGCAACAGTGCTTCTGCTTCATAAGATAAAATCTCATCCAATGCCTCCACCCATGCAGCAATATCCCGATACTGCGTTCCCCGGATAGCATAGAGATTAGGCCAGCAGCCATAATAATTGTCTCCCGTACAGATCACCTTATCTTCTTCCAACCAGATAAAGATTTGATCGTCCGTCTCTCCCACCGCACTGACCATCTTCAATCTCACTCCATCTATCACCCGCTCCACTTCCTTTTCTCGATAAAGAGTTGTGGGCGCTAATGTATCAAAACCTCCTTTTCCCACGGTTTTTCCCTCACGGATACCGATCCCCTGACTGATAGCCTCCTCATCCGTCAGTTCATAGCCAAACTGAAAAGCGCCTCTCTGATTCAACACATCATTTAGACGATCATAATGTTTCAACATAGGCTTAGGGGCAAAGGCAAGAATTTCTTCCACAGTATCCCGAAAAATCCCTGCTCCTCCCCGATGATCGGGATGCCCATGGGTATAAATGATGGTCCGCACCGGCTTATCCGTCAGTCTTGCCAGCTCAGTCTTCATATCTGCCGCATAGCCTGGACTATCCAGAGTATCAATCAAAATAACAGAAGTATCTCCGATAATAGCAATGGCATTGCTATGTCCATATCCCAGAAAATGATAAATATGATCATTGACTTTTGTCAATGTTTTCTGATAATTCGCTTCTGTAAAATCTTTTAATCTTTGTTCACCTGTCTTCATGATTCTCCTCCTTCACCTTTTATCATTAATCTTTTTATATGGCACAAAACTCTCTTCTCTGTAAAATCATCATACCTCTAAAAAGAAAAAACGTAAAGTAGGCACTTAGAAGTAACTAAGAAAGAAAAAGAATCCCGCAAAAAATCTCGTTGCGGGATTCTTTTTTTCTATATTAATGAGAGTGCAGTCTGAAAATATCCAGACAATTGTGTGATGGTTTTTCTTCTTTTCTACGGCAGCCTTATTGATAGCTGCCACTCTTTATCTTTTTCCTATTTTCAGTCCTCCTTCTCTTTTTTTTCATTTCCTTCATAAGTAATCACGCCATTGTTGTCCGTACAATAGTATTTGTCATCCGCATCTTTGACATTTGTTTTCTTTTTCTGGATCTTACCGGAAGTATTAATCAGATAGTCCTCTCCTTCATACGATACTTTTTCCAGTTTTGCGTCTTTATCTGCCTTCAAAAGCCGTCCCTTAATGTAAATCGAGCCATCGTTGATACCATCGTAACCGGCTCCACGGTCACTGCCAGATTTTTTAAATTCATACGTATAGATCTCTCCGTCTATGTCGATCCGCTCAACGCCTGTCTTCATCACGCCTTCCTTCGGCGTATCTCCAAAATAATATACCTGCCAGGATTCATCTTCTTCAGGAAGTTCATTCTCACTTTCGATCTTTTCGTAGCTTTGAATATCCCGATCATTTACAGACATTTTGTAAAGCCCATGAAGCATCTTGCCATATTCATCAAATCCATAATATTGACCATTGATCTTCTTAATTTGACTCTTTACCAGTTCACCATTTGTCTGGGCATAATACCAATACACATCGCCGTCTTCATAGCCTTCCGGATCGAGATTCTGATCGGGAACGGATTGGAACCAGCCATCTGCCCGCCAGCATTGTTCTGGACTGTTAAAGTACATATCACTGCCAGAAGCAGTTGCTGTACTGGCTACAGAATACCAGTTAAATACGGCGTTTCCGTTTTCCTCAAACCGGTATTTTCGGCCATTGATAGTCTTGGTCGTATCTTGTACCTTTTTGCCGTTGGTGCCAAACCAGAACCAGTAATATCCCTCAAAATCATCATCTTCGTTATCATCATCTTCTACTTCCAGACGTTCCCATTGATTCGAGCGCATGGCTCCGTCGACTCCCAGATAATACATTCCCGTCTTCCATGCGTCTTCATCTGTGATTCGACCAGATTCTTCATCCACCCAGCCGTATAGCATCCGTGCCTCCTCATCAAAAGCATATTTTTTGCCGTTGATGGTCTTGAAAGTGGTTTTTCCAGAACTTCCTGCCTGATACGCTTTTCCATTCGGTCCGAGATAATACCAACAAGTATCTGCTGCATCATCGCTGTCGTCGGTATTATCCAGCTCTCTCCATTCATTCTTGACCATGGCTCCGCTTTCATTGACATAGTAATAATCGCCGTCATCCTCTACCAGACTGTCCGTCAACATCTCGCCGTCGGAGTCTAACCAAAACCAATGATTTCCCGATTTCTTCCATGTCTCTGTCACATACTCGCCATCGTTATTGTAGTACCGCCATGTGCCTCCCTCGTCCTGCCATCCTGTCGCTGCCCAGGATATCATGGAAGCTCCTATGGTAAGTACAGCTGCTGCACAAGGAATCAAAATTTGTTTTGTTTGTTTTTTCATTTTCTTTCCCCTTTCTGAATAACATTCTTTCTGCATTTCCATCTGCCTGTAACAGTGGTTTTTGCTGATGTCGTCACTTTACACCCTCGAACGATTCCAGGGTCAATAGATGGGAATGTTTCGTAAGAAAGCGTAAACTTCTTTTCATATTTTCAGAAAAAAGAAATCTTTTTTTAATAAAAGAAAGATATCCTCCGTGAGCAAAAACACACCAAGGATATCAAAATCATTAAGTTTATTTATAAAAATTCAGCCTTGGATAGAAAAACCGGAAGGCGACCTATCTGTCGAAAGATTTTTCTGTCCAAGGCGTACCCTCCTACCCTCCAAAAAACACCATTTCTTAAAATATAAACTTATTTTATCATTTTCTCATCCTTCTCCGTCTCTTTCGAGGAATCTTTGCCATCCAACTTCCAGATATCCCGGTTATATTCCTCAATCGTCCGATCGGAAGAGAAAAATCCTGCCTTACTGATATTAACCAACATTTTTTTTGCCCAGCCCAGCCGATCCTCATAATCTGCATAAGCCTGCTCACGCACTCGTGCATAATCTTCATAATCCAGCAATGTCATAAACCAATCTTTATTCATCAGTTCGTCGTAAAGCCGCTGCAGATTTTCCTTTTGTCCAATCGCCATCAGCTCCTCTCCTATGATAAAGTCCACTGCCTCCTTGATATCTGCGTTCTTCTCATAATAGTCCTTTGACACATAATCCGCCTTCTCATAATGCGCAATTACCGTCTCACTGGATTCTCCGAAAATATAGATATTCTCCTCGCCTACCAGATCGGCAATCTCTACATTGGCGCCATCCATAGTCCCTAAAGTCACAGCTCCGTTGAGCATAAACTTCATATTGCCGGTGCCGCTGGCTTCTTTTGAAGCCAAAGAAATCTGTTCAGAAATATCACAGGCCGGAATCAATTTTTCCGCCTTCGTCACGTTATAGTTCTCCACCATCACTACCCGCAGATAAGGATTGACTTCCGGATCGCCATTCACCAGTTTTTCCAGACAGAGAATCAAATGAATAATATCTTTGGCGATCACATAAGCCGGAGCAGCCTTGGCCCCAAAAATCACCGTGATCGGAGTAGTGGGAATCTTCCCCTTCTTAATCTCAAGATACTTATGAATTACATAAAGAACATTCATCTGCTGACGTTTATATTCATGCAGGCGTTTGATCTGGATATCAAAAATTGAGTTTTCATCGATCTCAATTCCCTGAGTTTCCATCAGATAATGCTTTAGCATCCGTTTATTTTGATGCTTGATTTCCAGAAGCTGACGAAGAGATACCTCATCATCAAACGCGCCCATCTTCTCCAGCTCTTTTACATCTTTTTTATAACCGGCGCCAATCTTGCCAGTAATATAATCAGCCAACGAATGATTACAATGTAAAAGCCAGCGCCGGAAAGTAATACCATTCGTTTTATTATTAAACTTTTCTGGATAAATCTCGTAAAAATCTTTTAGCTCGGTATTCTTCAAAATCTCCGTATGCAGATATGCCACACCATTGACACTAAAACCATAATGAATATCCATATTTGCCATATGAACTCTGTCCTGACGATCAATAATCGCCACAGATTCTTTATCCTGCTGACGGCGAATGCGATCATCCAAAATTTCGATAATTGGTACCAGCTGTGGCACCACTTCCTTCAAATAAGCAATCGGCCATTTTTCCAGAGCTTCTGCCAAAATCGTATGATTCGTATACGCGCAGGTCTTCTTTACAATCTCCACAGCCTCATCGAAGTCGATTCCTCGTATTGTCAGCAGCCGGATCAATTCTGGAATGATCATAGACGGATGTGTATCATTAATTTGAATCACGGCATAATCTGGCAGATCATGCAAAGTGCTCCCCTTCTTCACACACTCATCCAAAATCATCTGCGCCCCATTGCTGACCATAAAATATTGTTGATAAATCCTCAGCTTCCGACCTGCTTCATCACTGTCGTCCGGGTATAAAAACAGCGTCAAATTCTTCGCAATATCATCCTTATCGAAAGAAATTCCCTCTCCTACAATCCCTTCGTCCACACTCTCCACATCGAACAGATGCAGCCAGTTGGTGCGGTTCCGATATCCGGTCACGGCAATATCATACAACCGGGAATGTACGGTAAGACTGCCAAACTGCACCGGATAAGACACATCCCGACGAATCAGCCAGCTTTTTTCCGTAATCCATGGATTTGGCATCTCTTTTTGCAACTCATCCTTGAATTCCTGTTTAAACAATCCAAAGTGATAGTTTAAGCCAATTCCTGCGCCGTTGAGTCCCAACCCCGCCATGGAATCCAAAAAGCAGACCGCCAGACGGCCCAAACCGCCATTTCCTAAAGATGGTTCTAGCTCTACTTCCTCGATTTCACAAATATCCTTGCCATTCGCCGTCAGGATATCTCTTACCTCATCATACCATCCCAGATTGATCAGATTGTTCGACAAAAGCTTTCCGATCAAAAACTCTGCCGAGACATAATAGATTTTCTTCTTTCCTTCTTTGCTTTCCCGGTTAATCGCTTCCTTCTGCACCAATGCCAGCAGTGCTTCATATAATTCTTGATTGCTACACTGAGAAATTTCCTTACCACATTGTTTTTTTAAATTCTCTGTAATATTCATTTCTTCCTCCTTCTTGTTCGCTTTCCGAACAACCTTTTTGCATCGTTATTTTTAATTCTCATTATTTTTCCTGTTTTTTCTTTTTTCATGCGTTACTGCTCACAATTTCAAATTCCTTAAAGTTTTTTATTTCATTATAGTCCTCCCCTCAACCTTTTTCTTGCATTATCCTGGAAAACTATGGTACAATCCTATCATAATCAAGGAATCTTTTGGCAAAAAATGAGGATTTTATGAATATTATCGAGTATGAAAACTATCAAGAAAAGCTAAATCACCACAGCAGTCCCTTTCCTTATCTGACTTACCCCTGTTCCATTCCCCATGATTTTACACAAGTCCCTCTACACTGGCATGATGAAATCGAATTTGTCTATATTAAAAAGGGAACCGGCATGGTAGCTGTAGATTTTTCCAATCTGGAGGTGACTGCGGGAGATATTGTATTCATCTGTCCTGGACAACTTCATGCGATCGCTCAATTGGGACAGCATTCCATGGAATATGAAAACATCATTTTTCCTTTGTCCCTCTTAAATTCCCGTCAATCAGATACCGCCTGGGAAAACTGGCTGGCCCCAATTGCCCTTCGCTGCCATCATCTGATCGCTTGCCTCCATCCCGATATGCTTCCTTATCCGGACATATCTTCTTGTCTGGATCAGATTGATGAAATACGTCGCACGTTTCCGGATGCCTATGAATTGCTTATTAAAGGAAAGTTGTTTGAGCTTTTTTATCTGTTGCATCACCATAATCTTGTGATAGCTCCCGGTTCTGTGGATCCGGTCCGTCACCGTTCTCAAGAAAAAGCTTTAGAAAAATCTCGTCAGATTTTAAAGTACATGGAACAACACTATCAGGATACTCTTTCTATAAAAAAAATGGCCGAAGCCGTAGGCTTCAGCCAATCTCATTTTATGAAATTTTTTAAAAATACTTTCGGAACATCTTTTACTGCCTATCTGAATGACTACCGTCTGACAATGGCATCGCGACTGCTGTTAGCCTCCGAAGATTCCATCCTAACGGTAGCTGCAGAATCCGGTTTTGAAAATCTCTCTTACTTCAACCGGCGCTTTAAAGAACGATTTGGTATAACCCCCCGTGAATTCCGTCAACAGAACATGCCCGAATCCAGAGATCAGCCCCGATAAAAATCACATCCGCAGCGCCCATGCTCCTTCACCTGGTAAAGGGCGCTGTCCGTATTCCGATACAGATCGTCCGTAAAACCTTCTGCAGAAAATGCCACTCCTACACTCAGAGAAACCTCTGGCAAGCCATCCTCAGGATTCTTCAGAATACGATTAATATTTCCTACCTTATCCCGAATCAATGTTTCCTGCTCTGGCAATGCATCTACCATAATCACTGCAAACTCGTCTCCTCCCAAGCGCACCACATAATCATTGGAACGGAAATTGTCCCGCAAAAGTCCGGCTACTTTCTTCAATACCAGATCCCCTGTTTCATGGCCATAGCCATCATTGACCTGTTTAAACTTATCTACATCAATCAACAACAACGCCATCGGGATCCGCTGTACTTTCAAAATCTGGCTTAACTGATCAAAGCCGCCCCGATTGATTACTCCAGTAAGCGGATCGTGATCCGCTTTATGTCGCAACATCGCTTCATTCGCTGCATTGATTTCATAAATATCATTGTAGGTGAGAGCCAGATATTTGAACTCATAGGCCCCGGCAATCTCTAGCATTTTATCCTCTTTGATACAACGGATATAAATCTGCAGGGGTTTCACAATCAGCATGATCACCATCACAAATGTAACAAGATTTAGCACAAACAAGATGCTAATATAAATCCTTTGTCTTGCCATGCTTTTTTCTAACACATGAGCACTCTGCACTTGATTTTGACGAGTTGTTTCTATGGCATTGCTAAAAAAATAGGAAATATTGCTGGTGATCAGCGCCTTGGCATCCTGGTAAGCAGATCCAAATACCAAATCTTTGGCTTTATCTTGCATCGCCTCCGGATCCAACTGCTGATCTTCTTTTGTCAGTTTCAACTCTTTTATCTCCTGCGGCATCGTTTCCATGTCCTCTCCCATTGCCACTGCCGTCAGCTTCATGGCATAAAACTCCCGCTGCATTAAGTCATTCGACTTTTCCAGCGCCAGCTCCAGATAATGATGTGCCTCTGGATTGTCCTGGTGTCCTTCCAACTCTTCCACCGCCTGATCCCGCCGCCTGGTTACATGCAACTCCGTAAAATAATCTTGTAATTGCTTCAGCTCTGCCGTCTCTGTATATAACCGTGCTTTCATGGTCAGGTAATCCGATCCTTCGGTTACAAGATCTGCGGCTTTCATACATTCGATATAATGATCCACGGCATGACTCAAGTTCTGATATCCTATAGAAACACGAATCGTCACAAAAATGACCATCACATATAAAATACAGGCTGCCAGAATCATTCCATAATTCATAGTACGGATCCGAATTCCTTTTATACTCTTCTTTTCTCTGCTCTCCATTTTATTCCCCTCTTATCTGCTCCAATCATGTAGATCTTGTTTTACATCCTCAATCATCTGCCCCATATCCTTTACATACCGGCTATCGGGATCAATTTTCTCCCACAACCGATAGGCCCTGGTAGCACTTACTTTGTCCCAACTCATTGCATTGCCTGCACAATAATCATAATACAATTGTCCGTACAACTCTACCATCTCATCTTTCAATTCCTCAGGAATGGCGCGAAGCGTCTTTCTCGCCTGCTCCTCTACAATTGCCTTCATATATTTAGGCCCATATTCTTTGAATTGCAGAAGCTTTTCATCTTTACTTTCCCGCTGGCTGGCAAATCTCTCTATATCAGCCTGGACCGTCTCAAACCTCATTCCACCTTCTGCCTGCCATTCCAAACGACCATATTGACAGGGAGGGATGCTGTAAGGTGATAAAACAATCTCCTGAATCCCATAAGCATCCTCTGCCACTCCTGGTTCTGATTTATGCTTCTTAATCCGTTGCGCATGCAGATGTCCGCTAATATATAGAGGAATCTCATACTTCTCAAACAACTGGACAATGTCGTCATGATTTTCCATCGTGCATTCTGTAGTATATAATCGACTTTCGGAAAGCAAGTTATGATGGCCGGCAGACACTACAGTGATTCCCTGTTCTCTGGCCTGTTTCAGATAGCCTTCCAGCCACTCCATTGTCTCTGGTTTTAACCTTCCATTGACATGATTGTAGTCTTCATACTGGCAAGTATCCAGCATCAGTATCCAATGAGTGTCGTCCAGAGCATAAAAATAACTAAGAGAAGCTTCATCTCGGCTGAATGCCTGATC
The DNA here is from genome assembly GCA_022799175.1 of Lachnospiraceae bacterium. Classification (GTDB taxonomy): domain Bacteria; phylum Bacillota; class Clostridia; order Lachnospirales; family Lachnospiraceae; genus Brotaphodocola. Next base: position 2,618 of record JAAWNY010000043.1, on the reverse strand, counting down.
ATAGCCAAATTCGTGATAAATGGCAAAAAAATCCTCAGCAGTCTCAAGATATTCCGCAGATTCTCTTTGATTTCCAAAATAAGTAGCGGCGTTTCGATTCTTAATATCATGATTACCAGGAATCACCAATACCGGAACGCCTTCCTCTGTCACCTGGTGCAGCTTTTCTGCTAGTCCCAGATGATTCTCTCGCTCCCCGTTCAGCGTAATATCCCCCGTCAAAATCAGCGCCGAGGGTTTGTCTGTTATCGCTTCTTCTACCAATGTATCGATCAAAATGTCACTGTACTCACTGATCTTTCCATCATCCTGCGCCACCATCTCCCAAAATGCGCTCCCACCATCGTGCGTCTTTCGACTGATATAATGAAGATCCGACGCCAGCATCAAAACTGGAACACGATACAGCTCCTCTTCTTCCCCTGTGTCTGTCTCTTCCTCTTCTTCCCACCATTCTTTTTCATAAAAAGGATAGCCCGGCTCCTTAGAAGATGACTCTGGCGATGGCTCTGCCTCTGACTCTACTGCAGACGATGGCTCTGGTGTTTCTTGCCATCCCGATTCCGATTCCGGAGTTACCGCTTCCGAAGATACCGGCGGCTCTTCTCCCTGCTCCTTGTCTGGTTCCACCAATCTTTCGGTCAACCTTACAATCAAAAAACAACCAATAATCAACAGCAGATAAATCAGGAGCGGTATGTATTTTTTGAATCTCATAATCAAGCCTTTCTTTTCTGTACGCGAAAGATCATATCATATTTTTGTCGAAAATGAAAGACCATCAGAGAAAAGATGTGCCACGAAGAAATGGACATGGCACATCTGACATTTTTCCATTTTTCCGTGGCGACTTTGCTGACAGACTTTAAAATCAGCAAATTATAATAATTCATTGACACAAATCGCACCATACGGGCGAATTGTCATGCGATAAGCACTACCCTCTCCTAATTTTTCTTCTATATATGTTACATACTCATCAACCAGATCATTCGGCAACATTGCCATAATCACACCGGCAAAACCACCACCATGGACCCGGCAGGCGCCCCGCTTTTTCTCAGCAATAAACAATTCTGTCAAAGCCAAGGCTATCGTAATCCCCTGTTCCTGATAATTACCATTGGTAAAACAATTCTGAAGCCATTTCCAGGAGGAATTACCAGATGCCGTGATTTCTGTCAGGAAATCCGCGAAACGTCCCTCTTTCAAAGCGGCAACCTCTGCCTCCACCCGCTTATTCTCCTCAAAGAAATGCAAAGCACGCATCACCGAACGATCACCGGCAAACTCCCGCACGCCCTTCAGCTGTCGGAGTACTTGTTCTTCTGTAATCTCTGCACAGACTTCTTTGCCAAAATATTCTGCCACTTTTTTCATCTCTTTGGGAATCGAAGAATAATCAGCGCTTAAATCAGCATGTCCTTTGCCGGTCTGTACAATAATCAAGCTGTGATTTTGGGAAGCAAAATCGAAATCAATCGCCTCCACCACCGGAGTTGCCGGATCCAAAAAATCAATCGTAATCAAACCGCCAACGGCACAAGCCATCTGATCCAAAAGCCCCGACGCCTTGTCCCAATAGACATTCTCTGCATATTTTCCCACATGTGCATATGCTACGGTATCCATACTTCCATTATTGAAAAATGTATTGATCATCGAACACAAAAGCATTTCAAAAGCTGCTGAGGAACTGACCCCGGCAGAACTGATCACATTGCTGGTAATATAGGCATCAAAACCACCAATCTCATAGCCAAATTCCCGGAATCCCTGCAACAATCCTCTCACCAGATCTTCGGTTCCCGCTTTTCGTTCACTGGAAGTCAGATCCGTCAAATCAACACTGAACTCCTGATTAAATGTCTCACTAATCAGATTCACTCTGGAAGTGCCATTCTTTGCTGCAACCCCTACACAATCTAGATTGATACTTCCTGCCAGCACCTTTCCCTGATTATGGTCGGTATGATTCCCGCTAATCTCTGTCCTGCCAGGAGAAGAAAACATCAAAATATCCTTATCCCCATAAGCTTTTTTAAACTTCTCTATCATATCCCGGTAACGGTCCGTATTCTTCTCTGCCTGCTCCTTGCCATAAAGCTTTGTCATCAATGCCTTTGCCGGTGCCTCTTCCAGTATCCGTAATGTTTCTTCTGCCTTCATGATTCTCCTTTCTGCGTTTTCCGGGTTTTTGTTCGTAATTTGCATGTTTTTGCCCCGAAACTGCCACGGCCTTTATGCCGTTATCATTGTGAAAAGTATATCACAGCCAAGGGGGATAGACAATAGAATTTCCAGGACTTTTTATACTTTTATCCGCTTCCGGGATTATTCCTGTCAGGAAAATATCTCTGGTTATTCCAATGTCATTGAGATAAGGAAACGAGAAGCCTAGTCCAGGAAATGAGGCGAGAACCAACGCCAAACCGTCTGCGGAATTTTGACTTTGCAGAGATTTAGAAGTCCTTAAATTCCTGAATTTGGCGTTGAAACAAAAATATACATTGTTTGAACGGAGTGAGTTTGTATATTTTCGTTTCGTTTTTAGCAAAAGTCAGGGGTTTTAGGAATTCTTAATCTCGAAACCGGAAAAAGGAGCAGACGGTTTGTCG
>JAAWNY010000042.1 GCA_022799175.1 Lachnospiraceae bacterium | reverse complement strand
AATATACATTGTTTGAGCGAAGCGAGTTTGTATATTTTCGTTTCGTTTTTAGCAAAAGTCAGGGGTTTTAGGAATTCTTAATCTCGAAACCGGAAAAAGAACCAGACGATTGCCCATTGCTTCTCTCCCCTCTTCCTTGGCGTACCTTTTGTCACTGCTTATTTAAATAACATTGATCCTGGATTCCGTCTTTTTATTATTTACATACAATATTGATAATTCTTCCTGGAACGTAGATCTCCTTCACAATTGTCCCACTCAACTTATCCGCCACTACCGCTTTCCCCGCCGCGATAGCCTCCTCCTTGGAAACATCCACTGGCAGAGATACCACGCCTCTGGCCTTGCCGTTCACTTGCACGCCGATCTCAATCTCTTCGTCCTTCATCGCCTCCGCGTCACATTCCGGCCACTGCGCATGAAACACGCTATCTGTACCGCCCAACTGTTGCCAGATTTCCTCGCCGATATGCGGGGCAAACGGCGCCAAAAGAATCGTAAAGGTTCGAAGCGTCTCTTTATCGATGCCACCGGTCTTCTTCGCCAATTCAATCAACTTATTGTTGTATTCCATAAAGCCCGAAATGACGGTATTCAGACTGAACTGATTGAATCTCTGCTCGATATCAAAAATCAGTTTATGACGCAACCGCACCATTTCCTTTGTCTCTGCCACCGCTTGATCCTTGCTGGTCTGGACTAAATTCCAGAAACGGTTAAGGAAACGGGAAACGCCTTCGATCCCACGCTCATCCCATTCGGCATCCAACTCCGGCGGGCCCACAAACAGCTCATACATCCGCAGAGAATCGCAACCATAATCGCGCACTAGTTCATCGGGAGATACAACATTTCCTTTGGATTTGCTCATCTTAATGCCATTCTTGCCGGTGATCATCCCCTGATTGAACAGTTTGGTAAACGGCTCTTCAAAATCAACGGCTCCGATATCATACAAAAATTTTGTATAGAACCGGGAATACAAAAGATGTAACACCGCATGTTCCACGCCGCCGATATACATATCTACCGGCAAATACTTATCCGCCTTTTCCTTTGATACCAGCTCCTTGTCATTATGACTATCCACGTACCGCAGAAAATACCACGAAGATCCGGCCCATTGCGGCATGGTGTTGGTTTCCCGCTTCGCCGCACTCCCACACTGCGGACAAGTACAATTCACCCACTCATCGATCGCCGCTAGCGGAGATTCTCCGGTTCCGGTAGGTTGATAGCTTTCCACATCCGGCAGCTTTAAGGGCAGCTCATTCTCCGGCACGGCTACATTGCCACACTTGGGACAATGAATAATCGGAATCGGCTCTCCCCAATAACGCTGTCTGGAAAACACCCAGTCACGCAATTTATAATTGACGGTCTTCTTGCCCAGGCCACGCGCCTCGATCATCGCTGGAGCTTCTTTTTTTAGTACTGCCGACTCCATGCCATTCCATTCACCAGAATTAATCATCGTACCACTGGCTTCCGTATATGCCTCGGTCATATTTTCGATTTCTTTTCCATCCTTAGCTATGACTTGGATGATCGGGATATGAAATTTCTTCGCAAATTCAAAGTCGCGATCATCATGAGCCGGTACACACATGATCGCACCGGTGCCATAATCTGCCAGTACATAGTCAGACAGCCAAATCGGTACTTTTGCTCCGTTCAGAGGATTGATCGCATAGCTTCCGGTAAATACGCCGGTCTTTTCTTTGTCCTGCATCCGATCTACATTGGATTTCATGGAAGCGTCATAGATATATTGCTCCACCGCCTCCTTTGTCTCTGGCGTCGCCAGCCCTTTTGCCAGATGATGCTCTGGAGCCAGTACCATAAAGGTCGCTCCATACAGAGTATCCGGTCTGGTGGTATAGACGGTTATTTTCTTCTCCCTATCCTCGACGGCAAAATCGACCTCCGCGCCATAAGACTTGCCGATCCATTCGGTCTGCATCTTTTTCACTTTCTCCGGCCAGTCCAGTTTGTCCAGATCCTGCAACAGACGCTCTGCATATGCTGTTATTTTCAACATCCATTGACGCAGATTTTTTTTGGTCACCGTGGCTCCGCAACGCTCACAGCAGCCATTAACTACCTCTTCATTGGCCAAACCTGTTTTACAAGAAGGACACCAGTTGATCGGAAATTCCTTCTCGTATGCCAACCCCTTCTTGAACATCTGCACAAAAATCCATTGCGTCCATTTATAAAATGCTGGATCTGTGGTATTGACCTCCATATCCCAGTCATAGATAGAAGCGATCTGATTGATCTGCCGCTTGATATTCTTTACATTCTCCGCCGTGGAAATAGCGGGATGAATCCCCATTTTGATAGCATAATTCTCCGCTGGCAAACCGAACGCATCCCACCCCATCGGATGAATCACATAATGACCTTTCAAAATCTGATAACGGCTCCACACATCCGAAATTACATATCCTCTCCAGTGTCCGACGTGCAGCCCACTGCCAGATGGATATGGGAACATATCCAGACAATAATACTTTGGCTTCTTGCCATCATCTACATTGATGGGATTCTTTTCCCAGTTCTCACGCCATTTTTTCTCAATCGCGCTGTAATTATAGCTTGCCATAACTTTACTTCCTCCTGTTGATTATCTTAGATACCTTTGCGCTCTCATCTGCAAAAGTCCTACTGCTGATTCTTAAAAACCGCTGTTTTACTGCTTTTTACGTTTTTCCAGCATAAGCAAAATTCCCACAGACATAAAAAGAATCCCGCTACGCAAGATTCCTCGCCTGCGACGGGTTGCTTCCGCAACATGATTCCTCACCGCCCCCGTGCGATCCTCGCAGAGCGTTTTTGTTTCATAAAATGCACTTTCATAAAACAAAAAGCCTGCGTCTCTGGTTCTTCCAGAGACGCAGGAAAATCTGCGCGGTACCACTCTGCTTCATGCTATGCATGCTCTCAATCAGCTTTCTCATCTTGTCTTCTGCCTTTCCCAACATCCTATCTGACAACACGGCTTCAACTCTGATATAAGTCAGCTGCTTTCCTCATAACGGTGAGACTCCGTCCGTACCTACCCAGAATCATACTCCTGCCTCTGCTCCACTTTTCTGATAACATCTGGCAGCACTCTCATCCTTCAGTCGACTGCTCCAGGACCAGTTCTGCTTCCTTCCCCCTCCGCCTCACACCACCCGGCGGTTCTCTGCACGGTTCCCGAAAACGTACTCTTTCCCTTCCTCGCATTTTGCTGAAGTCTAATGTAACATACTTGGAAATGTGTGTCAAGCCTTTCCCCTACAACTTATCGCCTTTTATAATAAAAACATCATCACACACACTGCCAGAAAACCAATCACTCCGGGAGCTGTCAATACCGATCGCCAAAATCCTCTCTCCGGAACCGGCACCCAGCCCGTAAACCAGGCCAATCGTCTGGCATAGATACAAGTAAGCACGATCGCTCCCAACATCGTTCCTAACATCAAAACTCCCAACAGCATAATTCCCAGCACAGAAAAAGCCGCTTCTACCGAAAATTCGCCCATCGCCTGCATGAAGACTACTGGCAATACCCCTCCAACCATATTGATCAGCATATGCAGCAATATCCCATAACGCATCCGTCCTGTACTGCTATACAGATAAGCAAAAATCATCCCCAGACAACAGGCATAAAAAAATTGATAAAAATTCCCATGAAACAAACCAAATGCCACGCCAGAAACCACTACTGCCGCCTTCTGTCCAAAAGGTACAATTCGGTCAATCAGAATCTTTCGAAACATCAGTTCCTCCATCACTGGCGCTACAATTACTGTACTCAAAAACACCATCCATGGATTCATCTGATCCAGAACATCCATCACAGGATTTTGTTGAGGATTTCCCGTAATCACTTCCACGCCTCCCATGATTAACTGTCCCGCAAAATTCCCAATATACGTAAACCCAAAACAAACTACTGTCCAAAGAATAAAACTGCCTGCGGAAATCCCTTCCCCATCCTTCTTTTTCCAAGATGGAATTCGTCTCACCATCAGCCAGAACACCGGAAATGCAAACAGATACATGGAAATCTGTCCCATCAAGAGAAAATTGATATCGGTCATCCACATATAACCACGTGCAACTCCGACCATAATCCCTGCCGCCATCAAGACCTGTATCACCACGTCCACAAGGCAAAATACTACAAATGCCCAACCAATCTTGGAAAACTGTTTCCTTGCTTCCATTCAATCCTCCGTCATCCTGGCAGCACAGCATTACTGCACCTTTTTGGTTCCCACTTTCTTTCGCGTACGTCTGCTATCCATAAAATCTTTTCGCATGTAACGCTCCTGCATAAAGCAGGGGGAAAGCTACCATCTTGCCTGCTTTCCCCCTGAAAAAATCAACGTTTTATTATGCGTCCATCTTATCAACCTTGGCAGCCCGTGCTTCTACTTCCTTCTTCTGGATATCCCCAGGCGCCTGCTCATAGCGGGCGAATTCATACTCATAAAGACCGATGCCCCCTGTCATAGAACGCAAGTCGGTATTATATCCAAACAGCTCAGACATCGGTACATCTGCTTCGATAATCTGTTTGCCATGATGATCGGAATTCATTCCCAGCACACGACCTCTGCGGCGGTTCAGATCCCCCATAACATCTCCGGTGAATTTATCCGGAACTGTCACTTTCACAGAAGCAATCGGCTCTAAAAGAACCGGATTGGCATCCATAAAACCTTTCTTAAAAGCCATAGAAGCCGCTGTTTTGAAGGCCATCTCAGAAGAATCCACAGGATGATAAGAGCCATCGATCAAAATTGCCTTCACACCCACTACTGGATACGCAGCCAACGGTCCCTTCACGCAGCTTTCTTGCACGCCCTTCTCAACTGCAGGGAAATAGTTTCTGGGAACAGCACCGCCAAAGACGTTCTCCTCAAACACATATGGCGTCTCCAAATCCCCGGAAGGCTCAAAGGTCATCTTAACGTCCCCATACTGCCCATGTCCGCCTGTCTGCTTCTTGTATTTGCCCTGAACCTCCACTTTTTTGCGAATCGTCTCGCGGAAAGCGAATTTCGGCTTGCTCAGTTCCACCTCTACTTTGTAACGGTTCAAAAGCTTGCTGACCACTACCTCAAGCTGCTGATCGCCGATGCCATACAATAATAGCTGACGGTTCTCCTTATCATTGACTGCCTTCAGCGTCAGATCCTCCTCGGTCAATTTTGCCAAGGCACTGCTTACCTTATCCTCATCTCCCTTGGTTACTGTCTTATAGCGCATATAGGTATAAGGAGTGGAAATCTGCGGTTTATGATAGACAATCGGTGCTGTACGTACGGCAATGGTATCTCCAGTCTGTGTCACATTTAATTTTGCCACAGCGCCGATATCACCTGCTTTTAACTCCGGTACCTCTATCGAATCCTTACCGCGCAGCAGATATACCTTACCCACCTTTTCTTCGGCATCTTTATTTACATTATATATCACAGAATCCGGCTTCAGACTTCCGGTACAAACTTTCATCAGGGAATATTTTCCAATAAAGGGATCGACGATGGTTTTAAATACCCGGGCTGACAAGGAAACCTGATCGTTATATTTGGCAGTAAAACGCTCGCCGGTAGACACGTCTACTCCAATGCACTCAAACTTGTCCGGTGTCGGGAAATAGCGGTCAATGGCCTGCAAAAGAGTCTTAAATCCTTGACAGTTGATCCCCGATCCCATCAGAATCGGCACGATATTTCCGTCAATTACGTGTTCTCTGAGAGCAGCGGAAATCTCTTCCTGCGTAAATTCCTCCCCCGAGAAATAGCGTTCCATGTACTCCTCGCTGGTCTCCGCCACGGCTTCCATCAGAGCTTCTCTGGCAATCCCCAGATTCTTCTGGGAATATTCTGGTATCTCGCACTCCTCGTAATCACTCATATTTGTAAAACGGCGTCCTGCCATCTTTACCACATTCACATATCCCACAAACTTCTCATTTTCACGGATCGGAAGTTGGAACGGTGCAATCTTTCTGCCAAAACGGGTCTCTAGCTTCAACACCAGCTCACGATAACTGGCATGATCATCATCCATGTTGGTCACAAAAAACAGCCTCGGCAGGTTCAGTTTCTCACAAAGCTCCCAGGCTTTCTCCGTCCCCACTTCAATGCCTGCCTTGCAGTTTACCACGATAATCGCCGCATCGGCTACACTGATCGCCTCTTCCACCTCTCCTACAAAGTCAAAATATCCCGGTGTATCCAAAAGGTTAATCTTGATCGGACCATCCTCCCCTTTGTATTCCAGCGGAATCAACGATGTGGAAATAGAAAACTGACGCTTAATCTCTTCTTTATCATAGTCGCTGATCGTATTTCCGTCGGTTACCTTTCCCATACGCTTGGTGACTCCGGTAACTAAGGCCAGTGCCTCTGCCACCGTCGTCTTACCTGCGCCTCCATGGCCAAGTAACGCGACGTTACGGATTTGCTGTGTTCCATACACGTTCATAAAAGTCCCTCCTGTACTTCAAATTTTGTCCATGAGGATATTTTACTAAAAAAGTTTAAAAATTACAAGACAAAGAGCGTTTTTGCACAAATTATTTTCTCTTTCTTGTTTTCCCCACATCAAAATCCCTACTGAAAAATTCAGATAGCAGAATCCTTTCTTTTTCTGCCTGCCAGGAGCATCCTCTTCTCTTAATTTATTGAATTTTAATAATATTTTCGTCTCCCGCCTGTACCATCCCGGTCTTTAAAAGTTCAATCTTCTGTCCACCTGTGAAAATGACCGGAGAACACACCGATTTTCCTTGCCCCTTTACATAATCCACATCTACGTCTACCAACACATCTCCCTGTTTTACGGTATCGCCTTCTTTCACCTTCACCGCAAATCCTGCTCCCTGTAAATTCACAGTATCAATGCCAATGTGAATCAGAATTTCCATCCCCTCCTTAGTCCGGATTCCAAAAGCATGTCCGGTGGGAAATGCCGCTGCAATCGTTCCACTTAAAGGCGCTTTCACTGCGCCATCCGTCAACGCAACAGCAAAACCATCCCCCATAAGTTTCTCCGAAAATGCCGGGTCTGGCACTTCCTCCATCGGACACAAAATCCCGGTCATTGGACATACAAATTCTTCTTTTTTCTTTCTGCTGAAAAATCCCATAATTTTACTCCCCCTCTATCATTAAAATAGGTAAGACATCTCGCCTTTTTTGCACTATTTTGTTGTTAATTCACAAAATAAACATCGAATCCGGCTGACGCCTTATAAAAACAGTATATATGATTCCCAAACTTTTTACAACTAATTTTATCAATTTTTACTGACTTTTTGTATTTCTAGTGGTATACTTTTCTCAATTAAAAACCCTCAAAAAAGGAGCTTTTTTTATGATCCATCTCCATCTAAATGACGCCATCATCAAAAGCCTCACGGATAACGAACTAGATATCCTCAAATTTATCTACGGAAACCCGGACCAAATTCCCGATATGAGTATCCATAAATTCGCCAAAGCTGTATCCTACTCCACTGCCACGATCTTACGTTTCTGCAAAAAGTTGGGATATTCCGGCTTTGCCGAACTCAAATACACCATACGCCAGCATCTTAGCGAGCGTTCTTTGACTTCTCAAAATGGCAAAAAATACAGCCTGGACATAAACCAAATCCTTGATATTCTGTCCGCTAACATGGAAGGTACTGCCCGTCTGGTTCAAGAGGATCTGCTCTATCAAACCTTCCGTTATCTCGACAGTGAATGCGCCATCTATCTGTGGGCGCCGGGCGGCGTCACCTCCATCCTCACAGATTATTTTGAGAAACTTTTGTTTTCCATTGGACGACAAAAGGTCTACAAAATTGACGCCTCCCGTATTGGAGAACACATCCTCCGTAACCATACCACCAAGACCCTGCTAATTTTGATCAGCACCACTGGTGATTTTCCTCCAACTGTGAAACTGGCCCGAATCGCCCGCATGAATAATATCCCCATTCTCTCTATTACTCCTTATACAACCAATGAAATCGCCGAATTTGCCACTGTCAATTTTCGTTTTTTTACCAACCAGAGAGAAAATCACGGCGCTGAATTCACCTCACGATTACCGGTCTTTTATATAATTCATTTTCTTATTCACGCTTACTTGCGCTATCAGCAGGAGATTTCTGCCCAGAAAGAACCCCTCCCTATCTCTTTCAAACAGCGGGACAACCCTCCGCTCCCCATCCTGGAAAAAGCCCATTCTCTCTCCCTCACCGAGACAGATCAGGAACTCCTGGCCTATTTGGAACAGCATCTGCCCGCCTGCGCCTATTTAACCCTTAAGGATCTGGAAGAATGCCTTTACACTTCTGGTGCCACCATTGTCCGTTTTTGCCAAAAGCTGGGACTGAAAGGCTTCCATGAACTGAAATATCAGATCCGCAGCGAGCTCGAACAACAACGAAATCCTTTTTATTCCACAAACCGTCTTATTGCCCGTTCCATTGCTCTTTTCAAAGACAATTTAGAATCTATGGATATGGATTCTTTAACCGTTATTGCCGATCTTCTGACCAGCGATCGTCCTATCTATATCTATGGGAATGAATTGAGTTCCGTTGCCGCCAGATATCTGCACACCATTTTAACTACCCTGGACTATCCTTCCATCTTGTTAGAATGGCCTCGCCTTCTGAATGGACTGGCCCATGAGATGAACGATGATGCCGTTTTGTTCGTCATCACCGCCCATGGGGATGCCACGCGTTATCTCCCGGCCTTCCAGAAAACACAACAAAAAGGTATCTGCACGATTCTACTCACTTGCGAGGCAGAGAGTCCTTTGCTTCCTTATAGCACTTACGGTCTTTGCACCAATGACCAGAACGAAGAATACCTCCATGGGGATGTCAACAGTCGGCTCGGTATTCTCACCGTCATTCAGATCCTAATTGAACTGATTGTCCAAAAGAAAATGACGTGATGTTATGAGCAATTTCCTGACCCCTGGACTTTTGCCCCAGCATCATGTCATTTAGATAAGTAATGACAAAAGATATGCTAAGAAAGAAGGGAGAAATGCAACGGGAAGTGTCTGCCACAATCACCGCAGCTCTGGCCACATCCCTTTATTTACTTCTAAAAGAGCATCCAAAACCTTTCGCGCTTTCTTCGCATCGCCAATCAAACGATTCAGTGTAAAAGCCTCCAGCGCTTTCTGATAAGAATTCTCAAAATAGGCATCCACAATCAGCTTCTCACAAGAGACCTGGTTCACCAAAAGTCCTAGATAAAACTGTGGAATATTCCCCACGCGCATAGGACGTGGCCCATGGATTCCCAACTCGCACACCACCTCGACCATGGCATCGTTCTGCATATTGGCAATGGCGCCATTATTCTCGACAATCACGATATGGCGATCGTTGCGATTGTAGGCAATGGATTCCGCCACCTTAATCATCATCTCTGCATGAGCATCCGAAATGGCATGGAAGCGGTCTCCCAGTTTTCCATCCTTAATCACCTCTTCGCATTCCGTAAACACCCGCTTCTCCCTCCCGGCCATCACCTCATCTGCACGAGTAAAATCGGGGGTTAAATGACTGGCCTTATACTCAGGATACAGATAATACTGATCATAAGTATTCGGCAAATAATCGGGAAAATCGTTCATAATGGTCTGCACCATACCATACGTATCCAGCCAAGACGGATCTCTTTGTTCGGCATCTTGAGGCAGGAAACCTTTTTCGGCAATCCGCATACGAATCTTTGGCAGTAAATCCTCTCCAGTATGTACATCATACATATGAGTAAACCATCCATAATGGTTCAAGCCAAAGTATACCGGGTCCAAATCCTCCCAGTCGCAACCTAGCAAACGACTACAAGAACGGACAACATTCTCTGGCTGATCACAAATATTCAAAATTCGTTCATCCTTCGGAAATTCTCTTCTCAAAGCCTCAGCCACAATGGCCGCCGGATTCGAATAGTTAAGGATCCAGGCATCTGGTGCATATTTACGAATATCATGAACCGCCTTGATCATATCCACACAAGAACGAAGTCCGTAAGCCATACCACCAGCGCCACAAGTCTCCTGTCCGATCATCCCCATGCTCAGCGGAATGTGCTCGTCCTTTGCACGCATCGGCAAACCACCCGCACGCATCTGCATAAATACAAAATCCATCCCCTCATAAGCCTCTTGAATATCCAGGGTATAATGAAACTCTAACTCTGGAAATCTCTCCTTAAAAAGGATTTCTCCATACTTGCCGATCTTCTCCTGACGTTCCTTGTCAATGTCAAAAAGGACCAGCTTTTTAAGAGGAAATTCTTCTCTCAATCTCACAAAAGATTTTAAAAATCCCAGAGTATAAGTACTGCCCCCACCAACAATGCATACATTATAAGTTCTCATTCCCATTCTCCTTTCACTTGACACATTTTTTGATGTGTTTATGGTAACGCAGCGCTAAATAAATGTAAATAGTTATCAAATATCTTGGATATAATTCCATATTTTATTATTTATAACTTAAAAAGTTATTTTTTTCATCATAACAGGAGTACTAGGAGGTACGTCAAAAAACGTTTAATCTCACTCATAGAGAAAAGAATCATATTTGTCTCTCAATATTGCATTTCACTTTAAAGCGTCAAACTTTAAAGTCACAAAGCGTTGACAATTGTCCTTTGGTGCGCTAAAATAGCGAAAGAAAATCAATCAAAACAAATAATAGAATATTGCGAGGATCTTTTTATGATTATTATTATGAAACCCAATGCCTCCCAGGAGGCAATAAAGGGGATAACCTGTCAGATTGAAGCCAAGGGCCTACAAGTTCACTTATCCAAGGGACATGAAGTCACCATTGTCGGCGTTGTTGGTGACAAAGCCAAATTGAACGGAATCAATTTTGAGATTGCTGATGGTGTGGATAAGGTGGTCGCCGTCACCGAGTCCTACAAACTTGCCAACCGCAAATTCCACCCAGAAGCTTCTGTGGTTTCGGTGGGCAATACTTCCATTGGTCCAGGAACCCTGACCATCATGGCCGGCCCCTGTGCGGTAGAAAATCGGGAACAGCTTTTAGAAACCGCCATCGCCGTGAAAAAAGCGGGCGCCAACTTTCTGCGGGGAGGCGCTTATAAGCCACGCACTTCGCCCTATTCCTTTCAGGGACTTGAAGAGGAAGGACTAAAATATATGAAGGAAGCCAGAGATGCTACTGGTCTAGCAGTTATCTGCGAGGTCACCAGCCACCATGCGATTGAAACGGCAGTCAAATATGTAGATATGTTACAGATCGGTGCACGAAATATGCAGAATTTTGAATTGCTAAAGGAAGCCGGTAAGTCCGGGATTCCGGTACTTTTAAAGCGTGGCCTCTCCGCCACCATCGACGAATGGCTAAACGCCGCTGAGTATATCATGTCAGAAGGCAACGAACGGGTCGTGCTCTGTGAGCGGGGCATCCGCACTTATGAGACGAGCACTCGCAACACCTTGGATATCAGCGCTGTGCCAGTAATGCGTAACAAGAGCCATCTGCCTGTTATCGTAGATCCCAGCCATGCCACCGGCGTACGTGCCTATGTACCACCGCTGGCAAAGTGTGCTATCGCCGCTGGAGCCGACGGTCTGATGATCGAAGTCCATCCCGACCCAGCCCGCGCACTCTCCGATGGCCCTCAATCACTGACTTTTGAACAATTTGAACAACTGACTGCCGCCTTACAGCCCTATGCCCAATTGGAGGGGAGGAAACTGGGATGACAGACATGGTGATTGGCTTTATCGGCCTTGGTCTGATCGGCGGTTCGATTGCCAAAGGTCTGAAACGTGCCTGGCCAGATGTAAAAATCCTTGCCTACATGCGAACCCGCTCCAAGTTGGAAATAGCCGTACAAGATGGCATTGTCGATGAAATTCTGGATGGTGTGGGAGAACAGCTTCGAATGTGTGATATCCTTTTTCTGTGCACTCCTGTGGAGTACAATGCCAGCTATCTTCGGGAAATTGGCTCTTATCTAAAAGATGGAGCCATTGTGACGGATGTCGGCAGCACCAAAGTCGATATTCATCAGACTGTCCGCGAGCTAGGGATGGAACACTGCTTTGTGGGCGGACATCCTATGGCTGGTTCTGAGAAGACGGGCTATGAAAATGCCACCGATCACCTTTTGGAAAATGCTTATTATATCATCACGCCCACGCCCCATTCCCGTCAGGAAGACGTTGAAAAAATGATAGCGATTGCCCAGTTGATCGGCTCTCTTCCGATTGTACTTGATTATGAGAAACATGATCGGATTGTGGCTGCTATCAGTCATCTTCCCCATATCATTGCTTCCAGCCTTGTCAATCTCGTCCGAGACTGCGATGATGAGGAAGAGCTGATGAAACGACTGGCAGCCGGCGGCTTTAAGGACATCACCCGTATTGCCTCTTCTTCCCCGGAAATGTGGGAACAAATCTGCATGACCAACACCGGGCCTATCCGTGAGATGCTAAATGCTTATATTACTTCGTTGCAGCAGATTCTTAAAAGTTTACACCAACAAGACAGTCCGGCCATTTATGAACTATTCGATCAGTCTCGCACCTACCGCAATTCCATCTCTGATGTGTCCAAAGGCTCTGTGCTACCAGACTATTCTTTCACCGTAGATATTGTAGATGAGCCTGGTTCCATCTCCACGCTTGCCGTCATTTTAAGCGCACGTGGCATCAATATTAAAAATATCGGCATCAACCATAACCGCGAACATGGAGAAGGGGCATTGCGGATCACCTTCTACGAGGAATCTGCTATGAATGCAGCATGGGAACAACTGAAAAAATACAATTACGAATTAATCCGATAAATCAGCAGTAATCCATGAATTACTGCACCTGTATACTATCAAAGCAAAAAAGCGAGGAATTCCGACTATGAAATTTTCTAAATGTGGCCCCCTTCGGGGCGAGGTAACCATTCCTGGTGACAAATCCATCTCTCACCGGAGCGTAATGCTAGGTTCCATCGCTCGCGGAACCACCGAGATCCACAACTTTCTTCAGGGCGCAGATTGCCTTTCCACCATCTCTTGCTTCCGCAAAATGGGCATTGAGATTGAAAACAATGGCAATACCGTCCTGGTACATGGCCGCGGATTGCGAGGGCTGTCAAAACCAGATACCGCCTTAGACTGTGGTAACAGCGGGACTACCACCCGGCTGATCTCCGGCATTCTTTCCGCCCAGGATTTTACGGTCACGCTGACCGGTGACGCTTCCATTCAAAAACGTCCCATGAAACGAATCCTTGATCCTCTCTCTCAGATGGGCGCTCAAATCCGTAGTTTGCAAGATAATGGCTGCGCCCCTTTAACGATTACAGGTTCCTTGCTCCATGGCATCCATTACCTCTCTCCAGTTGCCTCTGCCCAGGTAAAATCTGCCATTCTTTTGGCCGGCCTTTACGCAGATGGTGAAACCCAGGTAACAGAGCCTTATGTCTCTCGCAACCACACAGAGCTCATGCTTTCCCTCTTTGGCGCCGATGTCCATATGAGGGATACCACCGCCAAGATCCAACCGGCAAAAGAACTTTATGGGCAGAAGATTCGGATCCCCGGCGATATCTCCTCAGCTGCTTTTTTCCTTGCCGCCGGACTGCTCGTCCCCGGCTCCGAGATTCTCATCCGAAATGTCGGCATCAACCCCACCCGTGACGGTATTTTAAGAGTATGTCAAAAGATGGGAGCTGATCTTACTTTGCTCAACGAAAACCATGATACCGGGGAGCCCGTGGCCGATCTTCTGGTCAAAAACAGTCGTCTTCACGGAATCACTATCGGTGGCGCCATCATTCCAACACTAATCGACGAGCTACCCATCATTGCTGCCATGGCCTGTTTCGCTGAAGGCGAAACCATCATCCGCGACGCCGCAGAGCTCAAGGTAAAAGAGTCCAACCGAATCGATGTCATGGTGCGCAGTCTTTCCGCTATGGGAGCCGATGTAGAAGAAACCGCAGACGGCATGATTATCCGCGGCAGCTCTCCCCTGCACGGAGCGATTATCGATAGCCGTCTGGATCATCGAATTGCCATGACCTTTGCCATCGTCTCTTGCCTAGCCGAAGGAGAAACCGAAATTCTCGGTGCAGAATGCGTGAATATTTCCTATCCCGAATTTTACCAGGACTTAGAACGCCTAAAAAGTTAATTCTTCAAAAAAGAATATATTGCCAAATAAGTCCTTTATCGTTTCACCTATCCCGTATCCGGCTTTCCACGAACATGGAATAGGTGAAACGACAAAAGACTTATTTAACAATCAATATCATTTAAATTAAAGAAACCAAAAACACAGCCAAGGAAGAGGGGAGAGAAGCAGTGCGAAATGGTCTGTGAATTTTGACTTTGCAGAGATTTAGAAGTCCTTAAATCCCTGAATTTGGCGTTGAAACGAAAATATACACTGTCTAAGCGAAGCGAGTTTGTATATTTTCGTTTCGTCTTTAGCAAAAATCAGGAATTTTAGGAATTCTTAATCTCGAAACTGGAAAAAGGAGCAGACCATTTCTCACTGCTTCTCTCTCCTCTTCCTTAGTGTACCCTTTGCCAATACTTATCCAAAAATATCTTTCTATTTCACCACTCCCCACAAAATTTACTGCTTAATCTTTGATTACAATCGCCTGGGATAAATGCCTGGGCGTATCTGCGTCTAATCCCTTCTGTTCTGCAAGATAATAGCCCATCATTTGACCAATAAATCCGATCATCGCCCCATTTTGCAGACTATCATACCCATAATCCAGATTCAGCGCATAATCAGCTGCACCATAACGCTCTGTCGCCTTGGCACCCACTGCCAAAATTAGGGCACCATAAGACTTCATCTCCTCTAAAAGTTTCTCATCCCCCTCCACAGTCTCTTCATTTCCCAACAAAATGATCATGGTCTTATCATCTACCAAACTCATAGGTCCATGACGATATTCCAGAGTATAATATGCTTCCGAATTACTGAGACTCATTTCCTTCATTTTGTTCATGCACTCGTTGGCAATTCCATAATTGATCCCCTGCCCCAGAGTAATATAAAGGTTCCGTTCCGGATGCTCCCTCACAATCCGCTTAGCCATTTCATCCGTGGCCTTCAAAAACGTCTCCGACTGTTTCCCATAATCCTTCATCGCCTCAATCTTCTCCTTCTGTCCCCCCGCATAAAAGGCCAGAATCACTGCCAGATATACCATACTGGTAAAAGACCGGGTCATGATCACGCTGTCTTCCGCCGTCTCTGGAGAAAGAATCATAAAATCATTATATTGGGCACTATCTGGATCACAAGTAATGGCTAAAGTCTTCACGCCGTCAAAACTCCTCACCTTGTCAATCGCCATCCGCACCTCTGTCGTATAGCTCTTCCTGGTGATAGGCAGCACCAGCACTTTTCTGCCCTTGCCCACATAAGTCTCCGGAAAATAGTACAGCTCTGAGCAACACATTCCTTTTGCCGGAATCCCTGTACAACTTCCAAAAGCATGTGCAGATGCCTGAGCCAGATACAGAGAAGTCCCACACCCCGTAAAAATTAACTCATCATACTTTTCTGCAAACACCTGATCCAGCACCTTGTAAATATCTACCAGCGAATCATTAATCGCCTGAAAAGACGCCGGCTGCCCATACATCTCTCTGTAAGTCCGTTCACTATTCTTCCTATCCATGCTATCTCCTTTTTATTCTAACGAAATTCTTATATGGTTATTATAATCTACCATCCATCCTGTAACAATTGGTTATCCCACTAAAAAGCTTTTCCCTCCGCCCCCGCTAGACGAATAATCTTTCTTACATCCTCCTGCAGCCTCTCATTGGCAAACTGTGACAATTTCCATGAATGCCCCTGATGCTCCATAGTCTTTAGTCCCTCCTCATAATGTTCCACATACTTATATCGTATCTCCGTCCCAAAATTAATTTTTGCCACCCCCATCCGGATGGCCTCCCGGATAATCTCTTCCTTCATCCCTGTACATCCATGAAGCACCAGAGGAATATCCGTAAATTTGCGCACCGACTCTAAAATCTCCAGATGAATATCCGGCTCCCCCTTATAATATCCATGTGCATTGCCGATCCCGATTGCCAATGAATCTGGATGACAAAGTTCAAGAAATCTGCGAACCTCCTCGGGATCTACAATATTTTTATTCTCCATCACACTGCCCATATTATCTAGACGTAGAAGTTCTCCCACCTCAGCCTCCACCGGTACGCCAAAACACTTTGCCACCTTCAGCACCTCATTGGTCATCCTAGCATTTTCCTCGATCGGTTTTGTGGAACCATCGATCATCAGGGAAGTAAATCCCAGTTTCAACGCCTCCATACAGATGTCAAACCCATCTCCATGGTCTAAGTGAATTGCTACTGGTACCGAAACCTTGTCCGCACACCACCGGCATACATTCACAAACCAGTCATGGCCAGAATATGCCCCTGTACTTACATAGTGAGCCAGCATAATCGGTGATTGCAAATCTTCTGCTGCCTTACAGACCGCCCAGATAATATCATAATTTCCGCCTTGTGTATTGACCGCCGGTACGGCGTAACCACCTGCCGCTGCCGCCATCAACATTTCCTTACTTGTCGTTAGCATGTCGTCCCCCTTATTCTTGTTGAGTGCTCTGTTCTCTGTTTACCAAAAAGCCGGTAAACTTCTCTCGTCTACTATCCTTTCACTGCTCCGGCTACCAGGCCCTTGACCATATACTTCTGGAAGAAGAAGAAAAGAATCACCATCGGCAAAGTTCCGACAATCGAGATTGTGTTGACTAATGACCAGTCATAAGACAACTCTCCCAGATATCGCAACGCCACACCAGCTGACAAGGTTCTTAAGGTATCCGTTTGTATCAGCGTGGCGGCATGGAGATAATCATCCCAGGAAAGAAGAAACGCATAGATTCCCACTGCTAACATGCCCGGTTTAATCAGCGGAGCCACTACCTTAAACAGTATCTGTAACCGCCCGGCTCCGTCCACTCTAGCTGCCTCCTCTAGCTCTACCGGAATCCCGTCATAAAAGCTGGACATCAACATAATAGTAAAAGGTAACATGGACGCTGTTATGGCTAACACCACTCCCAAACGGGTGTTGATCAGATGGACATCTCCCAGAATTTTATACAGGGAAATCAATCGGCTGACTACAGGAAACATCTGCGCCGAGGTAAAACAGGCCACGATCCATCCGTTCCAACGAAAGTGAAACCTTGACAGGGCATAACCTGCCATGATCGCGATAAATGTAGTCAACGCCGCCGCTCCGCCTGCCACAATAAAATTGTTCCGGTAATAAATAAAGAATTCATTATTTTTTGTAAACAAATCAATATAGCTTTGTACCGTCGGACTCTCCGGGATAAACGTAGGTGGGAATTTGTAAGCTTCCATATTGCTCTTAAAGGAAGTCATCAATACCCAGAACAGAGGAAACAACAAAAATACCAAAATCACAATTAGCACCGCATATTTCACTATATTACCCAACAATCGGTTCCGTTTCATCGCTATTCCCCCCTTCCTAGACCTCGTCCTTTTTGAAAATCCGATTATAGATAAACACAACCACGATCATCATC
This sequence comes from Lachnospiraceae bacterium, assembly GCA_022799175.1. GTDB lineage: Bacteria > Bacillota > Clostridia > Lachnospirales > Lachnospiraceae > Brotaphodocola. The sequence goes on along the minus strand of JAAWNY010000042.1, from coordinate 5,465 downwards.
AACATCCACACCGTAGTAACTGCTGCTCCAGAGCCGAAATTGTTGGACACAAAAGCTTCCCGATAGCTCAAAATGGCCATAGTTGTAGTGGAATTGTTGGGACCGCCTCCCGTCATGGTCCAGAACAGTGGAAACTGCTTGAAGTTCTCAATAATAGACATGGAAACTGTCACCTTGATCACACTCTTCATATAAGGCATGGTAATCTTGAAAAAACGCTGAACCGCATTCGCCCCGTCAATCTTAGCCGCCTCCAGCATATCGTCCGGCACATTCGCCAGTCCTGCCAGAAGTAACAGCGTTCCCAAAGGAATCTGTTTCCACAACGCCGCACACGACACACCGAACATCGCTGTAGAGGGGTTATTCAAAATGGCAAAATCCGTGATCCTCCCTCCTGTCACCAGGCCAACCAGATACTTTACAAAGCCGTACTGCGGCTGAAACATCCAAATCCACACCAGACCAGATATAATGGTCGGCACTACCCACGGAATCATCATAATACTGCGGATAAACCGGGATGCCTTCATGTTGGTATTTAGAATCAAAGCCAGCGCCATCCCAAAGATGAACTGGGCTATCACCACCCCAAATACAAACACCAGCGTGTTGACCATAGACGGAACCAGCTTTCCATTGGAAAACAGTTTGATATAGTTGGCAAAATTATTCCACACTCCCGGCTGCCCGGAAATAATATTCCGCACCCGGTAATCAAAAAAACTTCGGTAAATTGAATCTGCCACTGGAATCAAAATAAACACAATCGTTGTTATAATGGCCGGAAGCAGCAGCATCAAGGAAAACATTTTATCAGCCGTGTGCCGGTTGCTAAGCAAACCCTTTCCCCCTGTGTGATTCAATACAACCCCTCCTTCCCTTTCTTCTTAAATGTTCTCATTATATACATACATTCCCGGTCCCCAGAGACCTGCCCGTTCCTGCTGTCCGCCCCCTAAGACAGGCTCTTTGCTTCCGTCAATCTCTGGATTGACATATTTTAAAAACCATTCCTCCATCTGACGCTTCATGTCCATAATCAAAGGACGATACCCCTCATCTCCAATCCGGTTTTTCTCCTCTCCTGGGTCCTTTTCCAAGTCATAGAACTCATCTGGACCATAGGGAATTCGGTGGATATACTTGTATTTCTGATTGCGGATCATCCGCGCCGGGCCGTATTCATCAAAGACTACCACCGTCCCGTCTTGTTGCTGATCTCCCTCCATCAATGAAGGCAAAAAGCTTCTTCCCGGCAAGGCGTCTGCTTCTGGATTATCCAGTCCCAGATAATCCAAAAGAGTCGGCATAAAATCATAACCGCTACACATATCCGAACAGACCTTTCCCTCCGGAACATGATTTCTGTGACTGATAATCAACGGCACCTTCACAGAAGAATCATAGAGATTCAATGGAAATGTCCCATTTCCCTTACCCCAGATTCCATGATGCCCACAGTTAAAGCCATTATCACTAGAAAAGATAATCAGAGTATCCTCCATCAGATGTTCCTGCTCCAATTTGTCAAGAATCCGCCCCACATTGTCATCCATAGCCGTGACAGCTGCAAAATAACCAATCAGACATTTTCGTGGTTGAGAATACCCTGGCACTACATCCGTTTTAGCCCATGGATGAGGCTTTTTTCTTTGAGGGCAGCTGTTGAATTCACAGTTCTCATATAAATCGGTATATTTCTTTGGATGACAGTCAATCCAAGGAGAATGAGGCGCCGTGTAATGGACACTGAGATAAAACGGCTCTTCCTTTCCCTTTTCCTGGTCAATAAACTTCAGAGCTTCATCCGTAATCACATCTGTGATATATCCACTTTCCGTCACATATTTCCCATCTCGAATCATCGGCGCCTGATAGTAGGGACCACCGCCTTTTTGATGGGTGTACCAGAAGGAAAACCCCTTCTGTACATGAATCCCATCTCCTAAATGCCATTTGCCACTGAGACCACAAGTATATCCGTTCTCTGCCAGAATATCTGTATAGCCAGTCTGTCCCTTCAGATACTCAATAGCCGACTGCGTCTTTCCCCCATTACCTCCGCAGAGATAATCATGAATACCATGCTGGGAAGGAATTCTTCCTGTCAGCAGAGATGCTCTGGCTGGAGAGCAAACCGGCGACACACAATAAAAGTTATCGAACCGTACTCCCCTTTCTGCCAACCGATCCAGATTCGGCGTCCGAATCTCCTCATTTCCATAACATCCCAGAGACCAAAATCCCTGGTCATCGGTCAGAATAAATACCACATTAGGTTTTTTCTTCTGTTGTTCCGTCATTTCTATTACCATTCCTTTCATTTCCCTTAAAACCGGTGTAACCATTCCCACAACTGTTGATGTAAACTACTGTTTTGGTAATAATGATTTCTTGTGCATACAGATGACGAATATTTTGCACCTGTACTATTTCAAAAACACAGACCAAAGAATCGTCAGGGAAGCAAGGATTGCACCGCTCCCTTAAAGTTTTCTATGGCATCTTCCACTGGCTCCTTCCCCACTGTTACTGCTTGCCCCAAAGCACACAGCTCCAGATTGAAATCCGATAAAGTAGGAAATTGATAAACTGGCACAGCCTTTTCTACCGCATCTTGGCCGCCCTTTAAAAATGCGCTGCCTGTCACCGCCTCCATGGATTCCATGGCCGCCTTAGCCGGATATGCCGGCGCAATATTCGCAATATAGTCATTGAGAATCTCCGGACTTACCACATACTGAATAAAGTTCTTCACAGCCTCCGCCTTCTCTGGCCCATTATTCACAGCCACAAAACAATGAGATTGTAAGGTGGTATCTCCTTTTCCCTGTCCTCCGGAAAGGGGCAACGCCGTAGCGGCAAAGTTAGTCACTTCTGGATTGATGGATTTAGCGCCGTTAAACCCCCAGGTATTGTCATAGTACATAGCTAATTGTCCCAAAGCAAACAGATTTCTCAAATCCTTCGGCTTACAGTTCTGGGGATTATAACCCAGCTCATCTAATTTCTGCAGCATTTCCATGGCCTCTTTAAAGCCCTGGTTATCCACATTAAAAGTACCGTCACTGTCAAATACTGTTCCACCAAAATTCTGGGCGAATGCCTGCAAGGAAGAACCGATCACAATCACCGAGGCCGTAGGCTGACCAAACGGATACACCGGATTCCCGTCCGCCGTTTTCAGTTCCGCCAGCTTAGGAGCCATCTCTAATAGTTCTTCATAAGTCTTGGGTGGTGCATTGGGATCTAGTCCGGCCTGTTCCAGCAAATCCTTGTTATAAAAAAGGACAAAGGGTGATACGTAAAGAGGCGCTCCATATACCTGGCCATCTACTGAATGAGCCTCCAGAATATTGGGATAATAATCATTCAGGAAATCCGCATCCAAAATCTCTTCCATAGGCGCCGCCAATCCTGCGTCCACCAGTGCCGGAATCCAAATCATCTCACTGAAAATACAATCTATTTTGTCTCCCCCGCCAGCCATATTGATTACCTGGTTCAAAATCTCGCCGTAAGGAGCCGTCACCCATTCAATCGTCACATTAGGATACTTCTCTTCAAAACCAGTCTTTACATTTCCCCAAAACTCATCATATCCTGCCTCCAGCAACGCATAGTTGGCAATCTTAATGGTCACCGCCTCCCCAGATTCTCCACTTGCTGCCACACCACCTGTCTTTTCTGTTTCCTTAGCCGGGGCAGCTGCGTTTTGTTGCGTCTGTCCTCCTCCTGAACATGCAGTTGTCAATCCCATAATCGCCGCCATTGCCAGTGCCAATGTTCGTTTCTTCATACCATTACCTTCCTCTCTTTTTCGTGTGCTTCTTTTTTCATGTTTATACACAGCTCCTTGTTTTCCAAAGAATCTCTGTGCTGCTATAACAGTTCCGCTCCCTTCCCTGTTATGTGCCACCACCACAATTATAATTTCTATTCTTTATTGGGCAGACTGCTCTTTCTTGAACTGCCCTTTTTATCTCTTTACTAGAGAATTTTATGTACACTCGTGTGTATATAATGTTAAAGGGAATGAGCACGGTATTCTGTGCTCATATTTTATTTTCACCTTATATCTCATATCAAATCCTTGATAGGTATCGAGTTGCTGATGCTTCCTTCTCACAATACTGATAAAAATCTACTCTCAACGGTTATTATCTGCTGTACTCTCCCGCTCTATCAACATAGTCTCAAAATCCCGGTTATTTGGCTGACTTCCACCGATCATCTGGGTCAGCATATCGATAGCAGCCTTTGCGATCTCCCCCTTCTGCATCCCAATGGTCGTAAGTCTGGGAGTAATCAAACGGCTGATGCTAGAATCATCAAAACCAATCACCTTCAACTGCTCTGGCACCTTAAAGCCAATCTGTCCGGCCGCTGTCATGGCAATACAAGCCAACATATCATTCCTGCCAAAGATCCCGTCTACTCGAGAACCCGTTTGCAGACGCTTTTTGATCTTCTCCGACAGCTCCTCTTGGCTGCGACATCCACATATCACACTGTCCGGTCCCACACAAAATCCATTAGCCCCCATCTCATCCACAAAGCCACTATATCGCATGTCATCTGGCGGACTGATATGACCTTTGGCACTGATACGGTCCACATAGATCACATTTCGACATCCCATGGCAATTAGATGTTTCACTGCCTCTCTAGCTCCTGTATATAGCCCGGTTCCCAAATAAGCCACATGCTCCACTGCTTTCTGATGTCTCCGCCGCCGAAATACCACCACCGGAATTCCCGCCTGACTGAACTGTTCCACATATTCGGTAGGAAAACTGGCAGAGCTTACAATAATCCCATCAAACTGGCGGCTAATCACCTGGGAGATAAATTCTGGCGTGTTCCGGTTGGAACATAAGGAAATTAAATAACCAGATTCATAAGCATACTTATCCATCTCACTAACAATACTACTAAAATACTCATTTGTAATATGGTCAGCAATGAAAATAATCTGATTGCTCTGCTTCCCTTTCAGGGCGCGCGCCACATTATTGGGGCGGTAATTCAAAATTCTGACCGCTTCCTCTACTCTCTGTCGCTTTTCCTTTGCCACATAGCGGTTGTTATTAATCACATAAGACACGACGGTCTCACTCACTCCCGCCATCCTCGCTACATCTGCCCGTGTAACCCGCTCTCTGGTCTCACCCATCCTGGTCGCTCTCCCATGTTTGTTATACACTCGTATGTACTATCCATAGTATACAACAAAGAACCGTATCTGTCAATATGTTTTATGCATTTTTAAATCACTAAACCAGGCATTCCCGCCAATGTCATTTAGATAATAAAATGAGAAAATCGGCCAAGGAAGAGGGGCGAAAAACAATGGGCAATCGCAATGTCATTAAGATAAGGAAACGAAAAGTATAGTCAAGGAAATGAGGCGAGAACCAACGCCAAACCGTCTGCGGGATTTTGACTTTGCAGAGATTTAG
>JAAWNY010000041.1 GCA_022799175.1 Lachnospiraceae bacterium | reverse complement strand
ATCATAGGATAAAAGTATTGTCAATTGGTTTTGTAGGATTACAATACATGTCTCTTTTCTTCTCATAGCAAACCCATGCTTTTTACAATTTTATATCGTGCATTCCTTTTTATTTGGTGTCATTTATGCCACTGTTACCAATGTTCTGACTGCCATGATTGCTATTTTATAACACTATATTTTCATATCAATTATATAGTTTCTACTTGATTATTTCTAACATAGTGGCAATGTCCTCCGTCGCCATTGTCACTTTTGACTTTTCAATTAAAATATTTCCTCCCGTCATTATATAGGATGGCATTACTCTCATACCCTCATAATAGATTTCGCTACTCCGCAATTTATAGGTGGAAACGGCGGGAATAGCATTTTTCTTTGTTGCTTTTTTGGTAATCATATTAAAGGCTTTCTTTGCAACATCCCCCATAAGCATAATAACCTTTATATTGGGGAATAAAGAAAGTTCTGCTTCTAAATAAGGCAAACTATTTTCAATACTGCTTTTGTCAATGGTATATTCTGTTTTTGGGGTTTTTACAGCATTTGTGATATAGATACCCATTTGTAATATATCTTGTATAGAATCAACGTCTGCTCCCGCCCCTTGCAAAAGAGGAATGGTTGTTTTCAGATAATCCGCATCGGGGATTCCATAAAAATCCTGTAAGGGGTCAGCGGGAACAACTTCATTTATCATAATTGCTTTGATCGTAAGCGGGTCAATTTCAATGTTATTCAGATATATACCGTTTGCTATACCAACTTTCGTTTCCAGTTCTTTTTTTATATTTACAGGATTTTCTAATTTCATTTTCATTGCCTCCGTAGATGTGGGTTGATTTCTTGGGCTGTGGGTGATAAATTTCCCGCAATCTGGAATCTTTCTATTTTGATTGCACCATTTTCAAAAACTTCTTATCATTAAATTGTTCATTTGTCAGAAATTCTCCATTATAAAACATGGCATAAGTTGTACATGGACTTGGTGCAGCCTGCGCCTGTTCTTTGGTTTCAATATGAATTGTCTTAAATGGAATATCATTATCCAAAGCAATCTGTTCAACAATTGGTACATATTTGCCATTGAAAGGGCACTGGCTTGTATAGTATAAAACATAGCCATTTTCTTCGATATGCGGATGTTTTGCCGATTCTGTAAATTGCGGAATCACTGCTTTTTCATCAAAAGGAAAATACATTAGATTAATTCCCGTATCTGACACATCAGCAACCGTAAATCCTTTATGCAGTAAGTGTTTCGGATCAGACAAAAATGGTTTCTTTTTTGCAGAGGAAAGAATACAAAGCCCCGATTTTCCTTTTTCTTTGGCATCTTTTATGCACTCATTTAATAAATCATTTGAGTATCCATGTCCTTTCAATGAGCCTGATACCCAGAAACAATCTATATACATATAGTTTTCTGCAATAATAGGAACCCACGCATTTTCTGCCGGAATATATTCAATAAAGCATTTTCCTCTCTCTGTGCTTTTTAGAAAAACAAGTCCGTCGTCAAAACACTGCATCATCCAATCTTTTTTAGACAACACCTGTATATCCTTGTTATTCGATATCGCGCAACAAATATGTTCCCTGTTAATATTTTCCTTTGTCACTTTTATATATTCCATTGTTCCAATTTCCTCCATAAATCCCGGCTTCATCAACGACTTTCCGCAATCCTTTCCACAGACTATCGCCCCGCCCACTTTTCAGCAAGCCGGTTCAACAAACAAATGAAACGAAAATGCACACGATCGGAATATCGCAAGTTCGGGCATTTTCGTTTCCCTTTTCACAACATCTCTTTTTATAAAATATAAACGCCCTGGGAGTCAAAATCAAGAAATGCCTTCTCCCCTGCCTGATACACCCGCCGGTTTACAGGATTATAATCTGTGATCTGAAGCTCCATATCTCCCACCAGCACCTGATAATACTGATAAGCTCCCATAAATGTAGATAAAACAACGGTTGCCTCCAGATAACCCTGTTCGGCTAAAGTCACCGCCTCTGGGCGAAGTACCAATGCCGCTTTATCTCCGATCTTCGCACCACAGAAATTATTTACCTCCAGCTGTTTTCCAGCCACCTGAATCCTTGCTTTTTCCTCTTCTGTGGACAAAACTTCTGCCTCCAGAAAATTAGCCTCTCCAATAAAATCTGCCACAAACCGGGAATTGGGATGATAGTAAATCTCCTGAGGCGTACCGGCCTGTTCTACTTTGCCTTTGCTCATGATTATGATCTTATCCGAAATACTCATGGCTTCCGATTGATCATGTGTTACATAAATAGCCGTGATCCCTACCTTCTGCTGAATTTTGCGTATCTCCGTTCGCATAGAAACACGCAACTTGGCGTCCAGATTACTTAAAGGTTCATCAAACAGCAGAACTCCCGGCTCCAACACTAGCGCTCTAGCCAACGCCACCCGCTGCTGCTGTCCGCCAGAAAGCTGATTCGTCATCCGGGATTCCATCCCATCCATCTCCACCAGCTTTAAGATATTCATCACTCGCTCCCGGATCTCCTCTTTGGGTAGCTTGCGTATCTTTAATCCATATGCAACATTGTCAAATACATTGTAGTGGGGAAGAAGCGCATAGCTCTGAAACACCATCGCCGTATCCCGTTTATTAGGAGTCAGATGGTTGATCGCCTCCCCTCCCAAATAGATTTCCCCTTCATCCGGACTCTCAAATCCGGCTATCATCCGTAAAGTTGTCGTCTTTCCACAACCAGACGGTCCTAACAAAGTGACAAAAGTCCCTGCCTCAATATCCAGGGTAGTATTCTCCACCGCGTAAAACTCTTTCCCGGTCTTGGGATCCTGATAAATTTTGGAAATATGTTCCAGCCGGACTCCCTTCTTCTCTTTTTCCATCTATGCATCCTCCCTAACCTTGATCTTTCTACTGACGCCAAAAAACCGAATCAGCGTATTCATAACCAGCACTGCGCCATAAGTAATGGCAATCAGAACTGTGGCATAGGCACAAGCCACCCCATAATTCCCCTTCTCTGCCTGCTCATTGATCTGACAGGTAATCAGCAGAAAATCTGGTGTCACCAAAAGAATAATCGCGGAAATCGCTGTAATACTCCGCACAAAAGCTGTGACCAAACCGCTGAAAAAAGAATCTTTGATTAGCGGCAAAGTGACAGTCATAAATACTCTCGCTGAATTTGCTCCCATATCGTAAGCCGACTCCTCAATCGATTTGTCAATCTGACGCAATGCGGAAATCCCGCTCCTAGTCCCCGTAGGAAGACTTCGCACGATAAATACAATAATGAGGATCAGCCCGGTTCCATAAAGGCTGCTCATAATTCCGGTCCTGAACAGCCCGTTGGCATACCCCCGGATATAGCCGATTCCCAGTACAGTCCCGGGCACCGCCATTGCCAACATAGATACAAATTCAATAAATCCCTTCCCCCGGAAACGCTTCTTCACTACCAGATAAGCGATCACCATAGACAGAAATGCCGTCAGCGGCGACGCAATCAGCGACAACACAAAAGAATCCTGAAACGCCTTCAATCCGCTGGTCCGCAGCATATACTGGAACCATTTCAATGACAAACTATAATCCCTGCCCCACAGCGTAAACAATGCTCCAAATGGCACCATCACATACATCAACACTACAAAAGCGGCCACCAAAGTACAGAATATTGTCAATGGCACGGTCACGCTCTTATCCTCAATCAACATACGCATCCGCGATGCCTTCCCCGTCAGGGTAGCTGCCGTCTTTTTCTCCAGATAATACTTCTGAATCAAAAACAACACTACTGTCAGAGACAACAATACGACTGACATAGCCGCTGCCCCTGTGGAATCATAGGCGCCTGTCACCTGCAGATAGATGGTGGTAGCCAATGTATCATAAGAACCGCCAATCAACATAGGATTGGCAAAATCTGCCACCGATTCAATAAATGTCACCAAAAATGCATTGCCCAATCCAGGCAACAAAAGTGGAAATGTCACACTGGTAAACACCTTCCACCGGCTTGCTCCCATATCCCGCGTGGCCTCTTCCAGAGACGGATCGATATTTTTCAAAAGTCCCTTCAGCATTAGATAACATACCGGAAAAAAAGTAAGCGTCTGAACAATGGCGATTCCCTTCAACCCATAAACATTAGAATCATAAATTTTTAGAAGTGACCGGGTAATAATACCGCTGCGTCCAAAAAGCATGATCATGGACAAAGACAATACAAATGGCGGAGATACCACCGGAAGCATCGATACCACCGCAAAAAGCTTTTCTAAGATCTTCGTCCGCAGCTTCACGTATACTTCCACATAAGCAAACAATAAGCCGATAGCTGTCGATGCAATCCCTGTAATCATTCCCAACACCAGAGTATTTTTAAAAGCTGTTTGGAACCGCTCCAGGCTCAACACTCGTTGAAAGACCGCAAATGTTACCTGGCCCTCCTCCAGAAAACTGTCCACCAACAACATCAGCAACGGATACAAAATAAACAATGCCAAAAATACCAGCAGAACAACAATCATGCTAATCAAAATCGGATCGGAAAAAAACTTTTTTCGTTCCAATCTAGCACTCTGTTTTCCAGCCACAAGTCACTCCCCCTTTCTTGCTAAAAACCATCATCCGCCAAAAATCAAATGCTGCGCTGCGCAATCCGCGCATTACGCAGCATCTGATATTTCTCTCTGAAACTTTTTTCTGAAAAATTTCCTTATTCTGTCAAGAACCGGCTAGTATCTGCACTGTCGGCAGCGCTTCCCAACGCCGCGAAGAAATCCTCCACATATTTGGCGCTGTTTGCCTTGGCATCCTCAAAATCATAATCTATGGTATTGTTCATATCCAACCCAAACCGAGTTGCCTCCTCCGGTTGCGTCGCATTAGAAAGTACCAGGAACTGATAAGAACCGGCCTCCTTGGCATGGTCCACGCAATCCGGAGATAATGCATATTCAATCCACAGCTTAGCAGCATTGGGATGCGCACAGCCATTAAAAATTGCGGTAGCGCCAACCTCAAAAGACGTACCATCTTCCGGAACGATCAGCTCAATATTATCATATCCCTGCAAAATCTGGTATATGCCATCATGAAGGAAACCGATGCCAATCACACACTCGCCTGGGCCCACCATCTTAGACGGGCCAGATCCTGACTTGGTATACTGATTAATATTCTGATCCAGCGCTTTGAAATATTCCATCGCCTCATCATGTCCCTTCATCTGAATCATGGTATTAATCAGAAGCTTTGCTGTACCTGCCGTGTTTGGATTCGACAACATAATCAAACCCTTGTACTCTTCTTTTGTCAAGTCATCCCATGTCTTTGGAGCTTCCAGACTCAACCGCTCTAATTCCTCCGTGTTGACCATAAAGCCCAGAATCCCTTTGTAAATACCATACCAGCAATTTGTGGGATCTTTATAATCCTCACTGATCAAATTCGCCGCATTCTCGGCCTCATATTCCATCAAAAGTCCGTCTGCCACCGCTTCATTGTAAGGGTCGGTAGTCCCTCCAAACCAAACGTCTGCCGAAGGTTTACCGGCTTCTTCTGAAATTTTTGTGTAGACTTCTGAGGTGGAAAGTCTCTGGAATTTGGTCTTAATCCCATAAAGCTGTTCAAAATTTTTACAAGCCACTGACAAATATTCTTCTTCACAAGAACCATATACCGTCAGCTCTCCCTCTGCTTTTGCCGCTTCAATCAAAGCATCCAGGCCACCTGTTGCCTCTGCTTTCGTCTCTCCCTCTGCCGGCTTTTCCTCAGCTGCCGGCTCTGTTGCCTGTGTCGTCGCCTCCGTAGCCGGTGGGGCGGCTGTCGTGTTCGTATCCGCGCCGTTGCCACAAGCAGTCAAGCCAAATACCATCGAACATGCCAACATCAATGCCAGTTTTTTCTTCATAATACAATCCTCCTTTACACTTATAAAATCCCCAGCAGCCCAAAATAACAGATGTTCTGTTACTTCTTTATTTTTCTGCTGCACATGTGCATTATATCACAAATACACAAGAACATAAAGCTTTTCTTGTATTATTTGCCAAATATTTTATCCTTTTCTCTGCCCCACTTCTCTCTGGATATAATTCCCAATATCCGTAATACACAACAAGGTCACTACCAGAAACAACCCGGGAATGACAATCACCCACCAAGTATTTCGTATCAATGCGCGATTGGCCAACGACAGCATACTGCCCCAGGATAACTGATCCGGCGGCAAGCCCAATCCCAAAAAACTGAGTGTAGATTCCATGGTAATTGCCATACTAACGTTGGAAAGCATAGCAAACATCACCGCTGGCAGACAATTGGGCACCAGATGATGAACCATTACATAGAAAAAACCTCCTCCTGTGGCCCTGGCGTACAGCACATATTCACTATGCCGAATCTGCCGGATCTCACTGCGCACCATGCGGGCCAGAGAAAACCAACCCGTGATGCCAATCATCACCGACATACTTATCATATTGGCAGCTGGCACAACAGCCGTCAAGATTAACATCATCAAAATCGAAGGAATACTCCCACAAAATTCCATAATCCGCATCATCACAGAATCAATCTTGTCATTTGCCGTTCCACTGACGCACCCATAAATAACACCAAGTATGGCCATAATAACAGCCGCTAAAATTCCAATTCCCAGTGAGATTCGTCCTCCATAAAACATAACCGAAAACAAATCCCGCCCCAGGGAATCCGTTCCAAAATAAAATTCTCTGTTTGGCGGTTGATTTAATGCCTCCAGATAAAAACCTGCCGGATCATGATTGGCTATCAGCGGAGCTCCCAAGCAGCCTGCCACAATCACAAGCAATACGCTCATCGCTAGAACCGGTTTCCTTTTCACCAGCTTTCCATTCTCCACCATTCCTCTCACCACTTAATCACCCCGGTTTCTTTTATACGGGGATCGATCTTCTCATTCACTATCTGAGCCACAAATCCTCCCACAAACACCATCAATCCCGTAAGCAACACATTGACCATCAATAAATTGTAATCATGATATTTGGCACTCTCCACCGCCAGATTCCCCACGCCTGGATAGTTAAATACTGCTTCAGCCACCACCGTTCCACCAGTGATATGAGAAATAGAAATTGCCATCAGATTCACAATCGCTGGCATTACATTCCGCAGACAGTGTTTCCATAAAATCTCGATTCGGCTACAGCCTTTCGCTCTGGCAAATAACGCATAATCTTTCTGCATCTCATCCAAAAGCTTATTGCGAATCATACAAGCATAATACCAGAGATGACTGGCTATCATCACAGTCAGAGGAAGTATTAAATGCCAAATACGGTTACCCAAATTCTTTTGCATCCCCACATCATAAGCTCCGCTACTTGGTAGCCACCTCAAATTTATGCTAAAAACCAATACCAACACTACTCCCAGCCAAAAACCAGGAATATAATAAAAAATAGTTCCGATCCGACAAATCAGCCGATCCGGCAGCCGGCCTTCATAAAAGGCACATACGATCGCCAGCATGGTCGCCAAAACAAATATCAGGATATAGGCTATCCCCCCAAGAAGCAATGTGTTGCCGATCCGTGATTTCATTACTGCCAGCACCGGCATCTTATATTGATATGACAGGCCAAAATCTCCCTGAAGAGCATGGATAAACCAACGGACATACTGTACAAAAAAACCATCATTCAATCCCAAACGCTCTCTGGCGGCTTCTCTCTCCACTTCTGTCATAGACTCCATCGCATCCCCATAAAAGGATTGCAGCGGATCTCCTGGCGCCTGTCTCGCCAAGTAAAACACCAGTATGGATAACAAGAACATTTCCAAAATCAGCCATATCAGCTTTTTCGCTATTTGTTTTGGCATTTTCATCTCCATTTTTCTGTCATATATTTTCCCTGTTTTTTTAAACAGAGGAACAAAAAGTCATTTTGCCGACTTGCTTGTCAACAAAATGACTTCTTCCATTCATATATCTGTAGTCTCTAAATTCGGAACTGACCAATCAAATGATTCAGAGTTCTCGCCTGATTGGACAATTCATTGGAAACCTCTGCACTCTCTTTGGCAGCAAACGAATTTTCTTCTGTCACCTTAGACACTTCTTTAATTCTGTTTTCCACAGAAGCAATCATCTCTGACTGTTGAACGCTAGCCAAAGCAATCTCATCCATCAGCGCTTTGATTGACTGGATGCATTCGCTGATCACCTTCATCGCAGAGATGACAAGATCCGTCGATTCCGTACCCGTTTTTACGTCACTAACCGAACGTCCGATCAGAGTACCCGTACTTTTGGCAGCTTCGGAGGATTTCGAGGCAAGGTTTCGGACCTCGTCCGAGACAACCGCAAAGCCTTTTCCAGCGCTGCCGGCCCTGGCTGCCTCAACAGCGGCATTCAGCGCAAGGATATTGGTCTGAAAAGCAATATCCTCAATCGTTTTTATGATACCACCGATTTGAGCAGAAGATTGATCAATATTCTTTGTGGCAACAATCAGCTTCTCCATTCGATTATCTGCCTCTGCGGCATAACCCGTAGCACGGGCAACCAACTCACTGGCATTGTTACAGCGAACTGTACTGCTTTTAATTTGTTCTGTAATTTCTGTGACATGGGAAACCAGCCCATTGATAGAAACCTTTTGCTGCATTGTGCCCTGAGACAACGCCTGCGCACCTGCAGAAACTTGATTGGCTTCATGATCTACCTGATTGGCTATCTGAGCGATTTTGCGCATGACATCTGTCAGATGGACACGAATGCTTTTCAGGCTTTCTGCTAGGACTTTGAAATCGCCGACATAATAAGATTCATTTTTCACCACATCCACAGCAATATTGCCACTCGCCATCTCGCCTAGAATCCGACCAATATCATCAATTGTCTTTCGCAGACAATCGCATACATGGTGAATTGTCTGAGCTATCATACCGATCTCATCCGTTCTGCCATAAAAAGCTTCTAATTCCTGATCGGCAGTAAGCTCGAGATTACCAAGGCGCCCAATGGCGCTTTCCATAACCATAAGCTCCTTCCCCTCCCGATGCAGAATAAAAAGCATAACCAGGATGATAAAGGCGGCTACCACCACGCACAGAACGCCTACGGTAATACGTACAAGCACTACTTCTTGGTAAACTTCCGCCACATTGTCCCGAACCATAAAGACCCAATTGCGATCTTGCAAATATTTGTATACGACTAGCTGTTTTACACCGTTTTCGTCCTTGTAAGAATATGTACCCGCCTGAGTATTGCCATCTGCTTTTATTCGTTTCAAAATCTCCCGATAGCCAATGTCGGTGGTTTCCGTATTTAGCAAAGCATCATCCTCGTGATATAGATACATCCCTGTATCCACATTTAAAAATACATATTCGCTGTTAGGCAAACCTTTGATATCCAGATCCAAAAGGACATCCATCAACCGGCTGGCATAAACTCCTTCCCCCACATATCCGATGCATTTCTGCTCTTCAAAAATCGGATAATACATAGAAAGGATCATGCTTCCCGTTCCCGGAGACTTCATGATTCCCAGATTAGTCAGTTGCGGCTTTGCCAGAATCGTATTTCGAAATTCTTCTAACGACTCACCCGTTCGGGTGGTCATCCCAATTGCCTGCGCCGATGTATGCGTCAGGACATACGTGGAAGGAGTCCCGATATACAAACCTTCAAAAACCCCTTTCACTGCCGCAAAATCTTCTGTATATTTCTGTCCTTTTTGTAGCAGAACGGGATCCTCCGGATCGGCAAGAAGCTCCCGGACTTCACTGCTCAAAGCGAAAGCTGTCATATATTCTTCTGCAGAAGTCACATAATCATTGATAATAGAAGCTCTCGATTCTACCGCATCGATCATTTGATTGGTAATATTGTTTTCAACCATATGGGAGATACGCCCAGATACAATAAGCCAAAGCAACAACAATCCTGCAACGGTAATCGCCGAAGTGATCATACCGATGCGCGTGGCAAGCTTCTAATTAATAAGAAATTTCATAAGACTCCTCCTGCAGCAAAAGAATAGATTTTCAGATTAGATAATCCATGACCAAATGCCTTTACCTGTACAGACATTTAGCGGATTCTAAGAAAGTCAAATACACCGCAGCAAGCTGCGGAGTATTAAACTGCATGAATAATTTTATCACGATTTGTGCTATTTTTCAAGTCTGGATCTAACACAATTTCTCTAACGGACACAACGAAATCCCTGCTTCTCCAAACGCTTGCCGGATCCTCTCCACAAAAGCAAGAGCCTTTTCTCCATCCCCATGAACACATATGGAATCTGCGCGAATCGCAATATCTTTTCCGGTAATCGCTCTAACGGTCTGATCTTTGATCATGCGAATCACACGAGCGATCGCCTCCTCCTCGTCAGTAATCATTGCCCCTGGCTTTCCTCGCCCTACCAGAGTGCCATCTTCCTCATAAGCCCGATCGGCAAATACCTCCAAGGCTGTTCGCAATCCCATCTCCTGTGCTGCATGGGCCAACTGACCACCGCTTAATGCCAGCACAATCAGCTCTTTATCAAATTCTGCAATTGCCTGACAGATTCCCCTTGCCAGTTCATAATCTTTGGCCGCCATATTATATAGCGCCCCATGCGGTTTTACATGCTGTAACTTCAATCCTGCCGATCGGCAAAATCCTTCCAGTGCTCCCAACTGATACAGTACATAAGCCCGTGCTTCCTGGGATGTCACCGCCATATTTCTCCGGCCAAAGCCCATCAAATCCGGAAATCCCGGATGGGCGCCCACGCGAATCCCTGCTTCCTTTGCCAGAGAAACTGTTTTTGCCATCACTACCGGATCCGATGCATGATAGCCACAGGCTATATTGGCAGAAGTAATCAAAGGAATCACCCTTTCATCCATTCCCAAAGTATATCTTCCAAAACTCTCTCCTAAATCGCTATTTAAATCCACACGGTACATATCTCACCCTCATTTCTCTCATCAAATGTTACCCTCAACAGGCAAAGGGAAACACGTTCTTTGATTTTTCACACCTCCGGCACCTCTGGCGCCGGTTGCTTCAGATTCAAAAACTTTTCAATAAATCCAGTATCTGCCTTTCCTTCCCGAAATGTCGTGCTTCTGATAATCTGAAACTGAAAATCAAGATTCGTATCCACTCCCGTGATAACCATCTCATCCAATGCCGTCAGCATCCTGCGGATCGCGGATGGCCGGTCTGGCCCATGAACAATCACTTTAGCTATCATGGAATCATACTCTGCCGGAATCCGATAACCGGCATATAAAGCAGTATCCACCCGAACCCCGTTTCCTGCCGGAAGATGAATATTCTGAACAACTCCTGGACTTGGCATAAAATTACGTCCCGGTACCTCAGCATTGATCCGACATTCGATGGCATGACCACGCAGCCGGATATCTTCCTGCGAAAAGCTTAAAGTTTGCCCCATAGCCACCCGGATCTGTTCCATGATCAAATCGGTTCCGGTCACCATTTCCGTGACTCCGTGTTCCACCTGAATTCGGGTGTTCATCTCCATAAAGTAAAACTCTTTGTCAGGACTTACAATATATTCGATAGTTCCGGCATTCGTGTACTCAACCGTCTTTGCCGCCAGCACCGCATATTCGTTCATTTTCTGCCTGGTAGCTTCATCAATGGCCGGAGATGGCGATTCCTCAATCAGCTTCTGATGATTTCTCTGCACCGAGCAGTCCCGTTCTCCCAAAGCAACTACATTTCCATAGGCATCTGCCATAATCTGAATCTCCACATGGCGGGGATTTTCGATAAAACGTTCCAGATACATCGTATCATCGCCAAAAGCATTGGCAGATTCCCGCTGGGCCAGATTAAACTGAAATTCAAACTCATCTTCATTGGCCGCCACTCGCATCCCCTTGCCGCCACCGCCGGACGAAGCTTTGATCATAATCGGATATCCGATCTCTTCTGCCAGCTTCTTTCCCTTTTCTGCATCGTAGACCGGCTCCCTGGTTCCTGGCACCACCGGGACTCCAGCATCCATCATCGTCTGCCTAGCCTGAGACTTATTCCCCATCCGATCAATCACATCTGGTTCCGGTCCAATAAAGATCAATCCATTTTCCTGGCATTTCCGAGCGAATGCACTGTTTTCAGAAAGAAAGCCAAACCCTGGATGTATGGCATCTGCATCTACATTCAATGCCGCGCTGATAATCCGATCCATATTTAAATAACTGTCTCTGGCAGGTCCCTCTCCGATACAAATCCGCTGATCTGCGAGTTGCGTGTGCAAACCGTTTTCGTCCTCTTTGGAATAAATAGCCACACTATAGATCCCCATATTTCGGCAGGCACGTATAATCCGCACAGCAATCTCGCCGCGGTTGGCAATCAAAACTTTTTTAATCATTCTCCCAACCTCCTGAACATTCAGATTTTCTTTACTCGGAACAAAGGCTGCCCATACTCCACTTTCTGTTCATTGCTGACCAGAATTGCCTCAATTTCACAGTCATATTCGCACTGAATTTCATTCATCAGCTTCATAGCCTCCAAAATACAGACCGTCTGCCCTTCTTTTACTCGATCCCCTACCCGAACAAAAGCAGGCACATCAGGAGCTGCTGCCGAATAAAAAGTACCTACAATCGGTGAAGTGATAAAAAGAGATTCCTCCTCCTCATCTGTCTTTATCTGTAAAGGTACCGTCGCCGGAGCGACTCCCATAGCTGGCATAGAAGGCATTCCTGCCGTCACGATAGGCGGATGCTCTCGCTTGCTCATGCTGATTTTCACTTCTCCTTCTTTATAAGTAAACTCTTTCAAAGAAGAATCTTCTATTATTTTTACTAATCCTGCAATCTTTTCCAAATCCATATTATACTCTTCCTTTCCTGTCACGATTTGTTCCAATTTGATGAAACATAATACAGGTATATTATCCAAATGTATCATTCTGTACCTGTAAAAATCCGCAATCCTTCTCTTTGCCTCTTTCTCTATGAAAACAGTCTCCGGATTCTCCGGGAAACCTGACGACATTCCAGCACTTCCCGGCAAGGCTGATGAATCTTCTTTCTCATCCGGTTCAGCTCCTCTAATTCTTCTAGGTAAAGTCGTTGCGCCTCCTCTACATAAATAGCTTTAAACCGAACCTTGTAATCTGTCTTACACTGAACCAGCCAGGGAATATCCACCGATGCCACCGTCGCGATCTTTGGATACCCACCTGTAGTCTGGCGATCTGCCAGCAAAATAATGGGCTTTCCATGAGATGGTACCTGAACAGAACCAAAAGCAATTCCATCCGAAATCATATCGGAATTTTCCTTCCTTGCAATATAAGGCCCTTCCAACCGACATCCCATACGGTCAAAATCGCTGGTGACTGTATATTCATTACTTAAAAATGTCTCGATTCCCTGTTTACTAAACCGATCATCTTGTGGTCCCATCACCACCCGCAAAGTCACGTTATCCTGGTTAAATTCATCCAGCTCCAATGTGCGGGAAAGAAAAAAAGGAAGATATCTTCGTTTGATACGAAAACCGATATAATCACCATCCTGTAGCTTTCTCCCCTTAAATCCTCCGATGGAACTCTTCATATTGGTACAGCGGCTCCCCATCACCACAGGAATCTTCAGATAGCTGGAAAATGCAATATATCCCCGGCTTCCGGTCCGAGCACTGCCAAACTTTAGCACATCGCCTTTGTTAATATCAATAGCCGTATACATCGGAGCCGGCTCTCCGTTGATTGTCGGTTGAAAATCCCCACCAGTAATGGCAATCAGCGTTCCTGCCGTAAATTCCAGAGTCGGGCCAATCAGGGCAAACTCCAGTACCGCCTCATTTTCCGGATTATCTAAAAGAAGATTGGCAATCTTAAATGAGCGCACATCCATGACTCCGGCTACGGAAAAACCCTGGCTCTGATAACCAGTACGTCCCAAATCCTGAACCGTAGTCATCATACCAGCCTTTAAAATGCGAATTCCCATGCTACACCTCCTCGTGAATGACACATTGATAACTGCCATTTTCCACTTGCACCTGAATTTGCTTGTATGCAGTCTCATCCACTGGCACAAAACGAATATAATTACCTGCCTCTACCAGTATGGGAATCTCTCGCTGCGGATCGTAAGTTTTTACTGGTGTCATTCCCATCAGTTGCCACCCTCCCGGAGAATCCAAAGGATAAATTCCGGTCTGAGAACCACCGATTCCCACACTTCCGGCACGAATTTTCAAGCGGGGATTGGCTAACCTGGGGGTATGAATCCGCTCATCCAGTCCTCCTAGATAGCAAAAACCTGGCAAAAAGCCCAGCATATAAATCAGATAATCCCGGGAACTGTGGATCTGAATCACTTCCTCTTCCTTCAGACCTGCATGTTCTGCGATCGTTCCTAAATCAGGACCGTATTCCCCTCCATACAATACCGGAATTTCAAAAATTTTTCTTTTTCCTTCTCCTACCTTGATATCCATCCGTACCAGACTCTCCATCCGCTTCTTCAGTTTTTCATAGCGGATAACCAGTGGATCATAGTTTACCAACAAGGAACAAAAAGCTGGGATTACATCTACTACTCCTTCGATGTGCTGTTCCCGCATCAGCTCCACTGTCGCCGCAATTTTGCGATTAATCTCCGGGCTAATCTCTTTTCCAAACTCTATCAACAGGGAAGAATCTCCTGCTGTTAAAATTCTGATGTTTTGCATGATGTTCTCTGATTTCACTCCCTTCTTTCAGCTAAAAAACATATTTACAGTATTTCTTTCATTCTTCATGATGCCCAAAAAGGCGCAATCATGATTTTGATTACACCTTTGTCGGACATTGTGACAAGTTACTGTTTCCCAAGTCACTGTTTTATATGAGCTTACCCATATTTGACATAAATGTAGTGATTCCCAGATAAGCCGAAATCAGCACTACAACCACTCCCAAAATCAGAAGAACTGTAGGATGGGAATATTTCTCACCCACAATTGATTTCTTTTTTGCCGCAATCAGACAGATCCCCAAGGTAATCGGCAAAATCAGACCATTCAGCGCTCCTGCTAGTACCAACAACTTGGCTGGTTGACCCAAAAGAATCATGATAATAGTGGATACTGCGATAAAACCGATGATCACCCAGTTCTCATTTTTATCAATAGCTGGATGGAACGTCTTCAAAAAAGATACCGAAGTATAAGCAGCTCCAATAATAGAAGTAATCGCTGCACACAGAAGTACCAGCCCTGCAAAACGATAGCCCAACTCTCCAGCTCCCAGACGGAAAGCATCTGCCGCCGGATTGGCAGCATCCAAAGTCACTCCTTCCGCTAACTTCGTGACCACCCCCAAAACTGCCAGGAAAAGGAAGATACGGACGATAGTAGCAATCCCCATTCCCATCAGAGAACTCTTATTGATCTCTTTTAAATTCTCCTCTCCAGTGATACCTCCATCAATCAGCCGATGTGCACCGGAAAACGTGATGTATCCGCCCACGGTTCCTCCAAGCAGGGTAATAATCGCCGGAACCAGGTTCGGGACTCCTGCAGAAGGCACGAAAGTATTCTTCAGTGCATCTCCCACTGGCGGCTTTACTACAATAATAATACCAAAAATAACCACAATCATGATACCACCCAGCACTTTTGCCAAAGTATCCATAGCCGACTTCGCATTCTTTACCAAAAAAACAGCAATGGCGATCACCCCCGCCAAAATACAGCCAACCTGAGTGGGAATTCCCAACAAGGTATTAAAACCCAAAGCTCCGCCTCCCACGTTACCAATATTAAAGGCCAAGCCACCCAAAGCTACCATGAATGCCACAAAAAATCCCAAACCCGGAAGCACCTTGTTCGCTACATCCTGCCCCCGCATCCCAGATACACAAAGGACCCGCCAGATATTCATCTGAGCGATGGCAGACAGAATAATAGATACCAAAATAACAAATCCAAAACTTCCTTTATGTGTACCTGTGAACTGTGCTGTCTGAGTCAGAAAGCCCGGTCCGATAGCAGATGTGGCCATCAGAAATGCTGCTCCCAACAACGCTCCACCACTCTTTTTCTCTTTCATAGGAAATACCTCCTTGTATTCAGATGTTTCGTGTTATTATACATGTAGCTAATAGAATTGTCAATCCTTTTCACAATTATTTTATTGTTTAATTCACAGTTTTTTTATTGTGAGAAATCTTTGTTTTTATGTTTTTTTCATTTGTATTTTATAGATTATTAATATATTTCTACAAAAATAAATATATTTTGCTTTTTTTCTATGATATATCTTTTAATTTCTTTCATTCATTAACAAAAGACCTAATATTATTTCTGTAAAAATAATATTAGATATGTATAAATATGTATCAAATACAGAAAAAAGCCTCAGAAGCTGTTCTCAGCCTCCGAAGCTCTTCTCTTTACCTTATTCTCTTACACCAGATATCCTTTAAGAAAGCTGCTCCAGCACCCACTCCACATCGTCCGTGGTCTTTAACATTTCCAGACGAGAGGGATCCTCCAACAAGGTACACAACTTACTCAACAAATCCAAATGTTCATCACCAATTCCTGCGATACCAAAGACCAGCTGCGCCTTCTCCACTCCAAAATCCACACCGTCCGGATACTGGAAAAATACGATACCTGTCTTTTTGACCGTTCCCTTGGCCTGCGTCGTGCCATGAGGAATCGCCACTCCCATACCAATATATGTAGAAACCAGCTTTTCTCTCTCCTGCATGGCATCCACATAAGTCTCATCCACATAGCCTAGTTTCACCAGCATCTCCCCAGCAAGCTGAATTGCCTCTTCTTTACTCACCGGCTTCTGTCCTAGATGAATTCCTTCTGCGATAATCACCTGCTTTTTTACTGGAACATCCGGAATCACAATATCCGTGTTCTCTCCTGCCGAAGCCGCTGGTGCATCTCCAGTAGTTAGTTGTACATACAAGGCATCTAATGCCGGATCCGCAAGAAAATTGCCAATGGTGATCAACTGTGCTTGCGGCGCCGATTTTCTGGCTCGGTCAGCAAGTGTGGTTTGTACCACCGCGATATCGCAGTCTTTTGGAATATTATCCACAGAAGTATTGGTCACGACAATATCCGGCCTCTGTGCCTTGATACGATTGCGGAATTTTGTAGCTCCCATAGCAGAAGAACCCATACCGGCATCACAGGCAAAAATAATCTTTTTAATTTCAGAAGCCTTTTCGATCGTTCCTGGAACTGCCGTCTCTCCCTTAGCCTCTGCCTTCATAGCCGCCATCTCATTCTGGGCCTCCTCCAGACTCTTACCTCCGGCCATCTTCACCAATACCGAAGCAATCGCAAATGAGACCCCAGCGGAAATGGCCACCCCGGCAATTACCTTGAGCATATCCGGTCCCGGCGTCATCATCAGATAGGCAATGATGGAACCTGGAGAGGCCGGACCCACCAGTCCACAGCCAGTCATGTTGAACCAGAAAATGCCAACAATACTTCCGACAATTGGCGCCACAATCACCAACGGATTCATCAGAATATAGGGAAAATAAATCTCATGAATTCCTCCCAGAAGATGAATAATCACTGCGCCAGGAGCAGAATCTTTTGTCGCTTTATCCTTACAAAAAAACATATATGCCAACAGTACCCCCAGACCTGGACCTGGATTCGGCTCCAGCATATACATAATCGACTTGCCTGCCTCAGCCGCCTGAGCAGTGGCAATCGGGGTGAAAATCCCGTGATTAATGGCATTATTCAAAAACAGCACCTTAGCTGGCTCAATAAATACAGCCACCAGCGGCAATAGCTCCTTTTCCACCAAAACATTCACACCCGCAGACATCACACTTAAAATTCCACTCATCACCGGACCGATTACCAGATATCCCAGCATAGCCAACAACATACCGATAATACCTGCCGAAAAGTTGTTGATCAGCATCTCAAAACCGGCTGGCATATGCCCATCCATAGCCTCATCAAATTTTTTGATGCAAAAACCAGCCAGAGGTCCAATCACCATCGCTGCCATCAACATTGTGATCGAAGTATTGCTCATAATTGCACCGATCACAGCAATCGCTCCCACTACCCGACCGCGATCTCCACCAATCATCCGTCCTCCGGTAGATGCAATCAAAACCGGAATCAAATAAGTAAGCATGGGGCCCACCATGCTGTTAAATCCCTCGTTGGGAATCCATCCGGTATCAATAAACAATGCTGCCAAAAAGCCAAAGGCAATCAGCGCACCGATATTCGGCATTACCATTGCCGACAAAAATTTACCAAATTTCTGTACACTATTTTTCAAGACATTCCCTCCTATATAAGCAGAGCAATGTCAAACTGACAAAAAACTTATAAAACCGGCACTTGAAACTGACGGCATTCTGCCAGAAATGCCTCTGGCAGGTTATCGTCAGAAACCAGCACGTCAATCTCTGACAAACCACAGATCCGGAAGGTGCTTCTCGTCCCCACCTTCGAAGAATCCATCAGTACAATTACCTGTTCTGCCTGCCGGATCGCTGTTTGCTTTAAGATGGCTTCCTCATCACTCCCACAGGTAAAGCCCGTATCCGAACTGTAGCTAGTAACTCCCAAAAATATCTGGCTGAAATTCACCCGCTCCAATTCTCTGACTGCCAAAATTCCATATACACTCTGACTGTACCGATTCAATCTGCCCCCCGGAAGCATCACAGATGGCCTGGAAAGATTGGCAAGTTCTGTGGCGCAACTTAATCCTGTCGTATAGATCAGATTTGACTGATCCGGAAATTGTCTGGCCAGTATAGTAGTAGTGCTGCCGGAATCCACAAAAATTGTGGTATCCGGCCTCAGCAGAGAAAGTGCCTTCTCGGCAATTCTCTGCTTTCCTGGAATATTGCGAACCGCACGTTTACTTAAATAATCATCCGTTCCCACCACTACCTGAACCGATTTCGCCCCTCCATGAACCCGCACAATCCGCTTTGCCTCATCCAAAATCTTCAAATCGGTGCGCAGTGTCATCTCCGATACCGGATCAAATGCTTTCTTAATCTGGGCAAAACTCACCGTCCCATGTTCGTTTATCAGTTCAACAATCGCATTTCTGCGTGTCTCCATAGAATCCAAAATACACCTCCCGTCCATACCGGAAACACCGCGGACGGGATTCCGGTATTCTTATTCCTTAATAAAATTTGCCAGTAAATATTCCTCAGCTTCCGGACACCATAATCCTTTGTGAGCATCTACAATATCCGCCAAGGCGATCAGGCGAGAATCCCCATTCTCTTGTCCTTTTGCCCGCAAATCCGTCAATGCCGTCAAGGGCATCGAAAGCCAGGTATAGATTAATTTCTTGCCTCCCGGAATCTTTGGCAGATTCAAGGTTGTTTCTGCCGCGGCATCCAGACCTCCGATATGTGTTACCATCACAGCAGGATCGATGCGTTTTGCTGCTGTCAGTTCCAGAGATTCTATCATATCCGCAGTATTTCCGCCAGTTGTTCCCATAACATGAGTAGAATTATAGTGTACATCGTAAAAATTCATGGTAGCACTAAACTGATTGTCTGTTGGGCCAGCAAAGAAATTCAGACAACCGTCACGTCCCAGAATCGCACTGGACTGGGTCACTACCGCCGCCACCGGAGCATAACAAAGTACATCGTCATATCCGGTACCGCCGGAAATCCGCATCAGTTCTGCCACTGGATCCGCAAACGCACCAGTATTGACAAAATGAACTTCAATGCCTTCCTTGGCATACTCCTGTGGCGGAAACAGCTGTGCTGCCCGATCCAGACGATCCTGGGCCAAATCCGTCACCACTACCATGGAGGGGCGCACATCCCGGTGCAGCGCATAAGTTAATGCTCCCAGCCCCATAGGACCAGCACCAGCCATAATCGCCAGTTTTCCATTTTCTTTAATGCCCATTTGATGTGTATATACACCCATCTGTGTATGATAAGCCGCATTAAAGGCGCCAATGCTGCAGGACATCGGCTCTGCCAGAGATGCTTCATAATAAGCTCTTCCCTTATACTCCAACAGACAACCAAGCTCCATCACTTCCGCCGGAATCACACAATAGGTGGTATCTCCGCCAAAGAATTCATAAGAATATCCCGGACTCCACATCGTTCCTTTATAGTTCAGTGCCGGTTGCAAGGTAAACTTCATCCCCGGCTTAAAAGTATCCTGATGATTCTTTCCTACTTTGACAATATCTCCCGCAAATTCATGTCCCATAATCGCCGGATGTTCTGCCACATCGTCGTGAACCCGTTTATGTTTTTCTCCCAGAATCGCACACTTATAAGTAGACATACAGATACTGTCAGAAACCACCTTCACCAGAATCTCATCATCTGTAATCTCTGGCAGTTCAAACTCTTCCAGTCTCAGATCATTGGCTCCATGCAGTCTAACCCCTCTTGCTTTCATAATAAAAGCTCCTTTCTAATAATAGCTGAATTTCACTGTTGTTTCAACAAAAACTTATAATTTTATTTTTCAATACTCCCTCTCGTTTCGCTTTCTTCATAAATCTTCTTACAGGGTGCGAAATACTACCTTGGACATCAATCCCTCAATCACATCATACTCCGCTGCCTGTGTTCCGCTACACATCACATTAGCCGCCCCAGTAGCAGTGGAAAGGCGAACCGCCTCTTCTAAACTCATCTTTGCTTCTTCTGCCACTGCCAGCGCCGCGACCACACTGTCCCCGGCTCCCACGGTGCTCCCCACCGGTACCTTCAGACCTTCGGCATAGACTGTCTCATCCTTTGTCACGTACAAAGCTCCCTCTCCTCCCATGGATACGACAATCTTGGCAATACCATACTTTTCCATCAGATGACGAGCTGCCCGTTCCAGTTCCCTTGGCGTCTCCAGCTTCTCTCCCAAAAGGCCGGAAAGCTCATGATTATTTGGCTTAATCAGATAAGGCGCTGCTTCCAAACCGGCTAATAGCAGCTCTCCGTCTGCATCCAGAATCACCTTAGCCCCTGTTTCCCGACAGGCTTTCACCCAGATATAATATGTGTTCTTCGGCGCTCCCTTCGGCAAACTTCCCGACAAAACTACGATGTCTTCTCTGGTCAGTTTTGCCAGTAGCTCCCTTAAAAGCCCGTCCAGCAATTCTTCGGAAACTGTGATTCCCGGCTCATTAATATCTGTGTTGGTATGCTCCACCAGATCGACCACTTTCAGATTTGTGCGGGTCTCCCCTTCCGCAAAATGAAAACTCGTCTCCAGCCCCATATTCTCCAGTGCTGACTGAATCGTCTTCCCGGTAGCGCCGCCAAGTATTCCGGCGGCAATGCTTTTGCTGCCCAGTTTTTGAATCACCTTTGATACATTGATACCTTTCCCCCCCGGATCCGTACGCATCTTTGTGATACGGTTGACGCTGTCAATGGCAAAAGATGGGATTTCCACTGTCTTATCCAGAGCTGGATTGAGTGTTACCGTGTAGATCATTGTACCCTCTCCTTCTTTTATTTTTGTTGAATCAACAGTCATTAATTTTTGATTCAACAGTGTAAATTTATAATATCAACAATTTATCCATTTGTCAATTGTTATTTCGAAAATTTTTAAAAATTTTACTATGGATAATAAAGTTATCTCTCGCCTTCGTTCTTCCTCCCAACTCCATACCAATCCGAACCATTCGGAACATTCGCTCTGCCGCATCGGCATACAGCTCCTCGGCACGGTCACATGCCTCCCGAATATCCATAGCACCATTGATGGTTGGCAGGATACTGTCAATGCCAAACTCAAATATCTTCTCCGCCTCCTGTCCCATACCGCCTACAAGGGCGACAACAGGAATTCCCTTTGCCTTACATCGCCGCCCAATTCCACTGGGTACTTTGCCGTATGCCGACTGCCAGTCAATACGTCCCTCGCCGGTAACGACCAAATCCGTTCCCTCCAAAAGACTATCAAAATCAATCAAATCCAAAACCGTATCGATTCCTGACTTTAAGGATGCGTTGAGAAATCCACAAAGCGCTGCTCCCAAACCGCCTGCCGCTCCGGCGCCAGCTTGCTTTTCTACATGGATTCCCAGCCGTTCACGCATCACAGCTGCATAATTCTTCATCCCTTCTTCCAGCTCATCCAAGATCTCCGGCGTGCCCCCCTTTTGCCTTCCAAAGGTATAAGTCGCACCATCTGGTCCTGTCAGGGGATTACTCACATCACACATCACAGTTATCTGCGCCTCTCTGACCGCTGGATTAAGACCTCTCATATCAATGTCCACAACCCTGGCCAGATCCGAGCCGACTCCCATCAGTTCCTTTCCCTTTGCGTCCAAAAAACGAATTCCCAGGGCACGCATCGCTCCCATGCCGCCATCATTGGTGGCACTACCGCCAATTGCAATTGTCAGTCTGCGTAACCCCTGCTCCAGCGCATCCCGAATCAATTCCCCGGTGCCATAAGTGGTCGTGTACAAAGGATTCCTCTTTTCCCAGGGCACCATCGGCAATCCTGAGGCGGCCGCCATCTCAATCACTGCCGAATCTTCATGAAAAATCCCATAAAAACCCTCTACTTTTTCCATGAGTGGCCCATGTACCATCACCCGACGCAAACTGCCGCCAGTAGCCTTTACCACTGCTTCCACCGTTCCCTCCCCACCATCTGCCACTGGCACTCCAACCGTCTCACATCCCGGAAAAATCTTGTTCGCTGCTTCCGTCAGCAAACGGATACTCTGTTCTGAAGTGATCGTCCCCTTAAACGAATCTGAAGCAAATAAAAACCGCATGATAATCCTCTCCTCATATGTTGTTTCTGCGTTTACCCTCAGTAAGCCAAGAGTCACTCGCTCACTGAGGGTATTCTTATATGTTATCATACCATACGCCACAAACCGGCAGCAATAATCACCAAAATTTCTTATCGAAAATTGTCTAAATCATGGGGAAAGAGTTCAAAATGGCATTGCCGATTGTCCAATGTCATTAAGATAAGGAAACGAAAAGCATAGGCAAGGAAATGAGGCGAGAACCAACGCCAAACCGTCTGCTTCTTTTTCCGGTTTCGAAATTAAGAATTCCTAAAATTCCTGACTTTTGCTAAAAACGAAACGAAAATATACAAACTCGCTCCGCTCAGACAATGTATATTTTTGTTTCAACGCCAAATTCAGGGATTTAAGGACTT
>JAAWNY010000040.1 GCA_022799175.1 Lachnospiraceae bacterium | reverse complement strand
TGAGCAAATTGTTTCTGAAATTAGGAACGGTTATTCTGTAACGGATTATATGCAATTACTGTATGAAAGCAATCTGCCATTGATTAAGAAATTCATAAAGCCATATACCGCCTATGAGCCTATGGAAGACTTATTGCAAGAATCCTATTTTGGATTGTGGGAAGCGGTACAGCATTATGAAATGTCTGTAAATGTGCGGTTTATGACTTATGCGGAATACTGGATAAGGCAGTCAGTACAGAGGTATCTTGAAAAATGCGGCTCTACGGTGCGAATACCGAGCCACACAAGGCAGAAAATAGCACGTTACAAGAAAACCGTACAGGAGTTGGAGCAGGAATTAGGCAGAGTGCCGACAGACAATGAAATAGCTGATAAAATGCGTGTATCTGTAAGACTGCTGCCAGAATTGAAAATACAGATGCAGGGGGTGGCCAGTCTGGATACTCCTATATCAGATGATAACAGTTTAACACTTTCCGATACCATACAAGCCGATTTTAGCCTTGAAGATGAAACGATAGATAAAATGTATGCCGAACATTCTAAAAGCCAATTATGGGGCATTGTTGAGCGTTATACAAGCGATAGAGAGAACAGCATAATAAAAGAGATATTCATAAATAATCGGACAATGGCAGCAGTAGCCAAGGAACAAGGCGTAACCATAGAGCGAGTAAGGCAGACAAAGGAAAAAGGACTGCAGCGGCTACGGATAGGCAAGGCAAAGCGTGAGTTATTAGAAAAATTTGATATTGTGGAAGCCGGGGCATACAGAAACAGTATGAATAAATTCAATGAGCATGGGTTTACTTCTACGGTAGAGTATATTGCTTTACGCCGGGCAGAACTACAGGCAGAGTATGAAAAACATAAAAGACAGGTGGAAATTATGCTTGAACAGAGAAAGAGAAAGTGTCTGTAGGTGTTCAAAAGTAGGTAAAAATGGTTTTTCGTAACACACTTGTAGCACACAAATAGCCTGTAAAGCCTTATTTTATGCGGTTTGCAGTTCAGCAAGCGTTAATTACAAGCAGAATAATCATGAAATCAGTGAAACCTTTGAAGGTTTAGATTTTTTTATATGCTCCCCACATGGTAGACGATGGAATTATCCCCGATTTATCATAGGAGGAGCATATTTATGTTTAAAAGAAGGATTTGACATTTGAATTTTTTGGCCAGGAATAAAGAGTTTGCGCGAAAGAACGATAAGAAAACGATTGATATTATATGTGAAAGGGATTACAATAAAATCTAACGGACAGGAGGCATTTATGAATCAGAAAAACGCAGAAAAAATAATTTTTCTTACCAGTAGCCCGGATGCTTCGTATCAGGTGGACGGGGAGTGGGTGACTGGACCTTTTACATCAAAAAATGGTTTTTTAAACCAATTTCGACAGGCATGTCCAAAGCGGCCCCGGGTGTTGTTGATTACAGCAACTCCGGATGATACAGAAAAAAATCAGGAAATGACAGGATATTTTACGCGGGTGTTTGCAGCAAGTGCGATCGCAGTGAAAGTGATGCGATTGCTAGAAAGAACCACCGTCAACCATCTGGCAGAATGGCTGATAGACAGCGATGTAGTGATTTTGGGAGGAGGCCATGTGCCAACGCAGAATCTTTTTTTTCGACAGGTAAAGTTGCGGGAGCGGCTACAGGATTTTGGCGGGGTGATTCTGGGGATTAGTGCTGGCAGCATGAATTGTGCAGAGGAGGTTTATGCGCAGCCGGAGCTTGCCGGGGAGTCATTAGATCCGAAGTATGAGCGGTTTTTGAAAGGCTTGGGATTAACTCAAATGCAGATTTTGCCCCATTACCAGATGGGGAAGGATTATATGCTGGATGGGCGGCGGTTGATGGAAGAGATCACATATCCGGACAGTGTAGGTCACAAATTTTACGCGCTGGAGGATGGAAGTTATATCTTGTGTGCCAATGAAAGTGAGATTTTATATGGAAATGGATATCTCATTGCAGATGGAAAGATTACCAAAGTTTGTGGGGAGGGAGAATCGTTTGATCTCACAGATGGTTAGAGGAACCATGATACCAGAATGAAGAGTATAATCTGGCAGGAAAGGGAATGCCAAACGGCAAAAAAATATGAGTTGGCGAATTCTATGAAAAGAAATAAAAGGGTAATCATTCCAAAAGAACAAAATTATAATTGTTCAAAAAGCTATCTCATTGCCATCTTTGTGTGCGCGAACAGCCGGACACAGAAATGGCAATGAGATAGCTTTTTTGTCTTCTCTTTGTTATGTTGTTTTAGATGTCATAGTTTGGCGAATCGGCAGGTTTTCGACTTTCAAAAAAGGGAAACGCATCCAGGGCATCCAGAATATCTTGGAAATCTTCCCTGGGAGCTAAGTCAATATATTGTTGGAGAATTTCATTTTCCTGATGCTTAAAGGGACCATAAAAGATATCATAAAGATTATGACCCCGAATATAGGTTTTGAAAAGTTCAAAGTTTTTCTGCAAATCATCCACTGTAGTGAGATCTTTGCCTAAAAGTTCCGTTAGACGGCGTCCACTTAGGAGGCGGTGAAGATATTCTTTCCATTTAGAGAGAAGCGTATGCCAGAAGGCAGCTTCACTTTCGACAATACCAAGACGAACCATAATAGCAGGATTCAGAAAGTAATTTTCAAACGAATAGTATTTCAGAATCAGGACATTACGTCGGCGCACCTTGGGTAGTTTATCAATGTCTTCCGCGTTGCGTTCGTCATAATAGCGACAGAGCTGATAGGCCAGTTTTTCTGGATCCTTGCCGTCACCATCGCGGATCATCAAAAACTGATCCCTCAGATAGACCTGATTCATATATTTTAGGTTGGCATAAGTTTTGATATTGGTACAGCTGTTCGTGGTAATTATGGCGATGCGAGAGAGATGGCCGTCCACATCATGCAGTTCGGGGTAGTATTTTCGCAACAGTAAGGGCAGGCGGCTTTTGTCCTGTTTTCCTTCAACGATGAAAACAAAGTTGACGTTTAAAAGGTCATTCGCGCCATAGCCGAGGTCATCGAGGATTTGGTCGATATTAGCATGCCCGCGCACGAAAGGATGTCCGTTGGAATCCGTAGATACCTGACGAAGCTGACGGCTGGTGAAGTTGGCGATCAGGTTGGGGGAATGAGTGGAAAAAATCACCTGATTTTTCTTGGATAACCGGTATAGAATAGCGCCAGCAGTCTTTTGAAGGGAGGGATGTAAAAAAAGCTCCGGATATTCTACCATGATTATGCTGGGGATGCGTTTTTCGCTGTCAATATAGGTCTCTAACAGAGACAGCATATAAATGCTTTTCATACCATTGCTCAGATCTTCGATCGGTTGGGAATGCTGTTGCCCATCCCGCAAGGTTTCAGCAGTCACATGAAATATGGCATCCGGATTGCAGGTAAGGGTATAAAGAATTTCTTCCATGCCACCATTTTTTTGGTAATTTTCGTTGACCTTTCCGGAAAAATCGCTGAGATTTAACTGATACATTTTGTATTCCAAAAGGCGGGCCGTTTCACACAAAAGCAGTTCTTCCGGTTTTTTCTGGTTGATCAGGCCAATACAACGGAAGCATTGATTGCATAACTTGGAAGAACTGAACATACAAGTGTGGGAACGAAGATGGCGCAACTGTTCTTCTTCCTGAAACAAAAGAAGGTCTTCCTGAAAAGAAGTAAGCTGACGGCCAGTGTCAATAAAGTAGAGTCGAGGGAGAAGTTCTGGGATGAAGCGGTTGTGTTTGCGGAAGCCGTCGTGATAGCGGATGTCCTGATTGTGGTTAATGATGCAGGTAAAAGAAAGTTGCTTGCCGTCAAAGGAAGGGAGTTTACCACAGAAATCCTTTTTCCAAGTTTCCCATCGCTTGTATTGGCTGACAAGTCCTTGGAGATGAAGTTGGGACAAATCTTCTGGAGTGATATTCAGGGTCATGGAAATTTCTATATTTTGATTCTTTTCGTTAAAATCTTCTTTAGATACTGGATAGTTCCCCAGAGCAGCCCGGATGGCTTTGAGGATACCTGTTTTACCAGTATTATTTTTGCCTACGAGAATTAAGGCATTTTCGATATGGGGGATCTCCAGACTCTGAATGGATTTGAAATTATGGATGGCAAGGTAAGTGATCTGCATGGAAATGCCTCCTTTTAAGATGGGTGGGTGGCTATAGAAATAGTATAGATAAAGATGTAGGAAAATGCAAGGTGCAGGTTGCAGAATTGAAAAGCATATGCTAAACTCGTAACAGTTCAGATGTTGCGAAAGAGGAGAAAAATTATGGATCACACAGAATTGCAAGGCCGGTTGGCAGAGTGTGAGAAGGTGCTGATTGGATTGGGAGAAGAATGGAAGCTTCGGAGCGTATCCGGGGACGAGCAATTACGGAAAAGAAAAAAGCTGCTAAAGAACGCATATCAAAGTTTATATGAGTTGGTGAAAGACAAGGATTATTTTATTATTACAATGGCTACAGACGCTTGGATTTATCAGACTCCTTTAGGGAGTGAACAGGAACGGGTGAGAAGCACAGAGTCAGATGGTACGGATTTCAGCTGTGAAAATATCGATCCCGATTTGCAGGCCCGGATGGATCGGATTTTTCCACCAGAACCGGTGCAACAGGACAGTCGATGGCAGAGGATTGTGGCGCCTTTTGGAAACGAGACATGGCGACAGTGCTCTTTGGCATGTACGAAGGATATCTGGGAGCCAGGAGAGATCCCAGAGGATATCTGCCCCCATTGTGGTGCGCCGTTGACAGGCAATACGATAGAGGCTCAGGATTATATTGAGGAAGGGTATCTTCCCCAATGGAAACGATATACACAATGGCTGGCAGGAACATGGAACAGAAATACACTGATCTTAGAACTAGGAGTCGGCTTTAACAATCCCGGGGTAATCCGGTTTCCTTTTGAAAAGACAGCATATTTTAACCAAAAATCATTTTTGTACCGAGTGAATCAAAGATTTCCTCAGATTATTGGGGAGCTACACGGACGAGCTCAAGGGATTGGTGTGGATTCGGCAGAATGGATGGCAACATTTCTTGGTGCCAGCCGTTGAGAAATTGAGGTATTTATGGTAAACTGAGGTAATGATTCCGGTTTCTGAATTGCGATATACGGGAAGGAAAGTTATCTGGCAGGGGGAGACTCGATGTATTTGTAGTGTGAATGTCAGATGGAGGTCAACATGACAACGATTATTGATTATGATGCAGGGAATCTGCGCAGTGTAGAAAAGGCATTGCAGGCTTTGGGAGACACGGTTGCGATTACTCGGGACAAAAAAGAGATTCTGGGAGCAGAGCGGGTGATTTTGCCGGGAGTGGGGTCTTTTGGAGATGCCATGGAGCGTCTGCATCAGTATGGACTGGTGGAAGTGATTCATGAGGTGATCAAAAAGGGTACACCATTTCTGGGGATTTGTTTGGGGTTGCAGTTGCTTTTTGAACACAGCGACGAAAGTCAGGGTGTGAAAGGTTTAGGGGTCTTGAAGGGAGAAATTCTGCGGCTTCCTGACAAGAAGGGAATGAAAATTCCCCATATGGGGTGGAATTCCCTGAGGATTCGTCCAGGAATGCGTCTGTTTACAGGAATCGAATCGGGGGAATATGTATACTTTGTTCATTCCTATTACCTGCAGGCGGCAGAAGAGACACAAGTGGCTGCTTCAACCGAATATACGGCTCATATTCACGCGGCAGTGGAGAGTGGCAATGTGTTTGCCTGTCAGTTTCATCCGGAAAAGAGTGGCAGCACAGGATTGACCATTTTAAAGAATTTCATCCGGTTATAAAAAGATACAAGATAGCGAAGATATGGAAACTGGTAGGAATAGAGCGATAAGGAGCGGCATAATGTTTACGAAACGAATCATTCCCTGTTTGGATGTGCACAATGGACGGGTGGTTAAGGGCGTCAATTTTGTAAATTTGCGGGATGCTGGGGACCCGGTGGAAATTGGGGCGGCTTATGATCAAGCGGGCGCTGATGAGCTGGTATTTTTGGATATTACTGCGTCCTCGGATCAGCGGGAGACGGTGGTGGATATGGTACGCCGGGTGGCGGAGACCGTGTTTATTCCATTTACTGTGGGCGGCGGGATTCGGACGGTGGAAGACTTCCGTAGATTATTGAGGGAAGGTGCGGACAAGATTTCGGTCAATTCTTCAGCTATAAACACACCAGAGCTTATTTCCGCTGCTGCTGATAAGTTTGGGCGTCAGTGTGTGGTGGTGGCGATTGATGCCAAGCGGCGTTCGGACGGTTCTGGATGGAATGTATTTAAAAACGGCGGGCGGATTGATACGGGATTGGATGCGATAGAATGGGCGAGAAAGGTCGATGCATTGGGTGCCGGGGAAATTCTTCTGACGAGTATGGACTGCGATGGCATGAAAACTGGTTATGACAATGAACTGACCGCTCTGGTGGCAGAGAATGTGTCAATCCCGGTGATTGCGTCTGGGGGAGCAGGAACCATGGAGCATTTTTATGATGCTCTGACAGAAGGAAAGGCGGATGCGGCGTTGGCGGCCTCGCTGTTTCATTATAAGGAGCTGGAGATACGAGAGTTAAAAAAATATCTACAGCAACGAGGAGTACCTGTGCGGATAGGAAGAGATGTGAGGAACATAGCGTCTGAATGATATATATTAAAGAAAAGATAAATGAAAATACCAAGGAGGATAAAACAGATGGGAGCAATTTCTAATGATTGGTTGGGGCCGATGGGGGAAGAATTTAAGAAGCCATATTACAAGAAGTTATATGAAAAGGTGAAGGAAGAATATCAGACCCGACAGATCTTTCCTGATGCAGATGATATTTTTAATGCATTTGACTTTACCCCGCTTTCGGAGGTGAAAGTAGTGATTCTAGGACAGGATCCTTATCATGACGTGGGGCAGGCCCATGGGCTTTGTTTTTCTGTGAAGCCTGATGTGAAGATTCCGCCATCATTGGTAAATATCTATAAGGAACTTCGCGACGATCTGGGATGTCAGATTCCCAATAATGGCTATCTGGTGAAATGGGCAAAGCAAGGAGTTTTACTTTTGAATACGGTGCTGACTGTGCGGGCTCATTCTGCCAATTCTCACCGGGGAATCGGTTGGGAAGAATTTACTGACGCAGCGATTCGTGTTCTCAATGAACAGGATCGACCAATCGTGTTCATCTTATGGGGGCGCCCAGCACAGAAAAAGGAACTTATGCTGAACAATCCTCAACATTTGATTTTAAAAGCTCCGCATCCCAGTCCTTTGTCTGCCAGCAGCGGCTTTTTTGGCAGTAAACCTTTCAGCCAGACGAATGCTTTCCTGGAAAAAAATGGATTAACGCCAATCGACTGGCAGATTGAGAATGTTTAGGAGAGAAAACGTTACATGAATATAATTGAATTTCTGAAAATTGTTGTATTCGGTATTGTGGAGGGATTTACGGAATGGCTTCCCATCAGCAGTACCGGTCATATGATTCTTTTAGAGGAATTGATTCCTTTAAGAGTCACGGATGATTTCTGGAATGTTTTTAAAGTGGTTATTCAATTAGGAGCGATCCTGGCAGTGGTGATGTTGTATTTCCACAAGCTAAATCCTTTTGACAGAGGAAAAAGCGGTCGCCAGAAACGGGACACTATACTTTTGTGGTTAAAGATTGCAGCGGCTTGCGTTCCGGTGGTAGTGGTGGCAATGCCCTTAGATGACTGGATGGATGCTCATCTGTACAATGGTTTTGTAGTAGCTGCTATGTTGATTGTTTATGGAGTTTTGTTTCTTATAATAGAAAACCGGAATCATCAGATGGAATTCCCGATACAGAGAGTGTCGCAGATTGATCTGCGAACGGCTGTATATATCGGATGTTTTCAGTTGCTGGCGCTGGTACCAGGGACATCCCGTTCGGGAGTGACCATTATTGGTGCCATGTTGCTGGGATGTTCTCGGGCGGCATCCGCAGAATTTACCTTCTTTTTGGGAATTCCAGTCATGTTTGGCGCCAGCCTGTTAAAGATTGTAAAATTTTTTCTAAAAGCGGATCGTATGTTTTCCGGAACAGAGATATTCTATCTGATAGCAGCTATGATAATAGCCTATCTGGTATCCGTATATTCCATCAAATTTTTGATGGGTTATATAAAAAGAAATGATTTCAAACTGTTTGGATATTATCGTATTATATTAGGGGTAATTGTAGTGGCTTATTTTACAGTTGCAGCACTGATGGCATAAGAAGTACAGGATGATAAATAAGCCATCAGCCATTTTCATATTTTGTGTTTGGACGGTTCACACACGTGGAATATGGGAAATGGCTGATGGCTTATTTGGTGAAATTCTCTTTTATAGACTGTCTGCAATTTCATACACTAGGCGCTGCGAATCCTCCCAGCCCAGACAAGGATCGGTAATGGACTTGCCATAACAATGTTCTCCTATCTTTTGACTGCCAGGCTCAATGTAGCTTTCAATCATTACACCTTTGACAAAACTGTGCAGGTCATGAGAGTGCCGGCGGCTGTGGAGAACTTCTTTAACAATACGAATCTGTTCGGCATGCTGTTTATTAGAATTGGAATGATTGGCATCTATGATACAGGCCGGATTTTGCAGATTACGTTCCATGTATAAGTTATGTAACAAGATGAGATCCTCGTAGTGGTAGTTGGGAAGGCATTGTCCATGTTTATTGACAGCTCCCCGGAGAATGGTGTGGGTCCATGGATTGCCCGTAGTCTTGACTTCCCAGTCTCGCATGATGAATTCATGTCCGCTTTGAGCGGCCTGAACGGAATTTAGCATGACGGTGAGATCGCCACTGGTGGGGTTTTTCATACCTATCGGCACATGGCAGCCGCTGGATACCAGGCGGTGCTGCTGGTTCTCAACCGACCGGGCGCCAACGGCAATATAGGACATGATGTCATCCAGATAACTTACATTGTCCGGATAGAGCATCTCGTCAGCGGTAGATAACTCCGTCTCTTGTAAAACTCGCATATGGATGCGGCGAATGGCATGGAGACCTTCAACCATGCTAGGGAGCCTTTCCGGATCTGGCTGGTGGAGCATTCCCTTATAGCCTTCGCCGGTAGTTCTGGGTTTGTTGGTATAGACTCGGGGAATGATCAATAGCCGGTCTTTCGTTTCTTCCTGAAGTTTGATCAGACGGCTGGTATAGTCAAGCACGGAATCTTCATTATCCGCAGAACAGGGACCAATGATAACCAAGAATCTGTCGCTGTCGCCAGTTATGATTTTTTTGACTTCTTCGTCTCTTCTGGCTTTTACTAAAGCACATTCCATCGGAAGAGGGAATTGCTCTTTGATTTCTGCCGGGGTTGGCAGTTTGTTGATAAATTCAAAGCTCATAATTGTTCTCCTCACAGATTTGCGTAGTACAGGTTTATTATAATATGAGAAAACACAAAAAGCAATAAATGTTAAAAAACTGTCTGGAGTGACAGTTTTATTCTTCGCCAAATTGTATTTTCAGTTTTTGAAACAATTCCTGTGCTTCCCGGGTGCGTTTCAGGATGATATCGGTTTCCGGAAGTTCGATATCATGAATCAGTACATTGCGAAGTTTTCGCAGGGAAATGATGGCTCCGATACAGTCTTGACTTAACAGATTCATACGCTTTAAGGAGTTGATATGGAAAGCGCCACGTTGTTTCGGGGAGTTGCGGTACGTAATATGATTCAGCAGGTTTTCTAAAGGTACCCAGATGTCGAGGAATTGTTGAATGGCTGAGGAAGCTGCCTCGTCACAGGAATGATTGGCGGTGCGCAGTTCCTGGTAAGTCTGGTAATGCATGGCATTGCCAGTGATAATCTGATCAATGATCTGCTGTGAGATATTCCGTTTGTCTTTTTCAAATTTTACCGATTTCATGACAGGCTCAATGGATTTGACGCTATTCATCTCCAGACGGCTGATCAGACGGTACAGCAGCTCAATATCCCCCATGCGCAGTTCCACATCCTCCTTCCGGAAATTACTACTCAAATAATTATACAGATAGGAAGCAAGGTCATACTGGCTGTCAAAGGAGGATTTTTTATTAAGAATTCGTTTGTTACCAGCGCTCTGGAGACGTTCCAAGGCAATCTCACCGGACAGGACCAGGCCGTTCAATTCATCAATAATGGCAAGTTCTTCCTCGGATAGACTGCCCTGAAGTGGTTTATAAACGAGGTCATGTTCTACTTCGGACCAGGCATGCATCAGTAAGGAAGCAACTTGTATTTCCAAACGGGCAGAAGTATAGCGTTTCTGAGCATGAGTCAGGGTATTCTCTTTGAGGAGAGCACGATAATGGGTGGCCCAGTAGCCAGAAAAGCGGCGATTGTAGGTTGGGGGTTTAGACTCTTCCGGAAAATGACGGATGCTGAGTATATCAAACAGATCTCCAATCAGATCTCCGGTTTTGTTGCGGTCGCCAGGGAAATATAGGGATACCCGGATTCCGCACAGATCCGCAATATCGTCATAAATTTCTTTCATATTTTTGTAAGGGATTTCCCGTAAAGTATTCCGGCGGATAACTTTGCTTTTCAGGCGGTCAGGATTTTTGGCACGGGAAGTGACCATGGCACGGATACCGGCGGATTGCAGTGCAGCCTCTAGCTGGGCCGCTGCCAATCTGCCGGCGGCTTCATAAACAGGGGTTTTCTTTTTGTAATTCTCAATAAACTGGCTGACTAAATCCATGGGGTACCTCCGTTATCTGGCTGATGTGTTCCCAAGAACCGGATTCGTGAAAAGTGACACCGGTTCGGAATCATAAAAAGAACAATAACATAAGTATAGCAAATTAAAAGAGGAAAGCAAGCAGGGAATTGATAAATATACATAAAATTTTATAAAAGGGAGGAATCAAAAAGTGGAGAACAGGGAAGTGAATGACAAAATTTCCTATAATCTGATAAAAAGCGCCAGAAAAACCATTGCCATTCAGATTGCTGCCGATGGATCGGTAACGGTAAGGGTGCCAAAACAGTGCAGTAAGGCGGCAGCAGAAAAATTTGTAGAAGAGAAAAGGGAATGGATTCAGCGAAAGCGGAGAGAATTGGCACAACGGAACCGGGAAAAAGAAGAGAAAAGGGATAAATTACCAGAGTGGACACAGGAAGAATATCGTTATCATCGTATGCTGGCGGATCAGATACTACGAGAGAGGACGGAGTATTTTGCTAGACAGATGGGAGTAAGCTTTGGAAGAGTTACCATTCGAGATCCGAAGACCCGTTGGGGGAGTTGCAGCGCCAAAGGAAATCTAAATTTTAGCTGGCGTTTGATTCTGGCCCCTCCTGAGGTGCTGGACTATGTGGTGGTTCATGAACTGGCTCATCGCAGAGAGATGAACCATTCGGAGCGTTTTTGGAAACAGGTAGAATTGGTGCTGCCGGATTATCTCCAGAGAAAGGCATGGTTAAAGAAAAACGGGGATTTGCTGATGAGCCGTTGAAGAAATATCGGCGGAGATTGATTTTGACGGGAATAAGCGCCAGGAAGAAAAGCTATAATAAGGAGAAGAGGAGAATGAAAGTCTATGAATATGAATTTTGGATGTAGCAGCTTTTCTTGGGAGACAGAGGACGAAAAACATTTACTAGGACGGACTTATGATCAGTTTGGAGATTTGTCCCGGAATAAAATAGCTGTGATTCCCCGAGGATATCGGATGAGATTGGAGATCAATCCCTCCAGCCAGTCTTGGGCAGTGGTGAAGTATGCATTTGTTGGAATGGCGATTCTGGGGCAGGACACACCGATTATGGTTGATGGTATCAATGAAAATGGTTTTATGGGAGTACTTTTAAATCTGCCAGATTATGCCACTTACCGCCAACAGACCGGGAGTGGGAAGATGCCAGTAAATCCCGGATTTTTGGTTTCGTATTTACTGGCCCGTTGTGGTTCCGTGGAAGAATTGATGTGGCAATTGCCACGGATTCAACTGACTGAGGAGCTGGTATTTGGTTGTCGGATGTCTGTGCATTATATGTTTTCGGACAGGAGTGGAGAAGCAGTGGTGGTGGAATCGGGGCGAGATGGGATGAATGCCTACCGTCATTCGATTGGAGTATTGACCAACAGTCCAGATTATCCGTGGCATCTGACGAATCTTTGTAATTATACCGGAGTCAGTAATCTGCCGATCCGGCCGCGCAAATGGAATGGCATCCGAATAGCAGAATTTGGGGAAAATCAAGGAGGAGGAATGGGGCTGCCTGGAGATTATTCCTCACCATCCCGGTTTGTGCGGATGGCATTTATTAAAGAATATGCAGTGAAGGGAGTCAATGAGCTAGACGGAATTTCTAAAATGTTTCACAATTTTGCGACTGTGGATATTCCACGGGGAATTATCCGGGCGGGGGAGGATAGTGAGGACTATGATTTAACTCTTTGCATTGCTGCAATGTGTGCGGAGAGCCGGACCTATTATTTTGCTACGGAAGAAAACAGACGGATC
The DNA here is from genome assembly GCA_022799175.1 of Lachnospiraceae bacterium. Classification (GTDB taxonomy): domain Bacteria; phylum Bacillota; class Clostridia; order Lachnospirales; family Lachnospiraceae; genus Brotaphodocola. The sequence continues at coordinate 11,090 of JAAWNY010000040.1, read as the reverse complement.
TCAGCAGTACAGCTGGAACCGGAACTGGGAAATACCCAGATAAAATATTTTGATCTGCCAAAACAGCAGGACGTAAATTATTTGAATAGGTAGAATTGACAACCAAGGAACAGAAATTTATAATGAGAGTCAGAAGGAATAAAAGTTGCTGTCTGTGGTGACAGAAAAAGAATGGAGATACAAAATTATGACATTTACTTATCCGGCGGTATTTACACCGCATAAAGAAGACGCAGGTTATCATGTGGTATTTCCGGATCTGGAGTGCTGTGAAGCAGATGGCCCCGATCTGGAGGATGCATTGGAGGATGCTAAGGAGGCGGCTTATAACTGGTTGGCACTGGAATTAGAGGAGGAGGGAGAGTTTCCGGCACAGACTCATGTAGAAGATATGGAATTGCCAGAAGGGAGTTTTGTGCGACAGATTATGGTTCGAATTAAGCTGATGCCAGATAATGACTGATGATAAACCGGAATTATGATGTACTTTGAAGTGAGAATATGGTATGCTTAAAGTACGAAATATAAAATGAGGAGGGTTACAAAATGGGTGAGATGTTTTCTTCATTCGACGGGGAGCAGTTGTATCTAAATAAGGAAATTCCGGAACAGGCAAAGGCGGTGGCAGTGATTGTACATGGACTTTGTGAGCATCAGGGGCGGTATGACTATTTTGCAGAATTGTTCCACCAGGCAGGGGTTGGCACTTATCGGTTTGACCACCGAGGGCATGGACGTTCAAAAGGAGAGAGGACCTTTTATTCGGATTTCAATGAGTTGCTAGACGACACTCACGTAGTAGTGAATATGGCGATTGCAGAGAATCCGGATATTCCGGTATTTTTGATTGGTCACAGTATGGGCGGCTTTACGGTGGCGCTATATGGGGCCAAATATCCGGATCAGAGACTGCAAGGAATCGTAACTAGCGGAGCGTTGACCTATGATCTGGGTGGATTGATTACCGGAGTTCCCAAGGGACAAGATGTACATACGAAGTTACCGAATGAGCTGGGCGCAGGAGTGTGTTCGGTGGCTGAAGTGGTGGACTGGTATGGAAAAGATCCTTATAATACGAAAACATTTACCACAGGTTTGTGCTATGCCATTTGTGATGGACTTGCCTGGTTTGAAGAAAAGGTGAAGAGCTTTGCTTATCCGGTATTGATGCTTCATGGAGAAAAAGATGGTTTGGTGAGTGTGAAAGATACTTATCGTTTTTTTGAGGAGGTAGTCTCAACCGATAAGCAGATGAAGATTTATGGGAATCTGTTCCATGAGATTTTTAATGAATATTGTAAGGATGAAGTAGTGGCGGATGTACTTTGCTGGATGGAGAAAAGAATGTAATTCTGAACGGTAAACATAAGCAGAACGATGATCCAAGTTATCGTTACCGTGTGCAATCTTTGGAACCGCTTGACAAACTGTGGAAAATAGCGTAGAATCACCATGACGAAGAAGAGGAATAGTAAGCTGACATACATGTCCAGAGAGAAAGCCGCAGGGTGAGAGGCTTTCATGTTCCTGAAAGCTGAACCGGCCTTGGAGTTTTCGCAGGAAAGTGCGCGTGATGTCCGGCGTTAACGGATATGAGAGAGCTTTTAGCAGATATATGTCAGTGCGATAGCACAAGACAGGAACTGACAAAAGCTAATAGGGGTGGTACCGCCGAAGCGTGATAAGAACATTCGGTCCCCTGTCATAAATGACAGGGGATTGGATGTTTTTTGCTTTAGCGGAAGACTTTAGTGATGGATGGAAGATAAAGGAGGAGTATCATGGCCAGTGAGAAGAAATTGGTAGAAGCGATTACATCGATGAGCGAGGATTTTGCCCAGTGGTATACGGATGTGGTGAAGAAAGCAGAGCTGTGCGATTATGCCAGTGTGAAAGGCTGTATGGTTATCAAACCGGCAGGATATGCCTTGTGGGAAAATATTCAAAAGGAGCTGGATAAGCGCTTTAAAGAAGTGGGTGTGGAGAATGTATACATGCCGATGTTTATCCCGGAGGGATTGCTGCAGAAGGAGAAGGATCACGTAGAGGGCTTTGCGCCGGAGGTAGCCTGGGTCACGCATGGCGGGTTGGAAGAGCTGCAGGAGCGGATGTGTGTGCGGCCGACATCAGAAACCTTATTTTGCGATTTTTATGCCAGAGATATTCACTCTTACCGGGATTTGCCGAAAGTGTATAACCAGTGGTGTTCCGTAGTTCGCTGGGAGAAAACCACCCGTCCCTTCTTGCGTTCCCGGGAGTTTTTGTGGCAGGAAGGTCACACGGCTCATGCCACGGCTCAGGAGGCCCAGGAAAGGACGGAACAGATGTTGAATGTATATGCAGATTTCTGTGAAGAGGTGCTGGCGATTCCGGTCATTCGTGGGCAGAAGACCGATAAGGAGAAATTTGCCGGTGCAGAGGCTACTTATACCATTGAGGCACTGATGCATGATGGCAAAGCATTGCAGTCTGGTACCAGTCATAATTTTGGCGACGGATTTGCCAAAGCTTTTGAGATTCAATACGCGGCGAAGGATAATTCTCTGCAGTATGTTCACCAAACCTCCTGGGGAATGTCAACCAGGATTATTGGAGCAATCATCATGGTGCATGGCGATGACAGCGGGCTGGTGCTGCCGCCTCGGATTGCGCCCACACAAGTGATGATTGTTCCGATTCAACAGAAGAAGGAAGGCGTGCTGGAAAAGGCGCTTGCCATTAAAGAAGCTCTCTCCCACTTCCGGGTGAAAGTAGATGATTCGGATAAGAGCCCGGGGTGGAAATTCAGTGAGTCGGAGATGCGCGGCATTCCGGTACGTGTGGAGATCGGACCTAAGGATATAGCACAAAACCAGGCAGTGTTGGTGCGACGGGATACACATGAAAAGCTGGTAGTATCTCTGGATGAGATCGCAGAACAGGTAGAAGCTTTACTGGAGCGGATACAGAAAGAAATGCTAGAGCGCGCCCGCGCTCATCGGGATGCCCATACTTATGAGGCGACGGATTTTGAGACTTTCATCAAAACGGTAGAAGAAAAGCCTGGTTTTGTGAAGGCCATGTGGTGCGAAAGCCGGGAGTGCGAAGATAAGATTAAGGAAGCGACTGGCGCTACCTCTCGCTGTATGCCTTTTGCCCAGGAACATCTCTCGGATAAATGTGTCTGTTGCGGAAAGCCGGCAACCAAAATGGTATATTGGGGAAGAGCATACTAAAGAATAGCCGAGCGCGTAAGCGGGAGGCTATTCGCTACCCGAAGAGAGCGAAGCGAGGTTCGGGTTTCCCGAAATTTCAAGAAGCGAGGAAGGAGCGAAAGGAAATAGCCGAGCGCGTAAGCAAGAGGCTGAATGAAATCATGGTGAGAGAGGACAAAAGGCATGAAAGAGCAACGGATCCCGATGCCGCCGCAGGTGGAGAAAATCATTGAAAAGCTGAGACAAGAAGGCTATGAGGCATATGCGGTGGGCGGTTGTGTCCGTGATACACTTTTGGGGCGGGAGCCGGAAGACTGGGATATCACGACCTCAGCCCGTCCAAAAGAAGTGAAACAGCTGTTTCATCGGACGATCGATACTGGAATTCAGCATGGAACGGTTACCGTTCTGATGGATCACAAAGGATATGAAGTAACTACCTACCGAATTGACGGAGAGTATGAAGATGGCCGCCATCCTAAGGAAGTGGCCTTTACCTCAGAACTTATGGAGGATCTGAAACGGCGGGATTTTACTATCAATGCCATGGCCTACAGTCATGAGACGGGGATTGTGGATGCTTTTGATGGGATAGGAGATTTGAAACGTAAGGTTATCTGTTCCGTGGGCAAAGCTAGCGATCGTTTTGGGGAAGATGCGTTGCGGATTTTGCGGGCGATCCGTTTTTCTGCTCAGCTAGATTTTACGATTGAGGAACAGACATACCATGCGATCGTAGAAATCGCCCCGAATATTGCCAGGGTAAGCAAAGAACGGATTCAGGTGGAGCTAACAAAGCTTCTGTGTTCGGCCCATCCGGAAAGAATCCGACAGGTGTATGAAACGGGAATTAGCAGATATATTTCACCAGAGTTTGCCGCATTGCCTTGGCAGGAGTTCCGGGGATTGCCAGGGCTTTCTGTTGAAAAATATGTGCGATGGGCGGCCTTTTTGCGTCTGGCCGATTCCGTGTCGGCAGAGCGAACGCTCAAGGATTTAAAGCTGGACAATGATACGATCGGTAAAGTGAAAACGTTGGTAACTTGGGCCGGCAGGGAAATCCCAGCAGAAGAGGTGGAAGTGCGTCGGGCTATGAGTAAGATGCTTCCGGAAGTGTGGGATGCACTGGTGGAATTGAATGCGTATGGAGAAGCGATTCGCCGGCTGACAGAAGAAATCCGCGAACGGGGAGACTGCCTGGATCTGAAGCATTTAGCAGTAAACGGTGGAGATCTGATGGCGGTTGGGGTGAGACCAGGAAAGGAAATGGGGCAGATTCTCCAACAGCTTTTGGATTTGGTGCTGGAATGTCCGAAAAAAAATGAGAAAGAAAGGCTGCTGAAACAAGTATTACTATGGATGTAGGAGCCGGATTTTAAATCTTGTAATAAAAAACTTGCGGGAAATAGGGACATATGGTATAATCGCGGCAGATAAAAAATGATAGGAGGTAAAAGTGATATGAAACACATAAAAACTTTAAATAATAAGACTCTAAAGGAATCTATGAAGAAGGGTGGCTGCGGTGAGTGCCAGACTTCTTGCCAGTCTGCATGTAAGACTTCTTGCACCGTGGGGAATCAGAGTTGTGAGAATGCAAACCGGTAATCCGGAGCGGCAGATGAATACTTGTAGAGCAAGAAAAGACCCCTATGGTCCTGGATTGTAGGGGTTTTTCGTTATGAGCAGGATTTTTGTTGCTTTGGGAGAAAAAGGAGAATATACGTGATTCATCAATATAGAAATAACGGCTACAATATCGTGATGGATGTGGCAAGCGGTTCCGTACATGTGGTGGATGATGTGGTGTATGAGGCGATCCGGCTGTTGGCGCCGGAAGTCGGGGAGCTGGAAAAGCCGGAAAAGCTGTCAGAAAAACTGTGCGAGCAGGTACGGGAACAACTGACTGGTGGAATAACAGAAAAAAACAGTCAAAGGATTTTGACTTGGAGTTCTTTTGATGTGGAGGAAGCTTTACAGGAGATTCAGTTTCTGGTGGATGAAGAAGAGCTGTTTACCAGGGATATTTATCAGGAATATGTGACGGATTTTAAAAAACGCAAGACAGTGGTGAAGGCTCTCTGTCTGCATATCGCTCATGACTGCAATCTGGGATGTCGCTACTGTTTTGCCGAGGAAGGGGAGTACCATGGTCGGCGGGCGCTGATGAGCTTTGCGGTGGGAAAGAAAGCGCTGGATTTTCTGATTGCCAATTCTGGAAAAAGGCGGAATTTGGAGGTGGATTTTTTCGGCGGGGAACCGCTGATGAATTGGGATGTGGTAAAACAACTGGTGGAATATGGCAGATCTCAGGAGGCCGTCCATGACAAGCGTTTTCGGTTTACCTTGACGACGAATGGAGTATTGCTAAACGATGAGATTATGGAATTCTGTAACCGGGAAATGAGCAATGTGGTCTTGAGCCTGGATGGACGCAGGGAGGTCAATGACTATATGAGGCCAACTCGCAGTGGAAAGGGAAGCAGCTACGATATCATTGTTTCCAAATTTCAGAAGTTTGCCAAGTCTCGTGTTGGGAAAGACTATTATGTGAGAGGGACTTTTACGCGGCATAATCTGGATTTTTCTGAGGATGTCAAGCATTTTGCTGATTTGGGATTTGCGCAGATGTCCGTTGAGCCGGTGGTGGCGTCGCCCAAAGAGCCATATGCTATTCGCGAGGAGGACCTACCACAGATTCTGGAAGAGTATGATAAGTTGGCAGTGGAGTATATCAAAAGGAAGAAAGCGGGAAAAGGTTTTCAATTTTTCCACTTTATGATAGATTTGAGTCAGGGACCTTGTGTGGCTAAACGGCTGTCCGGCTGTGGGTCGGGGACGGAGTATCTGGCAGTGACGCCATGGGGAGACCTGTATCCTTGTCATCAATTTGTGGGACAAGAAGATTTTCGAATGGGAAATGTGGAAGAAGGGGTTATCCGAACCGATATTCAAGATGCGTTTAAATTGTGCAATGTATATGCAAAAGATAAATGCCGGGATTGCTTTGCCCGGTTTTACTGCAGTGGCGGTTGCGCTGCTAACTCTTACAATTTTCACGGGAGTATTACGGATGCCTATGACATTGGCTGTGAGATGCAGAAAAAGCGGATCGAGTGTGCAATTATGATTCAGGCGGCGCTGGCCGATGTGGAGGAAGCTGACGGACAAAAGGCAGAGATTGGCAAATAGCGAGATTGGATCGGAGAAGGTTTGTTGGTTCCGATAGGAACAGAAGTTGTGGTATACCCGTTAGGTATATATAAATGGTAAGGAACTGTTGAGAGATTTCCTATAGTTCTTTCCAATAGTAAGGAGAAAAGAAAATGAAGAACAATAAGGTAAAAGGATTTTTGAGCCTGTTGGTTCTGCTGGTTGCGGTGGGGCTGTTCGGATATCTTGGCTATGATACCATGGATAATATCAAGCTGGGACTGGATCTGGCCGGTGGTGTCAGCATTACCTATCAAGCAGTAGAGCAGAATCCGTCGGATGAAGATATGGCGGACACGGTTTACAAATTGCAGCAGAGAGTACAGAACTATAGTACAGAGGCAGAGGTATACCGGGAAGGAGCCAACCGCATCAATATCGATATCCCTGGCGTATCCGATGCGAATGCAATTTTGCAGGATCTGGGAAAACCAGGTTCCTTGATATTTGTAGATGAAGTAGGACAGGTGATTCTGACGGGCGATCAGGTAGCTACAGCTAAAGTGGGACAAACAGAGCAAAATGGAATACGCTCTTATGTGGTCAGCCTGACATTTACTCCGGAGGGTACCAGCAGCTTTGCAGATGCCACCACAAAAAATGTAGGAAAGAGAATTTCCATTATCTATGATGGTGCTATCATATCTAGTCCGGTAGTTCGGGAGGCGATTACTGGCGGCCAGTGTCAAATCGACGGTATGAATGGATATGAAGAGGCCAACAATTTGGCATCTACCATCCGAATTGGTTCGTTGTCTTTGGAGCTAGAGGAGCTGCGTTCTAACGTTGTGGGCGCTAAATTAGGACAAGAGGCGATTGCTACCAGTTTGAAGGCCGGTGCGATTGGTTTTGCTCTGGTTGCAGTGTTTATGGCTGCCGCTTATCTGGTTCCGGGAATCGCCGCGGTATTGGCATTGGCACTGTATGTGGGATTAATTCTGATTTTACTGGCAGCTTTTGAGGTTACTTTGACTCTGCCGGGAATTGCCGGTATCATTTTGTCAGTCGGTATGGCCGTGGATGCTAACGTTATCATATTTACCCGTATTAAAGAAGAACTGGGACATGGTAAGGTGGTGCATTCCGCGATCAAAACGGGATTTAACAAGGCGTTATCTGCGATTGTGGATGGCAATGTGACTACATTGATTGCGGCAGCAGTGTTGTATTTCCGCGGTTCCGGTACAGTGAAGGGATTTGCCACCACCTTGGCAATCGGCATCATTTTGTCCATGTTCACGGCGCTTTTTGTAACGCGGTTTGCTATCTATAGCTTGTATCATTTGGGACTTGAGAATCCGAAATGTTATGGTGTGAAGAAGGATGGTAAGCTGATTGCATTCCTGAGCAAAAAGAAGATTTGCTTTGGGATTTCTATCATAATGGTAGTGGCAGGATGGGGCGCAATGCTTTTGAATAATGCCCAGACAGGAAGAGCTCTCAATTATGGCATGGATTTTACTGGCGGAACTTCGACAAACGTGACATTTAATGAGAACCTTTCTCTGGAGGATATTTCCAGCCAGGTAGTGCCAGTGGTTTCGAAAATTACCGGTAATGCCGATGTACAGACCCAAAAGGTAGAAGGAACCAATGAGGTGATTATCAAGACCCAGACATTGTCAATCGATCAACGTCAGGCTTTGGAGAGTGCTCTGGTAGAAGAGTTCGGGGTGGAAAAGGAGCTGATTACGGCAGAGAGTATTTCTGCTGCTGTCAGTAAAGAGATGAAGCAGGATGCCGTAGTAGCAGTGGTATTGGCTACGATTTTGATGCTTTTGTATATTTGGTTCCGATTTAAAGATATTCGTTTTGCCACCAGCGCGATCCTTGCGCTTGTGCATGATGTGTTGGTAGTATTGACTTTTTATGCAATAGCAAAATGGTCCGTAGGTTCGACCTTTATTGCTTGTATGTTGACGATCGTGGGGTATTCTATCAATGCAACAATAGTGATTTTTGACCGTATCCGGGAGAATCTAGCAGGCAGAACGCCAAAACAGGAGCTAGAAGAACTGGTAAATCAGAGTATTACCCAGACGTTTACCCGCAGCATCAATACTTCACTAACCACCTTTATCATGGTGTTTGTACTGTTCTTGCTGGGTGTGTCCTCGATTCGGGAGTTTGCATTGCCACTGATGACAGGTATTGTATGTGGCACCTATTCTTCTGTATGTGTGACAGGGGCGTTGTGGTATGTGATGACTGTGACAAAAGGCAGAAAGGGTGCAGAAACGAAGGCGGAGAAAAATTGAAGATGAAATATAAACTGATTACGACGGATGGCCGTGCCAAGCGGGCGGAAGTGAAGACCGTGCACGGCACCATCCAGACGCCAGTTTTTATGAATGTAGGTACAGTGGCGGCGATTAAAGGAGCGGTATCTACCGATGATCTGCGTCAGATTGGAACCCAGGTGGAGCTGTCCAATACGTATCATCTCCATGTGCGTACGGGAGACAAATTGATTAAGCAGTTCGGGGGACTGCATCGATTCATGAACTGGGATCGTCCGATCCTCACGGACTCCGGCGGATTTCAGGTATTTTCTTTGGCTGGTTTGCGCAAGATCAAGGAGGAGGGAGTTTATTTTAATTCTCACATTGACGGACGCAAGATTTTTATGGGGCCAGAGGAAAGTATGCAGATTCAGTCCAATTTGGGGTCCACCATTGCCATGGCTTTTGACGAATGTCCTTCCAGCCGTGCGGATTATGATTATATCAGAAATTCTGTAGAGCGGACTACCCGGTGGCTGGAGCGCTGTAAGCGGGAGATGGCCAGGTTGAATTCCCTGCCGGACACCATTAACCAGGAACAGCTGCTGTTTGGGATTAACCAGGGCGGCGTGGAGGAAGAGATCCGAATTGAACATGCAAAGACGATTGCCAAGATGGATTTAGACGGATATGCGCTGGGTGGACTGGCCGTGGGGGAGAGCCATGAAGAAATGTATCATATTCTTGATGTGACGGTTCCTCACCTGCCTCAAGACAAGCCCACTTATCTGATGGGAGTGGGTACACCAGCCAACATTTTGGAGGCAGTGGATCGGGGAGTGGATTTCTTTGATTGTGTGTATCCCTCCCGAAATGGACGTCACAGCCATGTGTACACGAACCAGGGAAAGCGGAATTTGTTGAACCAGAGATATGAGTTGGATTCCCGGCCAATTGAAGAAGGGTGTCAGTGTCCGGCGTGCCGTTCTTATAGCCGGGCATATATCCGGCATCTGTTCAAGGCAAAAGAAATGCTGGGAATGCGATTATGTGTCTTGCACAATTTGTATTTTTATAATACAATGATGGAAGAGATTCGCGACGCAATCGAAGAACACCGTTATGCAGAATATAAGGCAAGGAAGCTTAGCGGGATGGAGGCAGGGCCACAGGAGGACTGAGGTGTTTTTGCCAACAACAATATTAAAAGAAAAAGTCAGACATCCGGCGAGGCGGAAGGATGATCTGTGAGGAGGGTGCTTATGTTGACAGCAACACAAGCTGGTGGAATGCCAGTGTCCTTGTTATTTGGTTATATTATCTTTTTCATCGTGCTGATGTATTTTATGGCGATTCGTCCTCAGCAGAAAGAGAAAAAGAAAAGGGAAGAGCTGATGGCCAGCGTGGCGATCGGAGATACCGTATTGACCAGCAGTGGATTTTACGGCGTGATTATTGACATGACCGATGATACGGTGATAGTAGAGTTTGGCAGTGACCGGCATTGCCGGATTCCCATGCAGAAGGTAGCGATTGTGCAAGTGGAGAAGCCACAGTAAAGAGAGTGTAAATTGTGGAAAAGCAGGCGGATTGGTCTTTTGAATCTGTCTGCTTTTTTGAATCAAAGGAGGAGTGAGACAATGTTATCGGGAATTTTTAACTATGATAATCCAGTCTGGAGATTTATTGGCAAGTTTTGTGATGTTTTGATTCTCAATGTGCTTTGGCTGATTTGCAGCATTCCGATTGTAACAGTGGGAGCTTCCACCACGGCAGTATATTACGTAACTTTAAAATTGGTGCGGGATGAGGAGGGACCGACGATTCGTTCCTTTTTCAAATCATTTAAGGAGAATTTCAAACAGGCGACAGTGCTCTGGCTGATTATGCTGGCAGTAGGATGCCTTTTAGGATTTGATTTGTATTTTTTTCTCGGAATACAGAAAACGCCATCAACATTTCGTACAATTATGGTAGCAGTTTTTGGCGGGTTTTCCTTGATCTATCTTTTCGTTTTGCTGTTTGTATTTCCACTACAGGCGCGATTCTATAATCCGATAAAAAGAACTCTGTTTAATGCTTTCTTTATTTCTGTGCGTCATGCCTTACATTCGCTGGGGATTTTAGCGATGGATATTGGCCTAGTGCTGGTGGCGCTTTTTGTGTTGCCGATGCTGCAGGCTCTGTTGTTTCTGTTTGGATTTCCTTTATTAGCATTCATGAATTCTTACGTGATTGTAGGCATTTTTGATAAATATATGCCGAAGAAAGAGGACGATGAAATAGAGATATCTTAAAAGAAAAAAGGAGAGAATTATCCAATGTAATTTAGATAAGGAAACGAGAAAATCAGCCAAGGAAGAGGGAAGAGAAGCGCCGGGAAATGGTCTGTGAATTTTGACTTTGCAGAGATTTAGAAGTCCTTAAATCCCTGATTTTGGCGTTGAAACGAAAATATACA
>JAAWNY010000122.1 GCA_022799175.1 Lachnospiraceae bacterium | reverse complement strand
GTTCTATGGCTTATCTTTTCCGTCTCCGAAAGTATCTCCGGGGGCAGCTTTTCTCCCGGGTGCTCATGGAAGAAATCTATGGCCCGCCGGTAAGCGGCGCACGGTAAAGCGGCGGCGTGGTGTGTAGTCGTTTGGCTGAGAAAAAGAAAAGAGATAATGACATAAGCAGACGAAAAATGCTAACAGAATGATTATTATCTTGTTGAACCAGTTGGCGGAAGCGCAGAATTGAAAAGCGCAGATTCGGATAACCATTGATATCAGAAAATCATTTTAGCGGGCAAGGAGGGAAAAACTATGGATGTCCTGAATTTAGCGTTGAAACGAAAATGTATATTGTCTGAGCGGAGTGAGTTTGTATATTTTCGTTTCGCTTTTAGTAAAAGTCAGGGGTTTTAGGAATTCTTAATCTCGAAACCGGAAAAAGGAGCAGACGATTTTTCATTGCTTCTCGCCCTTTTCCTTGGCGTACCTTTTGCCACTACTTTATCTAAATGACATTGGGGATTATCCAAAGCATTTTATTTCTTGAAACGCTGGAAGAATTTCTGGACTTTTCAAAGGAGAATGATTTGGATACAGAATGTTTTTGTGCAGCTTTTCTTTGCACTCACGGTTATGATAATTTTGAAATTTATCTGTGATTAAGAATTTGCTTTTTAAATGACTTTAATTGACCAATAAGGAGATGGTATCATGGAACCTAAAATAATTAAAACATTGACTGGCATGGAAGTTCAGATTATTCCCAAACAGAAAAATATACTGGATTATGATCCAAAAGCAATCGAGGTAAAGCACATCGATTATTATGATCCGCCTTACTCTTCCTATGAAGCTGAGGAAATTACAGAAGAAGTAATTTCCCAAATTTTGAAAGAAATCCCGCAGGGGCTTAATATATATTTGTATTTAGATCCCTATGGGGAAGTTGATCAGCTTGAAGTAAACTGTGATGGGGAATGGCTGGCAATCGGCCTTAGCTTGCATGGTGGAACCAAAGAGGAAAAGAATTATTATTCCTATAATCCAGAATATACTGGGGTAGAAGAATTTGCCCATGTGCAAAGCGGTGGTCAATCACCTATCGAAAAATACCTTGCGCTTACCAATATGGAAGCTGGTATAAAGGCAGTGGAGTATTTTATACGAACGGGAAAACTTTATTCAGGAATTGACTGGGCAGAGCAGCTCTAAATGATGAAGAAGAAAGCGTAGTGGAAGAAGATAATGACTGGTACATTTATGAAGCAGACGATATGTTATCTTTATCTACCCCCTGCTACATAGGTTCTAGACCGGAATTTGATGAAAACGAGGAAGAGATTTTCTCGGAATATGCGATTGAAAACAATATGGACTATTCAATTATGCCAGAGCTGGTAGACAGATGTTGTTATCAATGCTTGAATCAGAAAAGAGATGCCACCGAGGAAGAATTGCTGAAAGCGTTGAACCATTATTTAGATGCAGATACTTTTATCAAGTTATAAATTGGGTAGAAAGTATAGCAGTGTGTAAAACTTTAAGGAGTTACCAGAGGACAGGATGATGAAAAGACCCATGGATGATATTACAAACTGGCGATTGCAGCAGGAGAATACATCAAAACCATTTCCATATGTTTTCCCACAGATGCCGCCTCGATTCCGGCGATGCTGTGCCTTTGCGAAAGCGGTATTCCTGATACAATGGGGATGCTTTGCCGTTTTTTGCTTGGACAGTATGGTGCTGCTTGTTTCTGTACTTGTTTTTGGAAAGGATGCAGAACTGAGTGTCATGATAGAAAACCATCCGTTTCTGACATTTTTAATCCTGGTAACTGCCATATCATTCCTGCTTTCCTTTTTGGCTGTTCCGTTTGGATTTACCCCCAAACTTTTTTGGCGGTGTTCATGCTGTGGGTATCCGTTTCCATATTATATTCCAACAAGGGGGGATAACCTAAAGGAAAAAGATTGTTTGATGGCTATAGAGGGGCTGCATATCAAATATGTGAAACTGAAATTTTGTCCGTTGATCATTCCGTCAGTCTGTCCAGAGTGCAGGTGTAAGTTTTTTGAAATGGCTGATGATTTCATCATTGGAGACAGATAAATCAAAAGCTCAGACAAGTCATCAACCATGTGGTCTCGGATGGCCTCGAAATCGATACGGGGATGGTTGATGACTTCCTTTATAAGGGGCAAGTGAGGTAAAAGTATGAAAGATTTTATTTTGGAATTGGATTATTATGAAGTACGTAATCTGCACAAAGCCTTATTTGGAAACAAAATTTAACATAAATCTGGATAATGAAATGGTATCTGGTTGCCTTTTCGTTGCGGAGATATACATATAAGTCAGAGAAATGCTGAATTTACGATGAACAGGATAACAGAATGTACTGACACAACATAAAAGATGCCACGCAATATCAAAACAAAACTCCGGCAGAGATTGTTCATCAATACAAAAAAGATTTCCGGGCTAAGCAGGGGCTTCTCATCAATGTCATTTAGATAAGTAGTGATAAAAGGTACGCCAAGAAGTAGGGGAGAGAAGCAATAGAAAATGGTCTGTTCCTTTTTCCGGTTTCGAGATTAAGAATTCCTAAAACCCCTGACTTTTGCTAAAATCGAAACGAAAATATACAAACTCGCTCCGC
>JAAWNY010000121.1 GCA_022799175.1 Lachnospiraceae bacterium | reverse complement strand
GGTGTTTTCCCTTTATCTTTTGTTTTCCCTTTTCCTTTACTTTTATCTTTTGCTCGACTTTCTTTTACAGCCTCCCCCTCTGGCTCGACTCTTCCCTCCTTTTCGTCGCCCTTGGATTCAAGCAGTTCTCCAACCAATGTGACAATTCCCATTCCGGCTAATGCGCTTATAAAAACCTTGCCACCTGCCACAATCCAGGGCCATGCTTGTGGCAGAAGTTCTACCACCACCGGAGCCGCTATAGCGGTTCCAGTCTTGACTGCTTTATTCGGCACCAGAACCGCTTTTTTCTTCGAATCTGAATTTTTTGATGCACTGCATGCTTTTGAAGAACTCTTTGTCCCACTATTTTTTTGCACAGTCCCAATCTTTTGGTTGTTTCTTGCTGCTGCCGGAACACTTCCATTCTTTTGCTGAGATCCTGACAGGCCCCTGCTTCCTGTGTTAGTTGTATACCCATAGTTTTTCGACTGGTTCTGTTTGCCAGTACTGTGGTAAGAAGAACTGCCCTGATTACTGCTCTGATTTTTATTCTGTTTTGCCGTACCTGTATAACCGGTTGTACTTTTCGGGGTTTTCGTTCCTGTCTCTGTCCTTGATCCGGATATCCCCTGCTGTCTGTTCCTATTGTTTTGATATTTATAACCAGCATAAGCTCCGCCAACTGCCAGGCCAATCCCGATACCAACCAGAACCAAGATCTCCCCGCTTGGGTCCTCATACATGACCGGATTATTCTGCACATACGCATACCGGTTTAATGACTGCTGCTCCCTTGCATCCCCGCGCGCGGCATCCGGCTGGTTGAAACGCATGGTGGCCGGTTCGTAAAATCTTGCCCTCAGGTAATAACTTCCGCTCACCGCATCATAGGCTTCTGCATTGTACAAGAACCCGTCCTCTGCGTTTTCTCCTTCTGCAAAGATCTGTTCCCCGAACGGTGTATTTTTGTGATGATATTATTTATAGATAAATAATATCAGTCAATATTAAGATCTATAATTATTTCTCCTTTAAGTTTTCCCATAAACTCCACCATTTCTTTCGAAAATGTCATTTCCGGAAGAAAGTTTGCCTCGCAATAAACCGTAAGTATTAAAGCTATTGTCAAATTATATTTTTCACATTCAGATATTAATACTTCCACTTTATCTTCTAACCTACGTAGTATTTCATTCAGAAGGTTTTCGGCCGTGTTACTCTTCTCTCCGTGCATTGTGATTTTCCACACACATCTTGGCTGTAATTCTACCGGTAACGTTTTATTTTTTTTAATTGCTTCTGGCCAATCCTCCAAACTTCTTGTTTCTGTAGGAATAATATCCATTTTTTTACTAAATTCATTTAAATCCAGCTTCTTTCCTTTGACTAAAAAGGTTACCAATATTTCTGGATATTTTCTTTTAACCATATTTTTTATCATTCCTTTTCGCTTCGCTCAGACCCAAAATATTTCCTCCTGTTCCTTCCTCATATGCCTCCCCTTCCGGCTTGACTCGCTTTTCGCCATCCCCGCTTTTTGATTCCACGAATCCACCAATAGTATCTTTTCCAGTCTACTGCAGTATCTGTTACTACTACAGCTCCATCAGCAAGCTCTCCCCATACAATGGTCTCAAAAAATTCCGCAACTTTTTCTTTTTCATCCTTTCTCCTTCACGATTCAGGCTATTGCTTTTTAATTCTTTTAGATTTTTTATTCCAAGACGGTCCAATACTACTTTTTCAACATCTTCATACTTATGTATGCGACAAAATATTGTGGCTCGTGACGCTCCTTTTTGTAGCTCACTATGATATTTTTTCGTTGCTTCCTGATAACTAATCCCATCTTTCTCCATATAGAAAGTAATGTTCGCCACATCAAGATCCGCTATATAATCATCGTTACCAAAACTTGTCTTTCCATCTGAATTTTGAAGCATAGCATCCTCTATATAGGTTTACACCAAACTTTGAGATCTATCTTTAAAATACCAAGCACCTTCTCACCATACTTCATCAGAATACGTTTTTATCTGCAACTGTCCTATCTTATATATTCCATAATTCCCCTTTGTAAACTTACTTTTTCCATTATTAGATTCTATCCATTCATCAAACTTAATTCCTAAGAAAATCCTAATTTCCAGCAATCCTGTTGCTGTGACTGTAATGGTCACAATGATCGCAGAGACGACAGAAAAGAACATTATTAATTAAATAGCCTCGGGCAGGATGCGCAGCTCGCAGTAAAGAAAAAGCTGCTCTGCAGCCTGTCCGCGCGCGGAACAAAAGTTGTGCTGCCGAGATTTTATATCGTGAGAATATCCGAAGCACACTTTTGTTCCTTTTTCTCCACCCTTTTTCAAATAATTACATATCCGACCGGCTCTTTGTATGCAGCCCAGTTCTCTCCTAACCACATACCATCCTCTTCTCTAAGTTTATGAAACATCATGGTCACCGAGTTAAATTCTGTATCACAACTGACCAAAAAGCAAAATTTACTTTCCGGTTCCAACTGCTTTAGCTGATAGCCTAATACATCTATTAAAATCAAAGCAACTTCCATTAAATCTCTTAGCGCATATTTTTCCCCTTTCAAAAAATAATTAATATAAATTTCATTTACACTTACCTCAAAATTTGTTTTATTTCTGTATCTTTTTT
>JAAWNY010000005.1 GCA_022799175.1 Lachnospiraceae bacterium | reverse complement strand
GGGAGCCACAGGAGCAGCGGGAGCGACGGGAGCCACCGGTCCGGAGGGTCCAGCGGGAGCCACAGGAGCAGCGGGAGCGACGGGAGCCACCGGTCCGGAGGGTCCAGCGGGAGCCACAGGAGCAGCGGGAGCGACGGGAGCCACCGGTCCGGAAGGCCCAGCGGGAGCCACAGGAGCGACGGGTCCGGAGGGCCCAGTCGGTCCAACAGGACCAACGGGCCCAGCAGGGGTGGCTGGTCCGGCAGGAGCCACGGGAGCAGCGGGAGCCACTGGCCCAGCAGGTCTTACAGGTGCTACTGGGGTAACCGGTCCGGCAAATGGGTTGAATGCTTATGGAGGATTGTATAGCACAGCACCTCAAACTTTGAATTTGACAGTGGGAGGAACGACACAGATTCCACTTTCCACTGCGGGGCCAGTAAAAGAGGCAACTTATGTACCGGCAAACAGTATTGTAGTTGCGAATCCGGGTACGTATGAAATCAATTATTCTACTAGTTTGACAGCAGCAGTGGCAACGACAATTACACTTGCAGTGAGAGTCAATGGAGTCAATGTCCCCAGCGCAACGATTTCCAGGCTTTTGGCAGTAGGTACCAGCTCGTTGTTCAGCGGAAGTACCATTATAACATTGACAGCAGGAAGTGCTGTTGATATGGCGCTTTCCGCAGTGTTAGCAGTGGGGGTAACGCTCGGCAGTGGAGTGAATGCCACACTTACAGTGAAAAAGTTGGATTGAGTTTTTGCCTAGCCTCTGACAATCGATGAAGGCTCCTGGGAATATCATAATATGGTATTTCCAAGAGCCTTTTTGGAGATATTGGGGAAAACCAGAATGAGAGAGGAGAGATTGTAACATATCATGATGGGGGAGAGGAAGAATAGGAAAATGGGAGCAGGGATGCTGTCAGTAGGAGAGATATTATTATTAAATCAATTGATGTATTGCCCCAAAGAGGAAGATGGCAAAAGAACTATGGATGCATATCAGGGAAACACGATAGGCGCGTTGCTTGATTCGTGGAGACAAAAACCGTTTTTGGATGAGGCGCAATGTGGATTTTGCATGAAAGGCAGGGAATGGAATCGTATTGTCCAACTGATTGCAGGAAATCCTGAGCTGTGCGACATGAGGATCCAAAATGTTCATTGGGATGAGGCAGATGGCGGAGGCGGAGGAATGAGCGCTGTATTCACGCAAAGTCATTTTGGAGAGGCGATAGTTGTGTTCAGGGGGACAGCGGCAGGTGAATGGCGGGATGACTTTTTAGGTGGGGCAGCTACAGAAGAAACGGATGGGGTATCTACAATACAGCAGAAAAATGCTTGGGAGTGGTATGGATCTTTAGGACTGATGGAACATTTCTCCCAAATTACGGTTACGGGACATTCGAAAGGTGGAAATAAAGCAAAATATATTGCGTTGATGGAAGATTCTGTGAGTCGGTGTTTGTCTTTTGATGGGCAAGGGTTTTCGGATGAATTTATCAAAAAATACCGGGAAAGAATTCGTAAAAGGCAGCAGGTGATCGAGAATCATAATATGGAATATGATTATGTGAATATTTTGTTGAATGATGTAGGAAAAGATATCTATTATCAAAGGTTTGCAGATGAAAAAAGAGGCTTTTGGGAAAATCACTGTGTGAACGCATTTTTCTGGTTTGGAGAGGAAAATACCTGTTTTTTGGTTCGTTCGGGGAAAAGAGAGGTGAAGGAGTTACAAGAACTAAATCGGTTTTTGAATAGTTGCTTGCGTTCTCTTTCAGAGGAAAAGAAGGTTGCCGCTATGGAGCTTTTGGGGACAATAGTGGAGAACAGACTGGAAAATAAAGAAAAAGAGCATGGAAGTGAGAAGACAAAGGAAGAAGAGAGGGATTATTTGCTTCATTTGTTGCTACATGGAGAAAATCCAGATGTCTTGGTATATTTGCTGGCTTATTTGTTGAAATATCAGCAGGTAGAACCGGGATTAGCAGATGCTATCGAACGGATTGGAAAAAGATTTGGGGTTCTGAGCATGCAAAGATTTGCAAAAGTAATAGAAGGAATCAGCAATTGGCAATACTCGGATATATTAATGAGAGGAGCCGGAATTCTAGTAGAGGTGGCACCAGAAATATTTTGGGATAAGCTGCAGAAATTCCTGGTAGACATCTATGGGATAATGATTTCCGGGAAGGATTTGCATAGAGTGGCAGAGAGGATGATAGAGGTGATACAGATGCAGTCGGAAATTCAGATTTTGCCAGGAAAAGGAGAAGATATGGATGTATAAATTATCAAGAAAATGTAAAAAAGGAATGATTTTTTGAAAAATATGTGGTAAAATTTTAGAAAAATGTGGAAAGTATCGCAGCATGGAGGAGGGATCGACGTTTGTATTTGATTAAAAATGTGCATATCTATGCTCCGGAAGATTTGGGAGTGAAGGATGTGCTGATTGGTGGCGGGGAGATTTTGCAGGTAGCGGATCATCTTCCCGCAGATCCGGCATACGAGATTACTATATTGGATGGCAGTGACAAGGTGATGCTACCGGGGTTGATCGATGCCCATGTACACATTTTGGGCGGTGGCGGTGAGGGAGGAGCCAGAAGTCGTACTCCGGAGATTATGCTTACGGATATCACGTTAGGTGGTGTTACTACGGTAGTGGGGTGCTTAGGTACCGATGGCTGTACCCGAACTATGACGAATTTGTTGGCGAAGGCCAAGGGATTGGAAGAGGAGGGGATTAGCACTTATGTGTATACAGGTTCCTATCAGGTGCCGGTGCGGACTTTGACAGGCAGTATTATGGATGATGTTATTTTACTCGAAAAAGTGGTGGGAACCGGGGAAATTGCGATTTCGGATCATCGTTCCTCTCAGCCGACAAGGGAAGAGTTTGCCCGTATTGTGGCAGATACGAGGGTAGGAGGTATACTTTCTGGCAAAGCGGGATTGGTAAATATCCATATGGGAGATGGGGCGGAAAAATTGGCCTTTTTGCGATATGTGTTGGAGAATACTCAGATTCCGCCGACGAATATGTTGCCTACCCATATCAACCGCAGCCGGACTTTGATGGAGGATGGGATTGATTATGTCAGAAGTCTGGGCGGTTATATTGATTTGACCACCAGCTCGGATCCGGATTTTTTGGAACCAGATGAGGTCAAAGCCAGTACAGGACTGAAAATGGCGTTGGAGGCCGGTGTGCCAGAGGAACATGTGACCTTTTCCTCAGATGGGCAGGGAAGTCTGCCAGTCTTTTACCCAGATGGTACGTTAAAAGGGTTGGGTGTGGGAAAGGTGACTTCGCTTTACCGGGAGATGAGAGATGCGGTATTGACAGATGGAGTGGAGCTTTCTCAGGCGTTGCGGGCCGTGACGGCCAATCCGGCAGCGCTTTTGAAACTGCCTCGGAAAGGAAGGATAGCCCAAGCGGTAGATGCGGATTTGGTGCTGGCAGATAGAAAAAATTTGGCTATCGATATAGT
The DNA here is from genome assembly GCA_022799175.1 of Lachnospiraceae bacterium. Lineage (GTDB taxonomy): Bacteria > Bacillota > Clostridia > Lachnospirales > Lachnospiraceae > Brotaphodocola. The sequence continues at coordinate 77,405 of JAAWNY010000005.1, read as the reverse complement.
GATGGCCAAAGGTGTGGTGATGGTTTCCGGAGGACAGGCTGTGAGGAAGGGAACGTTTGAGGGATGAAGCCAAGATTGAGAAATAAAAAATCAAGGAGAAGGAAAATACCATGAAAGAAAAAAAACAGATTCAGATGCCACATACCTATGTGATTATTTTTGGGGTGATTTTGCTGGCGGCAATTTTGACAATGTTTGTGCCTTTGGGAAAATATGAAACCCGGGAAATTACCTACATGATGAATGGGACAGAAAAGAGCCGGACGGTATTGGACCCAGAAAGTTTTGAATATGTGCTGGATGAGAATGGCAATCGGGTCACCAAAATTGCTCCGTTGTTTGGCACGGAGGATTTTGGCGGGCAGGGAATTTTAAACTATGTGTTTGAGGGCTTGACGACCGGGGATAAAAACGGTACGGCTGTGGGAATTATTGCGTTTATCCTGGTAGTGGGTGGCGCTTTTGGGGTGGTGCTGCGTACAGGGGCTGTGGAGAGTGGCATTATGCGTGTGATTGATCTGACAAACGGGAAGGAGATCTTGTTGATTCCGATTTTGATCACGTTGTTTTCTTTGGGTGGTGCCGTGTTCGGCATGGGGGAGGAGGCGATTCCCTTTGTGATGATTCTGGTACCGATGTTTATTGCCATGGGATACGATGCCATAGTGGGGATTATGTGTTCGTATGTGGCGACGCAGATTGGTTTTGGTTCTTCCTGGCAAAATCCCTTTGGGTTGGCGGTGGCACAGGGCGTGGCCGGTGTACCGGTGATGTCAGGGGCCTGGTTTCGGATTCCGATGTGGATCTTTTTTACGGTACTGGCCTCTGTCTTTACTATGCGTTATGCCATGAAGATTAAGAAGAATCCGGAAATGTCAGTGGCCTATGAATCGGATGAAGCGTACCGTACGGAATTTGCCAGAAACGGTCGGGAATTGCCGCCTTTTACGTTGGGACATAAACTAGTATTGCTGACGATCGCCGCCTGTATGGCATGGACGATCTGGGGAGTTGTGGCAAAAGGGTATTATATTCCGGAAATTGCTTCCCAATTTTTTGTGATGGGGTTGGTGGCCGGGATTATCGGAGTGGCATTCCATTTAAATGATATGGGGCTGAATGATATTCCAAAATCGTTTGATCGGGGGGCAGCAGATCTTTTGGGCGCTGCGATGTGTGTCGGTATGGCGCAGGGAATCATCATTATCCTTGGTGGTACGAGTGCTACAGACGGGACAGTATTGAACACGATTCTGCATGGAATCAGTGAGGGAATGAAGAATTTCCCGCCAGTGGTATCGGCATGGCTGATGTATATATTCCAGTCTGTGTTTAATTTCTTTGTTGTGTCCGGTTCGGGGCAGGCGGCGTTGACGATGCCAGTGATGGCACCGTTGGCAGATCTGGTAGGGGTGGAACGGCAGGTGGCAGTGGTTGCTTACCAGCTGGGCGATGCGTTTACCAATTTTATTGTGCCGACTTCCGGATGCCTGTTGGGTGCTCTGGCAGCGGCCAGATTGGATTGGGGAAAATGGGCGAAGTTCCAGATAAAATTCCAGGCGGTCTTGTTTGTGTGTGCATCTGTGGTTGTGATACTGGCGGTGGTGATTGGGCTGGCATAGAACGATGGCTTGCTTAGGGATTCTTAGAGCGGAAGGGAAGAGACATTATGGAAAATAGAAAAGAGATAGAGAAAAAAGCCAGAAAGGAGGAGTTGGAGCAAAAAGAACCGATCAAAGAACTGAGTCTGCCTCGTGCGATTCATCTGGTTCCGATGGATCGGATTGCTGGATTTGACGTACGTCCGGGGTTTTATGAAACGAATGGAGCTACGGCGATTCCTGGTGGGGTCAATTTCACTGTGTATTCTCATGGGGCGACATCCATTGAGCTTTTACTGTTTCACCGGATGGAAGAAGAGCCGTTTGCTGTGCTGCCATTTCCTCAGCATTATCGGATTGGCAATGTCTATTCTATGATTGTGTTTAAATTGAATATCGAAGAATTTGAGTATGCTTATCGGGTGGACGGACCCTATAATCCGAAAAAAGGGCTTATTTTTGATAAGACGAAATATTTGCTGGATCCGTATGCCAAGGCGGTTACCGGACAGAGTCAGTGGGGGGATTCCTCCCCAGGGGAACAGCATTATAAAGCGAGAGTGGTAAAAGATGATTTTGACTGGGAAGATATGTGTCCGCCGTTGTTGCCAATGGAGGATTTGGTGATTTACGAGTTGCATGTGCGAGGATTTACCATGGACAAATCTTCCGGAGTTTTTCATCCTGGTACGTTTGCCGGGCTTTTGGAGAAACTGCCTTACTTAAAGGAATTGGGAGTCAATGTGGTAGAATTGATGCCGATCTTTGAGTTTGATGAGATGCAGGATTACCGCGAGGTGAACGGGGAGAAACTCTATAATTACTGGGGCTATAATACCGTTAGCTTTTTTGCTCCAAACACCAGTTATACGGCTAGTCGGGAATATAACCGGGAAGGCAATGAGCTGAAGCGTCTGATTCGCGAGTTCAATCAGAATGGGATTGAGGTCTATCTGGACGTAGTATTTAATCACACGGCAGAGGGGAATGAACAAGGACCATTCTTCTCTTTTAAAGGTTTTGATAACAATATTTATTATCTGCTGACGCCGGAGGGATATTATTACAATTTCAGCGGTTGCGGCAATACTTTAAACTGCAATCATCCGATTGTGCATCAGATGATTTTGAATTGTTTGCGCTATTGGGTGACTACTTATCGAATCAATGGTTTCCGGTTCGATTTGGCTTCTATTTTAGGGCGCAATGAAGATGGTACGCCGATGAATAAGCCGCCGCTTTTGCAATCTCTGGCTTTTGATCCGATTTTGGGAGATGTAAAATTGATTGCAGAAGCATGGGATGCGGTAGGGCTTTATCAGGTGGGGTCGTTTCCTTCCTGGAACCGCTGGGCAGAGTGGAATGGCAGATACCGCGATGATATGCGCCGATATTTGAAGGGAGATGAAGGGTTTGCCCAGGCGGCGGCATTGCGGATGGTGGGATCCCGGGATATCTATGAGGTGAGTACCAGAAAAAATGCCTCCGTGAATTTTATTACCTGTCATGACGGGTTTACACTCTACGATATGTTTTCTTACAATAAGAAACACAATGAGAAGAATGGCTGGAATAATACGGATGGGGCGAATGACAATAACAGTTGGAATTGCGGGGTAGAGGGAGAGACACAAGATCCGGCAGTTCTTGATTTGCGGCATCAGATGATGCGTAATGCGTTTGCGGTGTTAATGTGCAGTCGTGGAATTCCCATGTTTTTGGCCGGAGATGAGTTCGGAAATACTCAATTCGGCAATAATAATGCTTATTGTCAGGATAATATTACTTCTTGGTTGGATTGGAACCAGCTGGAAAAAAATCGGGATATTTTTGAGTTTTTTAAACATATGATTGCGTTTCGTAAGGAGCATCGAGTGTTGCGCGCCAATATCAGCGATGGCGCCTGTGGATTTCCAGATGTGAGTTTTCACGGAGAGAAGCCATGGCGGGGGAATTTTGCCCGATATGAGCGCTATGTGGGTGTTTTATTTGCCGGAAAGGATGAAAATGACGTGGCGGATATTGTCTATGTAGCTTCTAATGCATATTGGGAGAGCATAGAAGTTTTGTTGCCTGCATTGCCGGAACGAATGCACTGGGAGTTGATGACAGATACTTGGGAAAAGGAGCTTTTTTCACCCAGAAAGGAGAAGGAATCTTTCCAGATTCAGCCTCGGAGTGTACGGGTGCTGGTAGCCAGAATGGATTGAGAAATTTCTAAATGCTATCCAGGAAAGGAACATACGCATGAAGATAATATCACAAAGATTAATCAGAGTTACCGCAGTTTTGACAATTATGCTCTCGATGATGGGGACAGCGGCTATGGCAGATAATACTCAGGTAATCTTAATTGGAGACGCGGCTAAGGAGGAGAATGACATGCCAAAAGAAATCATGACCAGAATTTCTATTCCAGAAGAAACCTGGCAGCTGGTAGCCGTAGTTGGTTCTGGTATGGACAGCTCTTCTGTAAATGTGTCCTATTTAAAAAAAGAGGAAAACGGCATTTGGAAGGAGCAGTTTTGTGTGCCAGGCTTTTGTGGATATTATGGAATGACAAACGATAAAAAGGAGGGGGACAGATGTACCCCAACAGGGATGTACGGTTTTGTGAGTACTTTTGGGATATTGCCGGATCCGGGCAGTCAGATACCTTACCGGCAGGTAGAAGATGGTGATTTTTGGGTAGATGACAGTGATAGCCGCTATTATAATCAGATGGTTAATATCCGGGAAGTAGTTCCGGAATGGCATTCCGCAGAGGAATTGATACGTATCAAGCCATCTTATCATTATGTGCTGGCTTTGGATTATAATACGGCAGAACGCGTTCCCGGCAAGGGGTCAGCCATTTTTTTGCATGGCATAGATCCGCAAAAGACATGGACCGAGGGATGCATCGCGATTCCAGAAGAACAAGTAAAACTGCTGATACAAGAATTGGACTGCACGGCAAAGATTGTGATTTTGCCGAAGGACAGATAGGGCCGGAAAAAGCCGGCTGTCAGGAAGACCTGGCAGCCAGCTTTTTTGCTATAAAACGAAGCGTTTCTAGTTTCTTTTTTTCATTGGGGGACATGCCGGAGGTAAGGACAGAAACTAAAAGTTCGGTCTCGGAATCGGAAAAGCGAATTCCTTTCTGGGCAGCGTCTACCTGCATGGACATAAAGGCAGGGAGGATTTGTTCCTTGGGCAGTCTGGTAATCTGATCGGCAAAAGCAGTGAGATAATCCAGTTTTTCCGGCGCCATTTGTTTCAGGCGAGGGTCCTGTTTCCAACTATCAACAGTCATAAACGACTCCTTTCGTGTTATGTATGGGAATGGCAGACGTAAAGCCGTGCAGGTCAGCCAGTCTGCATGGCCTGTAGCATGATTTGTAGGTTTTCGATGGTTTCGATCAGTTCTCGTTCCCGGGGATTGGCATAAGGTTTGATCGCCTGTAGCATCTCGATGGGGGATGCTTTCCGTTCACCGGCAGGGTTGATGCTCATGGCAGATACTTCATTGCCGGAGAATAAACTCATAGTGCGGTTTAACTCCTGCATTTTGATTACCATGGATAAAAAGCGCTGTACGGGTTGCTGCATATAAGGAATGGCCGCTTTTACCATTTGGAGATGGGGATCCGCCAGCAGATAGTCAAAATCTGTCAGTCGGACATCCGTTCCTGCATCCTCGTTCATAAACGGCTCCTTTGCTTTTTTGAAACAATATATGCAGGATTCAAGGAAAACATACCAGCTGCATATATTGATTTTATCAGGAGGTTGATGAAATTATGGCGACGCGATTGATTATAGATGGTAATGCCGTATACGAAATTGATGAGGATTGTCAGGAATGTCAACAGAGAAAAAACTGTTCCAGAGGCCGGGGCGTCCGGGGGCGGTGCAGCAGTGCGGAGAAAGGAAAAACAGATAAAAAGACGACAGAATGTCAAAATGAGTAAAACGATGGATTATCAAATATAAAAAAGAGATGCCCCCTCATTTGAGGGGGCGAAAACCTTAACAGAAGAAGCCGCCACCACCACCGCAGCAGCAGAGAAGAAGGATGATCCAGATCCAGTCACAGCCATTTCCACAGCCGAAGCTGAAGCAATTATTATGTTCACATCCACATCCGCATCCGTTGTTGCCGCCACCGCAGCAGCAGCACAGAATCAGAATTAGCCAGATAATGTTGCCTCCGGTTCCTCCTGCGTTACAATTGCAGTTGCAGTCACAGCCGCAGTTTGTTGCTGCTAAATCGCTCATACCAATTCCTCCAATAATTATTTACAATTCATCATATGTCGGGCTGCATGTCACTGTTTCCGGTTTTTTGGAAAGTTTTTGGAAAGATTTGTTTTACAGAAAAGCTGTACAAGAGAATCGTAAGAGACTACCAAAAAATTATGGATAATTTTATGAAAAATATAATTTCTTTTTTATCAAAGTATGCTATACTCATATAGATATAAAAAATAAAAATCCTCGAGGATTTTGTGATAGAGAACAGGTGGATATTATGAGCAGGTATGATGAAGAGAATATGTATGGAGGAAACCATTCCCGGGCGAGAAGCGCTTCGAGAGGAAAGAGCGGGAATTCCTCTAGGAGCAAAGGAACAAGAAGTGGTGAGTTGAGAGGCGAGACTCATAGAAGTTCTGCTTCGAGGGGAGGATCTCATAAAGCATCTTCCCCAAGAGGTTCTTCTGGAAGGGGTAATATCAGGAGTACATCTTCCGGAAGTGGGATAAATCACAGAAAAAGACATAGAAAGTCAGGACCAGATTTTACAAAACTTGCTATCGGTGGGGTATTGCTGATTGCGGCGATCACGATGATCGTATTTTTGGTAAAAGGGATAGGAGGCAAGCCGGAGGAGATTGAGACGGAAACCGAGACGACTTCCGTTCCGGAGACTGAATTGCAAAAAGAAGTTATGGTAGATGGGATTAATATCACCGGAATGTCGAGAGAGGATGCTAAGGAGGCGATTCTGAAAAATTATCCCTGGGCAATGAAGGTGATCTGGCAGGAAGATACCTATGAAGTGGCAGATTTGATGGCAGGAAAAGTGGATAATCTACTGACAGAGATATATTCCGGTGAACCGAAGGAAAAATATTCTTTGGATACTAGCGGATTGGAAGAAGCGGCAAAAGAAGAGGCGGCAAAGGCGGCAGCTAAATGGGACAAGGCGGCGAAAAATGGCTCCATTTCCAGCTATGATAAGAGCGCAGACAAATTTTTGTTTAGCGGAGCAGAGCAGGGACAAGCGTTAGACCAAGAAAAGCTGGCCGGGGATATTGTAGCAGCCTTAAAGAAAAAAGATTTTGACGCAGAACTTACGGCTTCTATGAATGTGGTGGAACCGGAATTCAGTGAGGAGACAGCAAAAGAGAAATATAAAACGATCTCCAGTTTTACCACGAAGACAACTTCAAACAGCAAGAGAAATACCAACGTAAAGCTGTCGGCAGAGGCGATCAACGGTACGATTTTGCAACCAGGAGAAGAGTTTTCCTTTAATGAAACAGTAGGCCAACGGACAGAAGCAAAAGGATATAAAGGAGCAGCGGCCTATAACAATGGAGAGGTGGTCGAGGAGATCGGCGGGGGTGTTTGTCAGACATCATCCACATTATACAATGCTGTGCTGAAGGCAGGATTAAAAACAACGAAGCGACAATCCCATACTTATGAGCCGTCTTATGTGACTCCGGGAACAGACGCTACCGTCAGTTGGAATGGACCGGATTATCGGTTTGTAAATAATTCGAGCACAGCGATCGGAATTCGTGCTCGATATGCGGATCAGACCGTCACCGTATCCATTTATGGTGTTCCCGTGCTGGAGGAGGGAGTGACTTACACACTTCGCTCAAAGAAACTGAAGGATATTGATCCGCCGGCACCTACCTATGAAGAGGATCCCACACTGGAGTTGAATGTGGAAAAGGTCAAGAGTTCCGGAAGTAAAGGCAGTTACTGGGAGACGCGTCTGGAAATCAAGAAAGGCGATGAGATTATAAGCCAGGAAGTCGATCATGTGGTGACGTATCGAGGTCATGCGCCAGTTGTTTTACGAAATACATCGGGAAGTGTTATGGCTTCCGAATCCGTGCCTACCGAAAGTACCATTGATCCGATTCAATCCTCAGTTGCTCCGGAAGGGGCCGGGGACGGATTTCCGCAGTCTCAGCCGGAAAGTACGGTTGCGGGGACTTCTGGCACGTCGGGAGGAGGTCCTGGAGTTATGGGATCCGGCGGCGGAAATGCTGGGAATGCAGTAGGAGAAGCTCCGGGAAGCAATACGACGGCGACTCAGCAGACGACAGAATCCGTTCCCGTAACGGTAGGGCAACCATCTGCTACGACAGCTCAGCCAGCGCCTAATCCTGCGGAACCGCCATCACAACAGGGAAATGTTCCGCCAATGGTTGTACCGATGCCAGAGAATTAAACAATGAGAATTTCCTTCAGAGAGGGTATCGTGAAATAAGTTATCAGCTTTTTCATATTCTGTGTACGTGAATCGTCCAAACACAGGATAACGGAAATGGCAAATGACTTATTTTGCAGCACCCTCTCTGATTTTGTTTTTGTTGCCCTGCTCCCTGAGGGCATTGTATGAGAAATAATACGTGAATTTGCGGTTTTCGTATTTGCAAAATGATAAAAAGTTGCTATAATAAAAGACAGGGTTCCGGGGCATTTCCGGAACGAGCAATATTCACATTTGTAGGAGGAAAATCAAATGGCAAGAAAAATGAAAACCATGGATGGTAATCAGGCTGCTGCTCATGCTTCGTATGCATTTACCGAAGTAGCTGCTATGTATCCCATCACCCCCTCTTCTGTTATGCCTGAGCATACGGATGAATGGGCGACCGAAGGCAGAAAGAATATTTTCGGCCGCACGGTTCAGATCACTGAGATGCAGTCTGAGGCTGGTGCAGCAGGTGCCGTCCACGGCTCCCTGGCAGCAGGTGCGCTGACCACCACTTATACGGCTTCCCAGGGTCTGTTACTGATGATTCCTAACCTGTACAAGATTGCCGGTGAGCAGCTTCCGGGCGTGATCAATGTATCCGCGCGTGCTCTGGCCAGTCATGCACTGTCCATCTTTGGCGATCATTCCGATGTGTATGCCTGCCGTCAAACTGGCTGTGCCATGCTGTGCGAGTCCAGTGTGCAGGAGGTTATGGACCTGACCGCAGTTGCTCATTTGGCAGCGATCAAAGGTAAGGTTCCGTTTATCAATTTCTTTGATGGTTTCCGTACTTCTCACGAGATTCAGAAGATTGAAGCTTGGGATTATGATGACCTGGCTGAGATGGCTGACTGGGATGCTATTGCTGCGTTCCGCAAACATGCTCTGAATCCGAATCATCCTTGCCAGAGAGGTTCTGCACAGAACCCGGATATTTTCTTCCAGGCAAGAGAAGCCTGCAACCCATATTATGATGCGCTGCCAGGGATTGTGCAGGAGTACATGGACAAGGTAAACGCTAAGATTGGTACGGATTATAAGCTGTTCAACTATTATGGTGCACCAGATGCTGAGCATGTGATCGTGGCGATGGGTTCTGTTAATGACACCATCGAAGAGACTATCGATTACATGGTAAAGACCACCGGCGCTAAGGTTGGTGTGGTGAAAGTTCGTCTGTATCGTCCATTCAGCGCGGAAGCTCTGATTGCAGCGATTCCGGATTCCGTGAAAAAGATTTCGGTTCTTGACAGAACGAAGGAGCCAGGTTCGCTGGGTGAGCCGCTGTATCTGGATGTAGTTGCCGCATTGAAGGGCAGCAAGTTTGACGCAGTGGAGATCTTCTCTGGTCGTTATGGTTTGGGTTCCAAAGACACTGCCCCGGCACAGATTGTGGCGGTATATGGCAATCATGACAAGAAGAGATTTACCATTGGTATCGAAGATGATGTGACCAATTTGTCTCTGAAGTTGGGGGCACCGTTAGTTACCACTCCAGAAGGGACCACCAACTGTAAGTTCTGGGGTCTGGGTGCAGATGGTACCGTAGGCGCCAACAAGAACTCCATCAAGATTATCGGTGATAACACTGACATGTATGCACAGGCATATTTTGATTATGATTCCAAGAAATCTGGTGGTGTAACCATGTCCCATCTGCGTTTCGGGCATAAGAAGATCAAATCCACTTATCTGATTCGCCAGGCAAACTTTGTGGCTTGTCATAATCCGTCTTATGTGCGCAAGTACAACATGGTTCAGGAGTTGGTGGATGGTGGTACGTTCCTTTTGAACTGTCCGTGGAACGCAGAAGAGCTGGAGAAACATTTGCCAGGCCAGATGAAGAAATTCATCGCGGATCACAACATCAAGTTCTACACCATCGATGGTGTAAAGATTGGTATTGAGACTGGTATGGGTCCGACTCGTATCAACACGATCTTACAGTCCGCATTCTTTAAGCTGACCGGTATTATTCCGGAAGAGAAGGCGATTCAGCTGATGAAGGATGCCGCACAGAAGACCTATGGCCGTAAAGGTGAGGACGTGGTAAAGAAGAACTGGGCGGCAATCGATGCGGGCGCTGAGAATGTGGTGAAGGTAGAAGTTCCAGAGAGCTGGAAGAGCGGTGCAGATGAAGGTTTGGATTATAAGGTAGTGACTGAGGGCAGAAAAGATGTCATTGATTTTGTGAACAATATTCAAACAAAGGTCAGCGCTCAGGAAGGCGACAGTCTGCCAGTATCTGCATTTAATGATTATGTAGATGGTTCCACACCTTCTGGTTCTTCTGCATATGAAAAGCGCGGTATTGCCGTTAACGTACCCGTATGGAATCCGGACAATTGTATTCAGTGTAATTTCTGTTCTTATGTATGTCCGCACGCGGTTATTCGTCCGGTGGCGATGACTGCTGATGAGGCGGCGAAAGCGCCGACTGATATGAAGATGCTGCCGATGACCGGCATGGCAGATTACAAGTTTGCTATCACCGTGTCAGCTCTGGATTGTACCGGATGTGGTTCCTGTGCGAATGTCTGCCCAGGCAAGAAGGGTGAGAAGGCGCTGACCATGGACAAGCTGGCAGCTCATATGGATGCACAGCCAGTTTATGATTTCGGTCAGACTGTTGCCATCAAACAGGAAGTAATTGATAAGTTCAAAGAGACCACGGTAAAGGGCAGCCAGTTCAAGCAGCCGTTGCTTGAGTTCTCCGGCGCTTGTGCAGGTTGTGGTGAGACTCCTTATGCGAAGCTGATCACGCAGTTGTTCGGTGACAGAATGTACATTGCCAATGCGACGGGATGTTCCTCCATTTGGGGTAACTCTTCTCCGTCCACTCCTTACACGGTAAATGCCAAAGGTCAGGGTCCGGCATGGGATAACTCTTTGTTTGAGGACAATGCAGAGTTTGGTTTTGGTATGTTGCTGGCTCAGAATGCGATTCGTGATGAGCTGAAGGAGAAGGTTGAGACAGTTGCTGCGGATGAGAGAGCTACCGAAGAAATGAAGGCTGCCTGCAAGGAGTGGCTGGATACCTTTGGTATCGGCGCTCTGAACGGAAGCGCTACCGATAAGCTGGTGGCGGCTTTGGAAGGCGTTGATTGCCCGACTTGTAAGTATATCGTGGCCAACAAAGATTTCCTGGCTAAGAAGTCTCAGTGGATCTTCGGCGGTGACGGATGGGCATACGATATCGGCTTTGGCGGCGTGGATCACGTGCTGGCAAGCGGCAAAGATATCAATATCATGGTTTATGATACCGAGGTTTATTCCAACACCGGCGGTCAGTCCTCTAAGGCTACCAAGACGGGTGCAGTTGCTCAGTTTGCAGCTGGCGGTAAAGAGACCAAGAAGAAAGATCTGGCGAGCATTGCCATGTCTTATGGTTACGTATATGTAGCTCAGATTTCTATGGGCGCTGACTATGCTCAGACTGTGAAGGCGATTGCAGAGGCAGAGGCTTATCCGGGTCCGTCCCTGATTTTAGCTTATGCTCCATGTATCAACCATGGTATCAAGAAGGGTATGAGCAAGGCTCAGACCGAGGAGAAGCTGGCAGTTGAGACTGGTTACTGGAATAACTTCCGCTTCAATCCGGCAGCTGAGAAGAAGTTTACCTTAGACAGCAAAGCTCCGAATATGGAAGGCTATCAGGACTTCTTAAAGGGTGAAGTGCGTTATGCTTCCCTGGCGATGAAGAATCCGGAGAGAGCTGCCAAGTTGTTCGAGAAGAATGAGGCTGAGGCAAAGGAGAGATATGAGTATCTGTCCAAGTTGGTGAATCTGTACGGAAATGAATAAGCATTGAGAAATGGGCCTCCCGCATCAGAGATGATGCGGGGGCTTTTGCTTTGTTACCTGGTGAAAATGACTATCTTTTGGGAGATGATGGAGGACATTGCCGAAGAACTAATTCAGGTTCGGGCAGGATAACTGTATTTTGAAGATATTGAAAAGATAGAATTGCTATGATAAGATGTAAGTATCGCAAAAGAGGTTTGGGGGAAAAAGGATGGCAAGACAGCTGCGAAGCGGATATACTACGGGGAGTTGCGCGTCGGCTGCAGCTATGGCTGCAGCTGTTTTCTTGTTTCATAACAGGAATGATTGTAAAAAAGGGAAAAAGGGACTGCCAAAGCAGGTAAGCGTTTGCCTGGGGAATGGTGCGATGGCAGACTTTTGTCCGGAGTACGGGAAGGCTTTGGAAGGAATGGCAGGGACAAACGATTGGTGCCGGGTAAAAAAGGATGCCGGAGACGATCCGGATGTGACAGATGGTGTGTGGGTGTACGCCAGGGTGCTGCCAATTTTGGAAGAGAGGTTTGAAGAGCTCTGCCATCAGGGAGCCGGATACAGGATGAAAGAATATCCCAAACTCTATCTGAATGGCGGACCGGGAATCGGAATCGCAGAGCGGGCAGGGTTGTCCTGTCCGGTAGGCTATTATGCGATCAATCCGGTGCCTCGAAGGGCGATTTTGGCAGCCGTAGAGACGGTGCGAAGAGATATGGCGTATGAGGGAAAGCTGGAAATTCAGATTGCCATTCCAGGAGGCATTCATTTGGCAGAAAAGACATTTAATCCGCGGCTGGGAATTCGCGGTGGACTCTCGATTCTGGGAACCACCGGGATCGTGGAGCCAATGAGTGAGCAGGCTCTTTTAGAAACCATTCGTCTGGATATCCGGATGAAAGCAGTGGCCAGGGAACCAGTGCTGCTGCTGACACCGGGGAATTATGGAGAGACGTTCTTAAAACAGGAGTTGGGGATACCATTAGGCGAAGCTGTGAAATGCAGCAACTTTATCGGGGATTCTGTGGATTTTGCGGCGGAGGAGGGATGGGAAAAGCTGCTGTTGGCAGGACACATCGGAAAATTGATAAAGGTGGCGGGAGGAGTAAAAAACACGCATTCCCGATATGGAGATCACAGGATGGAGACGATGGAGCGATTGGCGCGCGAAGTGTGGAAGAAAATGCCAAAGGAACAAAAAAAGGAAATGGTTTTTGAGAAAACAGGAGAAGAGAGAGAAGATCTGACGGAAGCAGAGATGAAAGAACTGTTTGTCCAGATTGGCAAAGCGAATACCACGGAGGAAGCGGTGGGATGGTTGCAAAAGGCAGGATTGGCGGAGGCCGTTATGAATCAGGTGGCAATCCGTATAAAAGAACATCTATCACAATGGACAGAAGGACGGCTTAAGGCAGAGATTTGTGTGTTTTCTTCGGCACATGGCATTGTAGGGAAAACGGAGCGGGCGGAGGAATTTCTGGATTTGTGGAAAGGAAGCGTATGAGGCTGGCAGTGATTAGTTTTACCAGAGCCGGAGCCAGATGGTGCAGCCGGCTGACAAGACATTTTCGAGAATCTGGAGACGCGTGCGAGGGATATATACAGCCTCGTTTTTTGGCGGAGGCCGGAGCCGGACAGCCAGGGATTAATTTGATGGCAGAATCTGTGGGAGAATGGACAGGCAGACAATTTTTACAGGCAGACGGATTGATTTATATTGGAGCAGTGGGAATTGCCGTACGGGCCATAGCTCCTTTTTTAAATGACAAGCTGACCGATCCGGCGGTAGTAGTGATGGATGAGGCAGGGCACTATGTCATCTCTCTGTTGTCTGGTCATGTGGGAGGAGCCAATGAATTGACGAAAACGGTGGCAAACGTCTGTGGTGCACAGCCGGTGATCACCACAGCGACAGATGTAAACGAGAAGAAAGCAGCAGATTTCTGGGCGGCCGAGAGGGGATGGCAAATCGGGGATCGGGAACAGGCAAAACAGGTGGCGGCGTCTTTGCTGGAGGAGAAGCCGGTAGGATTTTTCAGCGATTTTCCTCTGCTTGAGCCATTGCCGGCCGGATATTTCTATGGACAAGCCGGGGAGAGAAACCTATGGTTGACTGTGAGAACGCAGCCGGATCCGGGGGAGGAGTTGCTCAAAAAGCTGATCACAGAAAGACGGCTTTTGCGGCTTTTACCCCGGATATTGATCGTGGGAGTCGGCTGCCGGAAAGGAATGAAAAAAGAACGGATTGAGGAAATGATAGAACGGATTTTAAGAGAGGCGAAGCTGGACTGGCGTGCGGTAAGCTGTCTGGCCAGCATTGATCGAAAGAAAGAGGAGGAAGGGATTTGTTGGTTGGCTAGAAAATGGGCTGTGCCTTTTCTCACTTTTTCGGCAGAGCAACTGGAGCAAATTCAGGAATCCGTGGAAGAATCTGCTTTTGTCCGGCAGGTGACAGGAACCGGCAATGTATGTGAACGGGCGGCACTTGCCGGAGCGGGAGTAGGGGGAAGACTTGTGGTAAGAAAGCGGGCGGAAAACGGAGTGACAGTGGCAGTGGCACAGGCAGAATGGGATCGGCAGTATGGCAGAAGAGGGGTAGAGTGACAGAAAGGACAGAGACAGGATGACGAAAGCAATAATTTTCGGAGGGACGACAGAGGGCCGGGAACTGGCAATGTATGCGGCATCAAAGAAAATTCCGACTCTGCTCAGTGTGGTTTCGGAATACGGAAAAAAAGTAGCAGGAGAAAGGGAAGATTTATTGGTGCGTTGTGGGACATTGGATGAAGAGGGAATATTCCGGCTGCTGAAAAAAGAACAGCCTCTTTTGGTATTGGATGCGACGCATCCTTATGCAATGGCGGCTAGTGAGCAAATCCGGGAAGCATGCCAGCGGGCAGAAATACGCTGCTTGCGGGTACTGCGAAAAGAAGAGGAGGCAAAAGAGGAAGAGGAGGAACCGAAACCGCAGATTGTTCGGGTGCATAGCGCACAGGAAGCGGCAGAAATCCTGGAAAAGGACAGCAAGCCAGTGCTTTTGACTACCGGTAGTAAGGAATTGGCAGTATTTGTGGAAGTATTGTCTGTAAAAGAGCGTATTTTTGCCAGAGTGCTGCCAGACAGTCAGGTACTGGCTCGCTGTGAGAAACTGGGGTTATCCGGCCGGCAATTGATTGCTATGCAGGGACCGTTTTCAGAAGAAATGAATGTGGCCATGCTTCGCGCTGTCGGGGCCAAATGGTTGGTGACAAAGGAGTCAGGCAGTCAGGGAGGATTTTTGGAAAAGCTCAGGGCGGCAGAAATCTGCGGGGTGCAAACGGTTGTAATTCAGAGACCGGGAAAAGAACAGGGAATTTTGATGGAGCGGGCCAGAGAGGAATTACAGTTACTGGCAAAGGATGGGGAAGACATATCGGAGAAAAGATGCCGGACAGAGGTCAGACAGCAGGTGTTTTTGATTGGGGCCGGCATGGGATGTGGGAATCAATTAACGATGGAAGCACGGGAGGCGCTGCAACAGTGTGAGATAGTACTGGGAGCGCCGCGATTATTGGCAGATGTGGAGCGATGGGTGAAGGGAAAACCCAGGAAGATGATATATCTGGGAGAAGAGATCCGAGACTGGCTTGAGAAGCATCCGAAATTTTCTCGGATTGCGGTAATATATTCCGGGGATACGGGGTTTTACAGCGGTTGTAGTTCTTTGCTGAATGCTTTGATGGGAAAAGGCGGGATTGCAAAAGCAAACGTCAGTGTCCGGATTTTTCCTGGGATTTCTACATTGTCTTGTCTTTGCTCGCGGCTGGGAAGGTCCTGGGAGGAGATTTATCCGGCCAGCATTCATGGCAGGGATTGTGACGTGGAGAAGTTGTTAGAAGCGCATCAGAGCGTGTTTTTGCTGATGGGAGGAAAGGAAAATCTGAAGAGTTTGTGTAGAAGATTAGAGCGATCCGGATGGGGGGATATCTGGGTGTCAGCAGGAATTCGGCTGGGCTATCCGGAGGAAATAATTTTCATAGAGAAGGTGAGGGAACTTTGTGAACAGGAAACGGATTCCCTGGTAGCAGTAATTTTGGATCATCCCGATACTTTTCAGGAAAAATTAAAAATGAGAGAGCTTGTAAAAACGAGGGCAGAATTTTAGGAGGATCGGAAATGGAGGATAAACGCTTTATTCGCGGCAGAATTCCCATGACGAAAAGTGAGATTCGGGCGATCTCACTTGCTAAACTGGAGTTGCAAGAAGACAGTATTATTTATGATATCGGAGCAGGAACCGGATCAGTGGCAATCGAGGCAGCTTTGATCGCAAGAGAGGGTCATGTCTATGCTATTGAGCAGAAAGAAGAGGGATGCGAGCTGATTCGCAGGAATCAAGAGGTTCTGGGAGCGGAAAATTTGACGGTAGTTCAAGGCCGTGCACCAGAGGCTCTAACGGGACTTCCGGTTCCGGACCGGGTATTCATTGGAGGCAGTGGGGGAGAGTTAGCAAAGATATTGGATCAGGTACAAAAGCTCAACCCCCAGGTACGAGTAGTACTTAATGTCATTGCTCTGGAGACATTGACAGCGGTGGGGGAATATCTTCAACGTTGTGAGCGAGAAGCGGAGATTGTCAGTGTGCAGGTGGCAAGGGCTGAAAAGTTGGGAAATTATCATCTGATGCAGGGACAGAATCCGGTGTATGTGATCACCCTGCCAGGGGGTGAGAAATGATCCATTTAATTACCGGAGGCAGCGCCAGCGGGAAGTCTGTTTATGGGGAACAGATGGCAGAGGAGGCCAAAGGCAGATACCGTTATTATCTGGCTACGATGCGGCCTTGGGGAGAAGAGGGAAAGGCACGGGTAGCCAGACATCGTCAACAGCGCTTGGGCAAAGGATTTCATACGATAGAAGTATATCGCAATCTCGAAACCGTGGTGCTACCGAAAAGACCAGTAAAGGAAAAAGAGGCAGTATCTGAGGCAGGGCTTTGGAAAAATACGGTGATTTTATTGGAATGTATGTCCAATTTGGTGGCGAATGAGCTATTTGAAGAAGGGGGAACAGACGAGGAGATTTTAGGGCGGATTCAAAGAGGAATCTGGCATTTGCAGGATTGTGCCGCGATCGTGATCATCATTACGAATGAGGTGTTTTCAGACGGATGCTTTTACGAAGCGGAGACGATGCGGTATATTCGGTTGTTGGGACAAATAAATCGGGAATTGGCAGCTATGGCCGATCAGGTGACAGAGGTGGTATATGGGATTGCCTTATCCATAAAAACAGGAAACCATGGAGTTCGATGACAAAGTATAGCGCAGGAAGGGATGAAATCAGGAAAAGTATGAATAGTAATAGTATGGATAGTGAGAAAAAAGAAAGGAAAAAAAGCAGAACGGTTTACGAAAGCCTGATGATTGCGTTTGCCATGTATTCGCGGATTCCGGTTTCACAGGTGGAATGGACGGCAGAGGGTATGAAATATGCACTTTGTTTTTTTCCGCTGATCGGGGTGGTGATGGGAGGAGTGATGGTAGGATTTGACTGGGCGGCTCAAAAAGTGGCACTGGGAAAGATTGCTTATGCCTGCATTGGCACTGGACTTCCTGTGCTTCTTACAGGAGGAATCCATATGGATGGATTTTTGGATGTAGTGGATGCCCGCAGTTCTTGCCAGCCAGCAAAAAGAAAGCTGGAAATTATGAAAGACCCACATACAGGAGCGTTTGCCATTTTAGGATGTAGCGTTTATCTTCTATTATATTTGGCCGCATTTAGTGAATTGAAAGAAAAGGCATTTCCGGCGGTAGCAGGAATCTATGTGCTGGAGCGGGCGCTGAGCGGCTGGTCGGTGGTCTCGTGGCCAAAGGCGAGAGCAGAGGGGTTAGTCAGTACCTTTGCGAAAGGCGCACAGACACGGGTGGTGCAGATATCTATGATAGTCTGGGGTATGGCCGCCGTATTTTTTTTGTTTTGTATAGGAGGCTGGTTGGTCGGATTATTTACCGTGTCTGCGGCAGTCGTTATATTTATCTGGTATCATCGGATGATATTGAGAGAGTTTGGCGGAATTACTGGGGATTTGGCAGGATATTTTCTGCAGCTTTGCGAGCTGGGGATGTTGGGGGCCTTGGCGGTGGTGTGCTGAAATACGACTATGTATATGCATGGGAGCATTTGGTAAGACAGCTTGCGCTTTTTTCTGTACAGTGGTATGATTAAACGCAAAAAGAGTGTTTAAAAAGCGAATGGAGGAACACCTGTTATGAGAAGCAGAAAATGGTCAGGAGTCCTTCTGGCAGGAATGATGCTACTTTCTTTTTTGACCGGATGTGGTGAAAAATCGGCAGACGATCGTGTGGAATCAAAAGAACAGAGCCAAAATGAAAAAGTCACGATTGCTTTTTGGAGCGATCAGATGACAGAGTGCTATGGAAAATATCTACAAGATAAGTTTCCGAATGTGGAATTTGAGTTTTATGTCGCAACCAATTCCACGGACTTTTATCGATTTAAAAAGGAGCATGATAATTTGCCAGATATCCTTACGGTGCGCCGTTTTGCATTGAAGGATGTGGCTTCTTGGAGAGATTCTCTGATGGATTTGAGCGATTCTGAACTGGCGAATTCTTTTTATCAATTTTATCTGCGGAATTATACTTATGACGATGGCACGGTGAACTGGCTCCCGGCTTGTGCGGAGATCGATAGCATTATCATGAATAAAACGCTGCTTGATGAAAATGATATACCAGTTCCGGCCAATTACCAGGAGTTTGTGGCTGTTTGCCGGAAGCTGAGCGAGCTGGGGATTCGCCCGTTCCTTTCTGACTTTGGTGCGGACTATACTTGTATGGAGATTTTGCAGGGGCTTTCGGCTTCACAATTGACTTCTCAGGCAGGAAGAGAATGGCGTCAGAAGTATGAGAGCGGTCAGACAAATCAGTTAAGCGAGGAAATATGGATGCCGGTATTTGAGCGGATGCAGGAGTTTATTGACTATGCCGGGATTACCAAGAAGGATATGGAGGGAAATGTTGATTCGGTTTTTGAAGTATATAAAAATCATCAGGCAGCCATGGTTCGGGGAACCGGCGAGGAGGCGGTCCGGTATAGCATCGATAGGGAATCTTTGTTGATGCCTTATTATGGAAAAACGGAAGAGGACAACTGGTATCTGACTTACCCAGCCTTTCAGGTAGCTGCCAGCGCAAAGGCAGGGGAGACTTCAGAGCGCCGGCAGCTGATTCTTGATATTATGGAAGCTATGCTGAATGAAGAGGGTTTAAAGCATATTACAGGTGGTCAGAATATGATTGCCTACAATAAAAATATAGAATTAGAGCCGTCTTCTTTGCTGGAGAATCTCAAGCCTTATGTTGAGGATAACCGATTGTATATCCGTCTGGCTTCTGCCGATATGTTTTCTTGTTCAAAGACGATAGTCCAGGGGATGATCACTGGAGAATATCCTGATGCTCGATCGGCCTTTGAGGCGTTTAATGCGATGATGGGGAAGGAGAAGGAAAATGCTCCAGTGGTGGCTCATATTGATAATGGATATCCGTATGCGTTTTGTGCCGATGGCGGCAGCCAGGCGGCATCCGCGATAATGAATACTCTTAGGGAAGAGGTGGGGACAGAGCTATTAGTCGGCCAGTCGATCAACGTGGCTGGCGATATTGCCGCCGGCGATTATACAGAAGAAGAATTGGGATTTTTGACGATGGGAGAGTCTCCTAGCATCTTGCTCTGTGAAATGACCAGGGAGCAATTGTATGATTATTTTAGATATATCCTGACGACACCTGGTATGCGGGGTTCTTTGATCAATGACTCTACGCTCTATGTATCCAGTGGTTTTGAGATGGAGATCCGAAGGACTGATACCGGCTATGAGCTAGAAAAGCTGACAATAGATGGCGGGGAGTTGGATCATGCGAAGAGCTATTCTGTGGCGGTACTAGGGAATGAAGTTCTTATGCAAAAAGAGGCTCTGGCAGCTGCCGGTGTCATGGATTATACAAAGACGGAGATTCCCTACAAGCAGATTATCATAGATCGTCTGGCATCAAAGGGAAAGCAGCTGGCAAAGCCTGTAGATTATATTACGCTTCGGTAACCGGAAGGTTGCCGCGATGGCGTGTTGAGATAGGAAGAAAAAGTATAAGGATTTCAAAATGGTTGCAAAGAGGGAGGATGTAGGCCGGATGAATTCCTCAAGAAGAAAATACGGCAGATGGATACCGGTGGTACCGGCAGTTTGCTTGTTGGTGTTTTTGTTGATTGGCGGTGTTTATTTTACGGAATACCTGCAAGAACAGATTTTTGTGGAACGCACTACGCAGTTGAACGAGATTACTTCTCAGGTGCGGACCAATTTGAATAATGCTTTGAATGCTCATTGGAATTATCTCACGACTGCTGCGAATGAACTGGAAAGACGGGAGTATGGCAGTGTTCGCGATCTGACGGAATATATTCGGGAACTTGAGAGGATTTTGGAGACAGATAACTATAGTTCCCGATTGATGGTTCTCGATCATCGTGGTAACTGCTATGATAAGGATGGGAAGCATGGAATCTGGACGGACATTGACCGGGTATCTGGAGGGGATATGCGGTATACCTTTATTTCTGATACAGATAGCTATGACGGTAGCTACTGGGCATTCGTACAGAGGCTAAGAGAGCCGATTGAAGCGGGAGTTACGGGAACTAGTTTTACGCACATTGTTCTTTTGAAGGATATCCATACTCTGACCGAGTATTATGACAGTGCGGCTTATGGCAGTCAGAGTGAAACGTATATTTTGAAAAGCAATGGAACGAGAATGTATGACGATATTTCGGACGGAGATACCATTCCAGCATATAATGTACTCAAGGCGTTAGAAGGCATGGAGCATCAGCGCGGGTTATCGGTTACGGATTTGAGGGAGAAGCTTGCCGAGAAGGACGTGGTCAGCACAAGTTTTAAATATATGGATAAGGAATATTATTACTGTATTACATTGCTTGCTGAATATGATACCATGCTCTTGTTTTTGCTCCCGGCAGATTTTGTGGCATCAGGAACGGTGGATATGGTAGGAGCCGTGATCCGGATGCTTTTGATTCTGGCGTTTCTGCTTTTTGGTATGATGATTCTGGCTCTGGTGATGGTGGCAAGACAGCAAAAAAGTGTCTGGTTGTTTAAGCAGGAGCAGGAGAATCTGCGTCGTCAGGAGGAGATGAA
The DNA here is from genome assembly GCA_022799175.1 of Lachnospiraceae bacterium. GTDB lineage: Bacteria > Bacillota > Clostridia > Lachnospirales > Lachnospiraceae > Brotaphodocola. The sequence goes on along the minus strand of JAAWNY010000005.1, from coordinate 56,299 downwards.
TCGGAAGCTAGAGGAGTCGAATATCATGTTGGCCCGATCCAAAGAAAGTGCAGAGGAAGCTTTTCGGATTGCGGAGGAAGCGAACCAGGCCAAGAGCTCGTTTCTTTCTAACATGAGCCATGATATTCGGACTCCCATGAATGCCATTGTCGGTTTTGCAGCTTTGCTGACAAGAGATGCAGAAAATCCGGACAAAGTACGAGAGTATACCAGAAAGATCACTTCTTCCAGTCAGCATTTGCTGGGGCTGATCAATGATATTCTGGATATCAGTAAAATTGAGGCCGGAAAGACTACATTAAGCCTTTCTGATGAAAATCTTGTCGAGTTGATCGAAAATATTGATTCTATCATTCGCCCGCAGATGAGGGCAAAGAATCATTCTTTTGAGGTGATTAGCAGAGATTTGAGACATGAGCAAGTAGTGATGGATAAGCTACGCCTAAATCAGATCCTTTTGAATCTATTGTCTAACGCAGTCAAGTATACGCCGGATGGGGGCCATATCACTTTGACGGTACAGGAATTGCCACAGCATGCCAGGCAGTTTGCCCATTTTCGGTTTATTGTGGAAGATAATGGTTATGGTATGAGTGAAGAATATGTGCAGACTATTTTTCAGGCATTTACCCGGGAGGAGAACAGTATCACTAACAAAATTCAGGGGACTGGCCTGGGGATGGCGATCACAAAAAATCTGGTAGACCTGATGGGAGGAAATATTGTAGTCAGGAGTAAAAAGGGCAAGGGTTCTGTTTTTACGGTGGATTTACAGTTACATATCAGTGAACAGTCGATGGATTATGGATTTTGGAAAAAGAATGGAATTACAAAGATTTTAGTAGTTGATGATGAAGAGGTAGTTTGTGAGCATATACAGGCCGCTATGGAGGAACTTGGCGTTCAGGTGGAATATGCCCTGGATGGTCATACAGCAATTGCAATGGTGAAGCAGTCAGCTCAGAAGGGATGCTTATATGATGTTGTTCTTCTGGACTGGAAAATGCCCGGTATGGACGGGGTGGAGGCGGCAAGACGAATTCGTCAGGAAATTGCCCAAAAGATACCGATCTTAATTCTGACTGGCTATGACTGGGAAGAGATGGAAGAGGAGGCAAGAGAGGCAGGGATAAATGCATTTCTGCAGAAGCCGTTTTTCCTTACTAGCTTTCGTCAGCGGGTGGACTTGGTGTTGCATCAAGAGTCGGAGCAGGAGGAGAGGGATGAACAGAGCATCCTTCATGGGATGCATATTCTGGTGGCAGAGGACAACGAGATCAATGCGGAGATTCTTTGTGAGCTTTTGGCCATGGCGGGAGCAACTTGTGAGATCTTTGAGAATGGCCAGTTGGCGGCGGAAGCTTTTGCGCGTTCCGAACCAGGACAATATCAGATAATTTTGATGGATGTGCAGATGCCGGTGATGAATGGTTATGAGACCACAAGAGTTATTCGGAATTCGGAGCATCCTCTGGCATCAGGAATCCCGATCCTTGCTATGACGGCAAATGCCTTTGCGGAGGATATCCGAGATGCTTTAGAGGCGGGGATGAATGCACATGTGTCAAAACCAGTTGACATGGCAGTGCTGGAGAAAACCATACGGACTGTACTGGAAGGGCAGGAGAGGTTGACAGAGAGGAGGTCAAGTGAAGATGGATAGAAATGGCGTACGGATTCGGGTCGCTACGATGGAAGACGCTGGGGAATTGCTGGAAATCTACCGGCCTTACGTGGAGAAAACAGCAATCAGCTTTGAATGCGATGTGCCAGGACTTGAGGAATTTAGGGCCAGAATAGAAAGAACATTGAAAAGATACCCCTATCTGGTGGCGGATCAGGGGGGAGAATTGTTGGGCTATGCCTACACGGGACCTTTTGTGGGGCGGGCGGCCTATGACTGGGCCGCTGAGGTGAGTATCTATCTGAGAGAAGACATGAAAAAGAGAGGGATTGGGAAGAAGCTCTATCAGGCAATTGAGGAGATTTCCCGTGCTCAGAATATCACGAATTTAAATGCATGTATTGGAAATCCAGAAGTGGAGGATGAGTATCTGACAAAAAATAGCATTCAGTTTCATGCTCATATGGGATATCGTATGGTGGGTGAATTTTATAAATGTGGGTATAAATTCGGACGATGGTATAATATGGTTTGGATGGAGAAAATTATCCAGGTACATGAGAAGGAGCCTGAGCCGGTGGTGAAGTTTACATCTCTTGACATTTTTTCCGTTTATCAGTAGAATGAAACAAAATCGAGAGGAGACATATCTCGTGGATACAAGATTTTTACGACGTTCGCTGGCGCTGTCTGTTGCGGCGTTTTTGTTGTTGTCTGCCTGCACTCATTCAGAGAGAGTTCCCGATCCCGACGGGGATGTGTTGACCTGGAGCATCTGGAATGGCTATGACAAATTTTTGAATTTGCTGAATGAGACTTACCCGGATATTGAGCTGGAGCTTACCCCTTATACAGGAAGAAATCGTACCGGTTATAGCTGGGCGCAGATGAGAGGAGATGACATCCCAGATATTTTCATTACATCTCAGATCTTGGATAAGGAACTGGCGAAGGAGCGTTTGCTGGATCTGTCCGGATATGATTTTGTCAACAGCTTTTCTACAAGGATTCTGGATCAGATGGCTATCGATGGGGGAATTTATCTCTTACCAGTGAATTATGCCATGTATGGTATTTTCTATAACAAGACATTGATGGAAGAGTATGGATGGGAGGTTCCTAGAAATTTTGCTGAACTGGAGTCTTTGTGTGCGGAGATTGAGGCAGCAGGGTTGATTCCTGGAGTGATAGGCACACAATTAACCGGAGGTTCTTTTTCGACCGTATTTAATTTAGCAAAGACCAGTTGGCTGACTACGCCGGCGGGGATGGACTGGGAGCGGGATTTCCTGGCCGGAAATGCCACGGCAAAAGGCGTGTGGGAAGAAACGATGGATTATGTTCAGCGGTACATAGATATGGGAATGTTTTATACGGACCCGGAAGATCGGAACGATCCACAGTTGATTTTGGATTATTTGGGCAATCGAAAAGCAGTGTTTTGTACTGTAGTGACTACAGTCAATATTACAGCGTTTCCGGATACCGGCGACGAACTGGGAATGATGCCTTTTATCAGTGAAGATGGTAGCAAAAATATCTATATGTACAGTCCAGTCTCTTATCTGGGAATCAGCAAGCGTCTGCTGGAACCAGGCAATGAAAAAAAGTTGGAAAATGCTATTCGGATTTTGTCTTTGATTTATTCTAATGAAGGGCAGACAACTCTTATTAGTGAAGAAACTCCTTGTGTGATGAGTGTCATTGACAGCGGTGAGATTCCGGAAGATTCCCTGATTTATGATGCACAGCAGGCGTTTTGGGATGGCCGGGCGTTTCGGATGACTTATGCTGGTTGGGAGAATAATTTGGTTAATATTGGGCAGGCATATAAGGAATGGTTTCGGAAAGAGAATGATATGGACGGAGCGCAGTGCATTTCCCGGATGGATGAGCTTCAAAACAGCAGCCTGACCCAGTCGGATTTGCTTTACTTCTGCGAGAGTACGACGGATTTTACTTTGGAGGAAACAGCAAAGCTGATCGGCAAGGCGCTGGGGAGTGCTGTGGGTGCAGATGCTGCCATGATTTCTGTCGGGGAATTTCATGAGAGATATGGGGAACTGAAATCGAGCGTTACGGGAAAGTTATATGCAGGTAAAATCAATGATGAAATCATCAACACAATCTGCCCTTCGAATGAAGGAGGTTACGCTATTATGTCCATGACCGGAGCTCAGGCCAAGCAGTTGGCTCAAGAAGGATTTGACGCGGATGGGAATGGTAATCCCTATCCTTATATTTTAGTAACTCGTGGTGATAAGGAATTGGTGGACAGTGAAGTCTATGCGGTGGCTTTTTTAAACAAGGGTTATACAGAAAAAGTCAGTCAGAAGAATTTGGCTGAGATACATGATGGTTCTCTGTTGGATTTTCTGCGAATCTGGTTGGTGGAACAGAAGAGGGTTTCTCCAGATGGGAATCCCTGGGAATAAGATTTGCAAAAGGAGAAGAATCGGGATGGAAAATGAAAAAGGGTCTGGCCGATTCCGGACGGCGGGAAGACGGCCAGCTATACTTCCAGTAACATTAGCTTTTTGTCTGCTTTTGTTTTCATTGGGTGGCGGAATATATTTTACCAAATATCTGAAATACCAGATTTTTGAGGAACGCACCACGCAGTTGAATGAAATTACATCGCAGGTACGGGTGAATCTAAGCAATGCTCTGGATTTTCATTGGAATTATCTGACGACGGTAGTCATGATTTTGAAACAACAGAGGTTTGATACTACGGAAGAAGTGACGACATTCATTTGCGCTCTGGAAGAGTTGTTGGAAATGGAGCGTGATTGTTCCATGATTATGCTTTTGGATAACGATGGAAACTGTTATGACGGAAATGGCAAACATGGGGTATGGTCTGATATTGCCCGGATATCTACTGGGGAAGAGCAATATACCTTCATTTCTGACAGTTATATTTATCAGGGCGGTTGTTGGGTTTTCGTACAGAAACTGGATGTTCCCATTTTGATGACGGAGACGGAAAATGAATTCACACATGCCATTCTTTTGAAAGACATATCTACACTGAAAAAATATTATGACAGTACTGCTTATGGGAATCAGAATGAGACCTATATTTTAAAGAGTGATGGTACGCGGATGCATGATAATATTTCCGAAAAGAATACAATTCAGGCGTATAATGTACTCAAAGTATTAGGAGAAATGGAGAATCAGGGGATTTCCAATATTCGTGATGCGCTTTTGGAACAAGACATTATCTGCACAAACTTTCGCTATAACAATATCGAATATTATTATTGTCTTACTTCTCTGACGGATTATGATACGTTGCTTTTGTTTCTCATACCTGCAGATTTTGTGGCTTCTGGAACCGTGAATATGGTAGGAGCGGTTATCCGGTTGCTGTTGCTTTTGACAGCGGTGTTAGTAGCCATGGCATTTCTGGTTATGGTATCTGTGATACGACAGAGAAACAGTGCCCGTTTGTTTCGGCAGGAGCAAGAGAATCTGCGTCATCAGGAGGAATTGAATGTTAGGCTGGAGGAATCCAACGTCATGTTGGTCCGTTCCAAGGAGACAGCAGAGCAGGCGTTTCAGATTGCAGAGGAGGCCAATCGTGCTAAAAGTTCGTTTCTCTCCAACATGAGCCACGATATCCGTACTCCCATGAATGCAATCATCGGTTTTGCTGCTCTGCTGGCGCGGGATGCCGAAAATCCGGATAAAGTGAGGGAATACACCAAAAAAATTACTGCTTCCAGTCAGCATTTGTTGGGTCTGATTAATGATATTCTTGATATCAGCAAAATTGAGGCAGGCAAGACCGTTTTAAATTTGTCAGATGAGAAAATCGTAGATTTGATTGAAAATATTGACGCTATTATTCGCCCGCAGATGAAAGCAAAAGGACATACGTTTGAGGTTTACAACAAGGATATCCGGCACGAGCATGTGGTAATGGATAAACTGCGCCTGAACCAGATTCTTTTAAATCTGTTGTCCAATGCAGTTAAGTATACACCGGAATGTGGACATATCACTCTGACAGTTCAGGAAATGCCTCAATATACTAGACAATTGGCACATTTTCGATTCATTGTGGAAGACAATGGCTATGGCATGAGCCAGGAGTATACTCGGAAGATTTTTCATGCATTTACCAGGGAAGAAGACAGTGTAACCAATAAGATTCAGGGGACGGGTTTGGGAATGGCAATTACTAAAAACCTGCTGGATTTAATGGGAGGAAAAATTTCCGTGGAAAGTGAGAAAGGGAAGGGGTCTGTTTTTACGGTGGAATTGGAATTACACATCAGTGAACAGGCAATTGATCATGACTTTTGGCAGAAGCATGGTATCACCCGACTTTTGGCGGTAGACGATGAAGAAGTAATTTGCCAGAATATTCAAATGACCATGGATGGCACCGGCGTAAAGGTGGATTATGTGCTGGATGGCCGGTCGGCTGTGGAAAAGCTCAAACAGTCCGAGCAGGAAGAACATCCCTATCACATCGTTTTGTTGGATTGGAAAATGCCAGGGATGGATGGTGTGGAGGTCGCAAAACAGATCCGGCAGGATATGTCCTCCAATATTCCTATCCTGATTCTGACCAGCTATGATTGGCCAGAGATTGAAGAGAAGGCAAGCGCTGCGGGGGTGGATGCGTTTCTTCCTAAGCCTTTTTTTCTAACTAGTTTTCGGCAAAAAGTAGATTCGGTGTTGAACCATGGACAAGAGCCAGAGCCAGAGGATAGTGAGGAGTGGAGCATTCTTCAGGGAATGCACATTTTAGTGGCCGAAGATAATGAGATTAATGCGGAAATTCTTGGCGAACTTTTGGATATGGCAGGAGCTACCTGCGATATCTGTGAGAATGGACAGTTGGTGGTAGAGGCTTTTGAAAAGTCAGGTGCCGGTCAGTATCAGCTAATCCTGATGGATGTACAGATGCCAGTCATGAATGGATATGAGGCTACAAGGGCGATCCGAGATCTGGGCCATTCGTTGTCGCGAACGATTCCCATCATTGCCATGACAGCAAATGCTTTTGCCGAGGACATTCGGGATGCTTTAGAAGCAGGGATGAACGCTCATGTGGCCAAACCAGTTGATATGGCTGTGCTTGAACAGACAGTTCGGGCAGTGATGGGGAAGGATTGATAAAATGTTCCCGGTTATTTTCGTATTCCCAAACAGTTCCCTTTATGGGAGTGATTTTATATAGGGCGAAAGGAAATGGATACAAGAATTTTGTGAAAAATTCATACACAGTAAATTGACTTTTTTATGGATTGCTTTTATACTAGTATACTATCACAAAAGAGTTGGGAAAGGAGAATGAAAGAAAATGCGATTTTTTGTAGATACGGCGAATGTGGAGGAGATCCGCAAAGCAAACGATATGGGGATTATCTGTGGGGTGACCACCAATCCGTCACTGATTGCTAAGGAGGGGCGGGATTTTAATCAGGTGATTGCAGAGATTGCTTCTATTGTGGATGGACCGATCAGTGGCGAGGTAAAGGCGACAACAGTCGACGCAGAGGGAATGATCAAGGAGGGGCGAGAGATCGCGGCCATTCATCCCAATATGGTGGTAAAAATTCCAATGACCGCGGAAGGATTGAAGGCAGTGAAGGCTCTACATGCCGAAGGGATTCGCACGAATGTGACATTGGTATTTACGGTGGCGCAGGCGCTTTTAGCTGCTCGTGCCGGCGCTACTTATGTATCACCGTTTCTTGGAAGACTGGATGATATTTCCATGCCAGGGATTGACTTGATTGAAGAGATTGCAGAGATTTTTGATATTCATGGGATTGAGACAGAGATCATTGCCGCTAGTATTCGTAATCCGATTCATGTGATTGATTGTGCCCGTGCGGGAGCACAGATTGCGACAGTACCCTACAAGGTGCTAGAGCAGATGACAAAACATCCTCTGACGGATGTTGGAATTCAGAAATTCCAGGCTGATTACCGGGCCGTATTCGGTTAAAGGAAGACAGATAAAGAAGGAAGACAGGAGCAAGAGGACACAATTTTTGTGTTTTGCTCCTGTCTTTTTTGGAAAAAGCTGCCTTGAGATGTGGAGAGAAAAGGAGCATCCAAAACATCGTTGAAAGGCGAAAAGAGCTGTGGTATAGTGAAAGAAATATCGTTGTCAAAGGAGTATTTGAAAAAATATGATTCTGATTATTGGTGGCGCCTGTCAGGGAAAAAGAGAATTTGCCTGTGAGTTGTCCGGGCTAAAAAAGGAGGAGTTTGCCCAAAATGTGGCAGACGGGGGGACGGATGAGCCGGAGATGGCATGGGAGAGGAAGTTTTTGATCGGATTTCATAGATGGATTTACCGAATTTTGGAAATAGGAGGAGAGTCGGAGGAATTTGTGAGAAAGATATTAGCGGCGGATCCAGAAATAGTGACTATGGATGAGGTGGGATATGGGATTGTACCAGTGGGGCGAAGAGAACGAGAGTATCGGGAAGCAGTGGGACATGCTGGTCAGTTGTTGGCAGAACATGCCAGTCAGGTATATCGGGTGGTATGCGGGATTCCAAAACGAATCAAAGGATAGGCGAAGGAGAGAACGATGGAGGCGGCAGCAGTAGGAATTGGTTTTTTACTGGATTTTGTGATTGGAGATCCGGAGAGTTGGTGGCATCCGGTTCGGGGAATCGGTTGGTTGATTGGCTGGCTGGAGCGTTTGTTGATAAAATGCTTTCCGGAAAGCCCGACGGGAGAGATAGCAGCCGGAGGAATTCTGGCAGTGTTGGTTCTGATTGTGACAGGAGGAACGACAGCAGGAATTTTGGCAGTGGCAGGATGGATGCATCCAGCTCTGCGGTTTCTGATTTTGTGCGTAATGAGCTGGCAGATATTGGCGGCAAGATCGTTGAAAACAGAAAGCATGAAGGTATTAAAGGCATTAAAAGAAGAGGATGTCGAGAAGGCAAGAGAAGCGGTATCTAGAATTGTAGGACGGGATACTCGGCCATTGTCAGAAGAGGGAATCATCAAAGCAGCAGTGGAGACGGTGGCGGAGAATGTGTCAGACGGGGTGATCGCCCCTCTTTTTTATCTGTTGTTTTTGGGACCTGTGGGAGGATGGATGTATAAGGCGGTCAATACCATGGATTCTATGGTGGGATATCAAAATCAGAGATATCAGTATCTGGGAAAGATTCCGGCTAGATTAGATGATTTGGTGAATCTGCTGCCGGCTCGTCTTTCGGCCTTTCTGCTGATCGGGGCCGCCTGGCTGCTGCCAGGATTTGATGGTCAGGGCGCTTGGCGAATCTGGCGACGGGATCGGTATTGTCATAAAAGTCCAAATTCAGCCCATGGAGAGGCGGCATGTGCGGGAGCCTTGGGGGTGCAACTGGCAGGACCGGCCTGGTACTTTGGGGTGTTGACAGAAAAGCCAGTGATCGGAGACGCAGTCAGGAAAGTAGAAAAAGAGGATATTGTGCGGGTGAACCGTCTGATGATGGCGAGCGCATGGATGGCGGCAGTGGCAGGAATTGTGGTGCGTTGCACTTTCAGTTAGCGGGTAGTGAGGCTGAAAAAGGAATGACATGAAGGAAAATTCATGATAAAATTAAGAAGAAATTTCAGGAGCTCGGGTTCTCTACCATCAAACGTTTATCTGCGGCAGAACAGAACTATTAGGAAAAATGGGCATGGGGAGCCGGTTGGCAGAATGTAAGCACAAAAAAGGGAGGACAAAAAGAATGGAATACCAGCTTCATGGCGGAGATATTTATCATGGGAAGATTGCACTTGATTTTTCCGTGAATGTGAATCCGCTGGGACTTCCTTGTGGAGTGCAGAAAACGCTTCGGGATTCGGTGGAGCATTGGAATTGCTATCCCGATCCGGAATGCGGGGAGTTGAAGAAGCGGTTGGCAGAGCATCATGGGATCGAGCAGGAGCGGATTGTCTGTGGAAATGGAGCAGCAGATCTGATCTACCGTCTGGTTTTACTCAAAAGACCAAAACAGGCATTGCTGCTATCGCCAACCTTTTCAGAATATGAGCGGGCATTGGCAATTGATGGTTGCCAGATTCGATATTATGTCTTGCGAGCAGATCAGGATTACCGGGTGAACGTCTGGGAGCTAGCCGAGCATTTGGCAGAAGGAGATTGGCTGTTTTTGTGCAATCCGAACAATCCGACTGGACTGGCAGTACCGGGGGAACAACTAGAATTTTTGGCGGAGATATGCCAAAAAAAGCAAGGATTTTTGGTAGTGGATGAGTGCTTTTGTGAATTTCTGGATCAGCCGGAAAAATACACTCTGATGGAACAGATCCGAAACTATCCGGAAGTGATTCTTTTGCGGGCTTTTACGAAATCGTATGCTATGGCGGGGCTTCGGCTGGGATATGCGATCTGTGGAGATACTATGCTAGCCAAACAACTTTGTCTGACGGGACAGCCATGGAGCGTATCTGTGCCAGCACAGGAGGCAGGAGTGGCGGCTTTGAGGGAAAACAATTACCTGGAGCAGACCAGGGCGTTGGTAGAAAAAGAGCGGAAGTGGATGGAACAAAGACTTGGCAAGCTGGGATTTTGGGTGTTTCCTTCACAGGTAAACTATTTGTTGTTTCGGGATGAGAAGAATCGATACGGCAATCTGAAGATCCGTTTGCGGGAGAAGGGGATTCTGATTCGAGACTGCAGTAATTTCCAAGGGTTGGAGCCAGTGGGGAATATTTCTGGCTTCCGCTATTACCGAACAGCAGTCCGGACACGTGAGGAAAATGAGCAGTTGATAGAAGCGATTCGAATGTGTGATAGGAATTATGAGATGACAGAATAGAAGGTACGTTTTTTATCTAAATGACATTGCATGAAATATAGAGAAAGGAATTCTGCGCAATGAGTTATTATCGAATTCTGCTGGCGGATGATGAGGAAGAGGTTCGTAAGGCCATCATTCGCAAGATAGATTGGGAGAGTCTTGGATTTGAGGTGGCCGGGGATGCGGATAATGGAGAGGAAGCACTGGAAAAAATAGAGCAGCTTAAGCCAGATGTGGTGATGACGGATATTCGGATGCCATATATGGACGGACTGACTTTGACAGCTCGGATTCGGCAGAAGTATCCTTCGATCAAGGTGCTGATTTTTTCCGGTTATGATGATTTTGAGTATGCGCAACAGGCCATCAAGCTAAATGTGAGTGAATATATCCTAAAACCAGTCAATGTGGAAGAACTGACGGAGATACTTAGCCGAGTCCGAGAAAGTCTGGACGAGGAGATAGAGCAACGGCGCAATGTCCGTCTGTTGCGGGAGAGTTATCTGGGCAGTTTGCCGATTCTTCGTGAGCTTTTCTTAAACGATCTGGTTCGGGGAAATGTTCCGGATGAAGAGGTGGCTTCTAAGCTGGAGGAATATGAAATTGATATTTTGGGAGCTCGCAAATGGCTGGCGGCGGTTATCAGTGTAGAGCCGGAGGAGCGGGCGGAGGGTCAGCCTTTGTCAAGAGAGCAGGAGCAGAAGTTGATTCCCATCTCAGTCCGGCAACTAGTGGAAGATAATCTACGAGAATACTTCCGTTTTACCATTTTCAATTCCACGGGTGGCATTACCATCCTTACTGCGATTGATGAACGGAACACTCAGACTAGTTTTATCGATCTTTTGGGCGATATCTGTAAAGAAATCCGTCGGATTCTGGAGGTGACGGTGACGATTGGGGTGGGACACAGCAGCCTGCAGCCGGAGCGTGTGGGAGAGTCTTATCAGTCAGCGATGGATGCTCTAGGTTATAAGGCAATTGTGGGAACAGGAGGAACGATCTACATTAATGATATGGAACCGGTCAGCCGAGGAAAGCTGCAACTGGAGGAAAAAGATGAGTTGGAGCTGACTGCGGCCATCAAATTCGGAACGCCGGAGAGTATCGAGACAGTGGTACGGGAGCTGATGGCCCGGATGGATGATGTCAAAGCACATGCCCGTCAATATCAGGTGTATCGCTTGTCGCTGGTCAATTGTGTGACCCGTCTGATGCAACAGTATGACATGGATTTATGCCAGATATTTGATACGGATGATGGTGTTATGAAGCGGATGGACAGCGGACAGCAACGAGAAGAATTTACCATGTGGTTGACGCAAGTGGCCTGTCAGATGAATGAAGCCATCAATCGGCGTCGCGACACGACGAACCGTCAGGTGATTGAGGAAGCCAGGCAGTATATCCAGGAGCATTATCCGGACCCAGATTTATCGGTAGAGATGATTTGTCGTCAACTTCACATGAGCCCGGCTTATTTTTCTACCATGTTCCGCAAGGAGACGGGCAAGACCTATGTGGCCTATTTGACGGAGGTGCGATTGAATAAGGCCGTGGAATTGCTAAATGAAACGAATGACAAGACGTATGTGATTGCCCGGAAAGTGGGCTACCAGGAGCAGAATTATTTCAGCTATGTGTTTAAGAAAAAATACGGCGTCTCTCCAACGAAATTCAGAAGTGGTTGAACAGCAGGGAGAAAAATAGGAGGATTTCATGGCAAAAACCAGAAAACCGGATTTTTTTCAGAAAACCAGCATCCGTTATACGATTTTTGTTTATTTTACGATCAGCGCGTTGGTCATGATTCTGCTGATCGGGATATCGGTGTATGGACGTCTGGCCGGACAGCTGACAGAGGCGATTCGGGAGGAGAACCAAACGGTAATTAACCAGGTGAATTTGTCAGTAGATTCTTACTTGCGGACGATCATGAAGCTGTCGGATTCGTTGTATTATGGAGTGATTAAAAATGCGGATTTGTCAGAAAAATCGATAAACAGCGAGTTTACTTTGCTCTATGACAACAATAAGGATCAGATTTCCAATATAGCGCTACTCTCGAAGGAAGGGGAGTTGCTGGCGGCCATGCCGGCGGCCCGTCTGAAGACGGGGATGGATGTGACTAGAGAAGAATGGTTTCAGAATACGCTGGAACGGACGGATAACCTGCATTTTAGTTTGCCACATGTACAGTACATTTTCGATAATAGCGAAAATCAGTATCGCTGGGTTATCTCCCTTTCGCGGGCAGTGGAAATCACGCAGGGCACGGCTACCGATCAGGGAGTGCTGTTGATTGATATCACCTATGGAAGTTTAAAGCAGCTTTTGGATAATGTAGCTATGGGAAACGGGGGCTATCTCTATCTGGTCAGTGCTTGGGGAGATTTGATCTATCATCCCCGCATGCAGCTGATCGATGCCGGACTTACCGGGGAAAATCTGGAAGAGGCGGCCAGATATCGGGATGGCAATTATCAGGAGATATATCTGGGAGAAAAGCGGGATCTTGCTGTAAAATCCGTTGGCTATACCGGATGGAAGATTATCGGTGTGATGCCAGAACGGGGATTTTCCTTAAACCGTATCAAGACGAAATTGTTTGTGGTATTTGTGGCGGCGTTTTTCGTGTTTTTGTTGGCAATGATCAATGCTTATATCTCATCCCGCATTACAGCACCGATTCAGGAACTGGAAAAATCGGTCAATGCACTCGAGGCGGGCGAGTTGGATACGGAAGTTTACACAGGTGGTTCTTATGAGATTCAGCATCTAGGGCGTTCCATTGGAGATATGGCGAAGCGGATTCAGGAGCTGATGCAGGATATTGTGGCAGAGCATGAATCGAAGCGAAAGAGTGAATTTGATACTTTGCAGTCTCAGATCAATCCCCATTTCCTCTACAATACCCTGGATATTATTGTGTGGATGATCGAGAATGAACAGAAGAATGAGGCGGTGCGGGTGGTGACAGCTCTGGCACGTTTTTTCCGAATCAGTCTCAGTAAGGGCAAAAGCATTATTCCTGTGAGGGATGAACTGGAACATGTGCGCAATTATCTGATGATTCAGCAGATGCGGTTTAAGAATAAGTTTACCTACCGGATTGAAGAAGAACCGGAGATTCTTGGTTTGGCATCTTTGAAGCTGATGTTGCAACCTCTGGTGGAGAATGCCATTTATCATGGGATGGAATTCATGGATGGAGATGGTGAGATTTTAGTGAAAGCAGGACTTAAGGAAGGAAAGCTCTGTTTTCTGGTGGCGGATAATGGTCTGGGCATGACGGGAGAGCAGGTGGAACAGATTTTATCCGGAAAGCCCCATGCCTCCTCTCGCCGTGGTTCAGGGATTGGAGTGAAAAATGTCAATGAACGAATACGCCTGTATTTTGGTGAGGAGTATGGGTTGTCTATAGATTCGGAGCCGGATGAAGGCACCCGGATTCGCATTTGTCTGCCAGCGGTATCTTATCAGGAACTGACAGAAGGGGAGAAGCCATGAGTAACCGTAAGGAGAGAATTTTCTGGATTTTGTATGGGATGGTTCTGGTACTTTTATTTCTTCTGTCCTCCACAGATCTGATTATCAAGGAGAAGGAAACGCAGGTCTATGCGATCTCGGTGATCGTGGAGGATACCGTGGATGACAACTATGTCAATTTCCGCAAAGGTATGGACCGAGCGGCCATCGAGTACAATGTGGATGTCAGCTTTATTACCTTGTATGATGAGGGGAGCAAAAAACAGCAGGAGGAGCTGATATTGCGGGAGCAGCAGGATGGAAGCCGGGCCATTGTGGTATCACCGGTGGATTCTGGACAGATCTTACAGCTGCAGGCAGATAAACGGGTGAGTGTTCCGCTGGTGTTTTTGAACTCGGAAATTTCTTCGGTAGGAGATGAACTTTCGGCCCGGATTACCTTTGATTATTATCAGATGGGACAGGAACTGGCAAAACAAGTGCTGGCAGAACAGCCAATTGGACAACGGTTTTACTTGTTAGGCAAGCGGCAGTCAGACCAGATAAGCCGGCAGTTTGAGGATGGGATTGAGAATGTATTGACAGCAGCAGGTTGTGAAGTGATTCGTTTGCAGGGGGGACAGGCAGATGAACGGAAGAAGCAGGTGGAGACCGTGTGGGAACAGGATTTTGGCCGGGCAGTGATGATTGCGCTAGATCCAGTAAGTCTAACCGAAGCGGCTCAGGTTCTATCTGATGGAGAGAGGACGGCGGGAATCGGTGGTCTGTATGGAAGAGGAACTACGGTTCGTCTGCTTAACTATCTGGATCGAGGAGTGATTCGGGGACTTTGCATTACGGATGATTTTACTGCCGGATATCTGAGCGTGAGGACGGCGGTAGAACTGGCTGGCAATCAGTTGGTTCCGGCGCTGGGATATCTGGAGAGTCATTACATCCGACGGGAGGATCTGCGCAGAACGGAGTATGAAAAGCTGCTGTATCCGATTGAATAAGGGAAGTGGCTTTTGCGTGTTTGGGCAGGGAAATGATAAAAAGTCGGGGGTGAAAGGATGGGAGGAAGAAACAGGTTCTATCAGCAGCTTTTGGTTGGTTTATGTGTGTTAGCCGTACTTGCCGGTTGTGGAAGCCTGAAAGCGGAAGAAACGAAAAAATCATTACGAATTGGAGTGAGTCTGTATCGAGGGGATGATACATTTATTAATAACATCCGGGGAGAGATGGAGAACTGCGCGAAAGAGTATGAGCAAAAGCATGGCATCAAAGTGACCCTGGATATTCAAGATGCTAAGGGAAGTCAGAACACCCAAAATAATCAAGTGGAACGTTTTATTTCGTTGGGCTGCGACGTGATGTGCATCAATCCGGTAGACCGGACAGCGGCCTCGGCGATGATTGACAAGGCAATGACAGCGGGGATTCCGGTGGTGTTCTTTAATCGTCAGCCGGTGGAAGAGGATATGGATCGTTGGGATCAGCTTTATTATGTAGGAGTGGTGGCCAGGGAGTCCGCGATCCTGCAGGGAAGCATTGTGGTGGATCAGTACCGGAAGGATCCGGCTAGCTTGGACATGAATGGAGATGGAGTGATCAGCTATGTGATGTTAGAAGGCGAGAGCAGCCATCAGGACTCTTTGATTCGGACCGAGTGGTCCATTCAGACATTGAAAGATGGCGGGGTACCGATCGAAAAGATTACGGGTGGCATAGCGAATTGGGAACGAAGCCAGGCTTCCGCATTGATGGAGCAGTGGCTTGAGAAATATCCAGATATGATTGAGCTTGTGGTATGTAATAACGATGATATGGCGTTAGGAGCGATAGATGCATTGGAACGGGCGGGAAAGAAGAATATCAAGCTGGTGGGGATCGATGGCACAACGCCAGGGATAGAAGCAGTGAACGCCGGAAAGATGCTAGGAACCGTATCGGCAGATAAGGGAAAATATGCAGAAGCGATATTTTCCCTTGCTGCGTCGAAGGCGTTGGGTCAACCGGTCTTAGAAGAACTTTCTTTAGAAAACGGTAAATATTACTGGTCGCCGCAGGAGATTCTTACAGGTCAGTAAATTTGACGAACAGAGGCAGAAGAAATTTTGGTCATGTCAGTGATAACGTATATCTTTTAGCTTGTTGAGCAGCATTTTGAGCGTGTTTTTCGGTAATATATGGAAAAATCGAAAAAAATCTATAAAAAATCGAAGAAAATCTTATGGAAAAATCGATAAAAATCCGTTATAATATGGTCATCGGCAAGGCAATATTGCCAAAGCCGAACAATACAAATCCATAATAAAGGGAGGATTTTCGACATGAGATTGACAAGGAAAGTAACCGCTATGGCACTGGCATCTTGCATGGTTCTGTCACTTGCGGCATGTGGCGGCAGCAAGCCGGCTGAGACTACAGCGGCGCCGGCAGCAGAGACTACCACAGCGGCGCCGGCAGCAGAGGCTACCGAGCCGGCGAAGGAAGAGGCTGAGACTACGGCAGCAGATGTGGCAGCCACGGTAGAAGGTAAGGATCCGTCTGAAGTCAAAGTTGGTATCTCCATTTATCAGTTTGCAGACAACTTCATGACGCTGTATCGCGAAGAGCTGAAGAAGTATCTGGTAGAAGAGATCGGAGTGAAGGAAGAGAACATCTCCATCATGGACGGTAAGAATGACCAGGGCGAGCAGATGAATCAGATTCGTAATTTCATCACCCAGGGCTACGACGTGATGATTATTAACTTGGTACAGGCTTCTTCCGAGCCGACGGTTACCGAGGAGTGTCATGCGGCAGGCATTCCGGTTGTTTACATCAACCGTGAGCCGGAAGCAGAGAGAGAGCAAGCTTGGGTAGACGGCGGAATCAAAGCTACTTATGTAGGTGCGGATGCAAGACAGTCTGGTACATTCCAGGGTGAAGAGATCGCAGAGCTGGAGAATAAGGGCGATGCAGACGGCGACGGTGTTGTTCGTTACATCATGGTTCAGGGAGATCCGGAGAACGTAGATGCTCAGTACAGAACGGAGAAGTCCATCGAGGCTCTGACCGCTGCTGGTGTTGAGGTAGAGGAGCTGGTAAAGATGCGTGGTGACTGGGATCAGACAAAGGGCCAGGAGATCACTGCTAACGCACTGTCTCAGCATGGCGCTAAGATCGACGTGGTATTCTGTAACAACGATGCAATGGCACTGGGTGCGCTGCAGGCGATCGAAGCTGCCGGCAGAAAAGTGAATGAAGATATCTATCTGGTAGGCGTGGATGCTCTGGTTGAGGTTGTGGAGCATGTGATGAATGGCAAGATGACCGGTACTGTGTTCAACGATTACTTCGGTCAGGCTCATACCGCAGCTGATAAGGCGATGGATTTCGTCAATGGCAAGGATGTAGATAACGTATACATGGTTGACTATGTAAAGGTTACTCCGGAGAATGCAGGCGAGGTTCTGGAACTCATCAAATAAGACTGGGCAATGGGTAAATAAAAAGAAAAGTGTCGGGTGTGTCCGCAAGGCACACCCGATTTTATGAAAGGAGAGAATGGGATGGCAGAGTACAGACTGGAAATGCGAGGAGTTTCCAAAAGCTTCCCTGGCGTAAAGGCTCTGGATAAAATCAACTTGAACGTCCGTCCGGGTACTGTCCATGCGCTGATGGGGGAGAACGGTGCAGGAAAATCCACACTGATGAAATGCCTGTTTGGTATTTATCATATGGATGAGGGTGAGGTTTATCTGGACGGAGAGCGTGTGGATATCCACAATCCGGATGAGGCACTGAACAAGGGGCTGGCGATGGTGCATCAGGAATTGCAGCCGATACCGGAGAGGACGGTTGCGGAGAATATGTATGCCGGCCGCTACCCAACGAAAAAATTCGGGCCGTTTCAGGTGGTGGACCACAAGAAAATGTTTGAGGAGACAGCCAAATGGCTGGATGATGTGAAGATGCCTTACAATCCCAAGGCGAAGCTGGGAACCATGTCGATTGCTCAGATGCAGTCGGTGGAGATCGCCAAGGCTGTTTCTCTGCAGGCCAGAGTAGTGATTCTGGATGAACCGACTTCTTCGCTTACAGACAATGAAGTAGAAGCACTCTTTCGCATTATCCGGGATTTGAAATCCAGGGGTGTTTCGCTGGTTTATATCTCTCATAAGATGGCGGAGATCCGTGAGATCTGTGATGATATCACGATTATGCGTGATGGTACATATGTAGGTTCCTGGAATATGAATGACATCACGGATGAAGAGATCGTCAAGCAGATGGTAGGCCGTGAGCTGACCAATATCTATCCGCCGAAGAACAATGCGGTTGTGGGCGAGGTTCTTCTGGAAGTAAAAGGATATTCCAGTATTCATGAGCGTTCTTTCCAGGACTGTTCCTTCCAGCTGCGCAGGGGAGAGATTTTAGGCTTTGGCGGTTTGGTAGGCGCTCAGCGGACCGAGCTGATGGAAGCAATCTTTGGCATGCGTCACATCAGCAGCGGTGAAGTCTATATCAAGGGGCAGAAGAAGAATATCCGACGTCCACAAGACGCCATCCGCGGCGGCATCGGCATGATCACCGAAGATCGCCGGGGAACTGGAATTCTAGGCTGTCTTTCCATCGCAGATAACGTATCTATTTCCTCCTTGGACCAGTATCTCGAGATGGGGGTAAAGCTCAATAAGGGCAAGATCGAGCAGCTGGTACAGGATAACGTGGCAAAGCTTTCAATTAAGACACCTGACAGTAAAACGCTGATACAGTCTCTGTCCGGTGGTAACCAGCAGAAAGTATTGATTTCCCGCTGGCTTGCCAACAATCCGGACGTTCTGATCATGGATGAGCCGACTCGTGGTATCGATGTCGGCGCGAAGTACGAGATCTATCAGATTATGATTGAGTTGGCAAAACAAGGCAAGGGTATTATCATGATATCTTCAGAAATGCCAGAGTTGATCGGCGTATCCAACCGAATTCTCGTCATGTGTAACGGACACATTACCGGCGAGGTACAGGGTGAGGAAGCAACGCAGGAGCGTATTATGAGTTACGCGACTAAGTTTTAGGAAGAGGAGGAAATGAGAATGAATACCAAGAAAACAAATGTAGTGGATATCCTGATCAACAATGGTATTGTGATCTTGATTTTGGTGATGGTTCTGATTGTGGGAATCACCAAGGACAATTTTTTCAGCATGAGTAACTTCAGCAATATTTCCATCAATGTGGCATGCCGCTTTATCATCGCGATTGGTGTTTCCGGATGTCTGATTACCAAAGGAACTGACCTTTCTGCCGGACGTTCGGTAGGTCTAGCGGCTTGTTTGGCTGGTACTCTTTTGCAAAGAGCAGATTATAGCGGCCGTTTTGAGTTGACGAGCAACTTTCCGGAGTTGAATGTATGGCTGATCCTGCTGATCTGCGTGGCAATCTGCTGTATTTTTGGTCTGATCAATGGTGTGGTGGTGGCCTACTTAAGTGTACCGGCTTTTATCGGTACTCTGGGTATGCAGATGATCATCTACGGGATCAATCTGGTTTATACAAAGTCGGTTCCGCTCGGCGGCTACCGTACCGATTATACCGTGATTGCCAATGGTAAACTCTTCGGATTATTCCCCTATTTGTTTATCATTGCCATCGTGATTGGCGCTATCATGTGGTTCATTTACAACTACACCCGTCATGGCAAATATATGTACGCGATCGGCGGCAATGAGGCAGCAGCAGAAGTAGCTGGTGTCAATGTAAAAAAGACAAAGATTGTCATCTATGTCTCGGCAGCAGCTCTTTATGCAATTGCAGGCTTCCTCTTGGGTGCGAAATCCGGTGGCGCTGGTGTAAATACTGGTAATGGCTATGAGCTGGAGGCAATCGCTGCTTGTACCATTGGCGGCGTATCCGTAAACGGCGGTATCGGCCGGGTATCCGGTGTGGTCATCGGCGTGCTGGTATTTGAGCTTTTAAAGACTTGTCTGCAATTTTTGGGAATTGACCCGAACTATCAGTATATTGCTCAGGGTATTGTAATCGTAGTGGCAATCGCGCTGGATATCCGGAAGTATATTGCGAAGAAGTAACAGACAGAATACCGTCTTGAACATAGAGAAGACAGAATTTCGAGATTTCTGATAGGGATTGACCGATTGCTCCAGGGCAGTTATGGAAAGTTGAAGAGGAACCATAGCGGCCCTGGAGCTATCTTCTCAAAAAAGTGGGAAGGAAGTTCTGAAAATGGAAAAAGAACAAGAAAAGATAGGAATGACTAGGGAAGCTTCTTCAGAAGAAGAGCGGGAATTATCTGAATTGGAACAGGAAAATGAACGTTTGCGGAGGGAGAACGAACTTCTGAAGGAGTATCGAGCCTCTCTCCCTTTAAAAGAGCGTCTTTATGATCGCATTCCCCTGACGGTAAAACAGCTAGACGGAATCATCGCCATCCTTCTGGCGCTTCTGATAGCCATAGTAGCGCTGGGACTGATTGACCGTTAAGCAGGGGCATGGTCTGTCTAATCAGATGGACCATGTCTCTACACAAACGATCTTGTCCCACGGCTTTTGGTATATTTTATATATAATTTCCCCGGCTCAATCGGCTATTCTGATACTCTCCACTAAAGGTAACGTCCCTTCCGAACCATTCGGGTGGTACAAAGGCAAGTGCTTCCTCCTCTGAAGAAAACTCTACCTCTGCTAGGATCAAACCTTCATATATTCCTGAAAAAATATCTAATTCAATCAGCAGTCCGGATGGCCCTTTTTGTGTGATAAGTGGAAGCAAATAGCGTTTTTTAGTCAACACAATCCCATCTGCTTTTGACAGCAGATGATGGTAAGCCGTTTCTGTCAATGGAAGATTATATTCTTCTCGCGTTAATAGTCCCTTTGACTTATAAGTCAGATAATATTCTTTGTCTTGTCTGCGGATCCGTACTACCGGTTCTGTACACAGATAAGCCTGTTCAATTTCATGAAACGGGTAATCGCGGTAATTTTCTGGTGGCGTCTCGATTTTGTATTTCCGCTCAATTTCCATATAATATTGCTCCTTTCCTGATTACTAATAGAAAATATGTTTTTGGCAATCCCTTCGAACTTCTTTTGGGATTGATTATAATCATACCTGACATTTCCCAAAAAGGGAACTAAAAAGAGCGGAAAAACCTGCAAAAAGGTTTGGAAAAGCCTGGAAAAATCCCAGAAAAACGTATAAAATAGTACTGGTAATTATGAAGGGACTATGTTATAATGATAAACTGAAGTGTGGCGCCCTGCCGAGACGACCATACATAGATGTGAAGGAGGAACCCAGAACATGAGTTTACAAGTAGAAAAGCTGGAAAAAAACATGGCGAAATTAACCGTAGAAGTACCGGCAGAGCAGTTTGACGAGGCTCTTAAAACTTCCTATAACAAAAATAAAAACAGATTCAACATTCCGGGCTTTCGTAAGGGGAAAGCGCCGCAGGTTATGGTAGAGAAAATGTATGGCGTGGAGATTTTATATGAGGATGCGGTGGATGCGGTTATCAATACAACGTATCGTGGTGCCATGGATGAAAGCGGTCTAGATATTGTATCTCGTCCACAGATTAGTGTAGAACAGATTGAGAAAGGAAAGCCGCTCATCTATTCCGCATTGGTAGCTGTGAAGCCAGAAGTAACTTTGGGTGAGTACAAGGGGATTGAAGTGGAACGCGCGAAACCCGAAGTGACGGATGTGGATATTGAAGCAGAATTGAAAAAAGTACAAGAGCAGAATTCTCGTCTGGTAACGGTGGAGGATCGTTCGGTTGAAAATGGAGATCAGGTAGTGATCGACTTTGACGGATATATCGACGGGGTTGCGTTTGAGGGTGGAAAAGCAGAAGCTTATACCTTGACTATCGGTTCCCATTCCTTTATCGATACTTTTGAGGAACAGCTCATTGGTAAGAATATTGATGAGGAGATTGAGGTTCACGTGTCCTTCCCGGAAGAGTATCATGCAAAAGAATTGGCCGGGAAGCCTGCCTTATTTAAGGTAGTGATTCATGAGATTAAGAGAAAAGAGCTTCCGGAACTGGATGATGAATTTGCCGGCGAGGTTTCCGAATTCGACACACTAGATGAATATAAGGCAGATCTGAGGGCAAAACTTTCAGAGACGAAACAGCAACAAGCGACTACAGAGAATGAGAATAATGTAGTGGAGAAGGTGGTTTCCAACGCTTCGATGGAGATTCCGGAAGCGATGATTGAGGAACAGGTCAGCAACACGCTGGAAGATTATGCTCGTCGGATGCGTTCGCAAGGTCTTACCATGGAACAGTATATGCAGTTTACTGGCATGACAGAGGAACGTTTGCGGGAGGATATCCGTCCCCAGGCAGAAAAGCGGATTCGTACCCGTCTGGTTTTGGAAGCTATCGTAGCGGCAGAGAATATAGAAGCTCCGGAAGATGCTGTAGAGGCAGAGATCAAAAAAATGGCAGATACCTATAAGATGGAACCGGATCGTGCCAAAGAACTTCTGGGTGAAGAGGGATTACAGCGGATGAAAGAGGATCTGGCAGTTCAGGAAGCAGTAGATTTCCTGGTGGCAGAGGCGAAACTGGTATAATTGGTTTTGTGACTGTAAGGGTATGAGACAGTTACAAAAAAGTATGAAGGAAGTGTGGATTTCCGGGAGTTCGGAGAACCGCACTTCTATCCCGTGTATTCGGAATTCACCTGTCGTTTTTGGCGCGGCGGCAGGGAGTTGTATCAACATTATAATGTAAATGCGTCAAAAGCAAGGAGGATTGATTATGCCGTTAATACCTTATGTAATTGAGCAGACCAGCAGAGGAGAACGTTCGTATGACATATATTCCCGGTTGCTGAAGGAGAGAATTATCTTCCTGGGAGAAGAAGTGACAGATGTGTCGGCCAGTGTGGTAGTTGCACAGTTATTGTTTTTGGAAGCGGAAGATCCGGGTAAGGATATCAACTTATATATTAACAGTCCTGGTGGTTCTGTGACTGCAGGCATGGCAATCTATGATACGATGAACTATATCAAGTCCGATGTATCAACTTTGTGTGTCGGTATGGCAGCCAGCATGGGAGCGTTTCTTTTAGCAGGTGGTGCTAAGGGCAAGCGTTTTATTCTTCCGAATGCGGAAGTGATGATTCACCAGCCGTCTGGTGGAGCACGGGGACAGGCGACAGAGATTCAGATTGTGGCGGAGAAGATTTTACAGACAAAGGAAAAGCTGAATCGCATTCTTGCGGCCAACACGGGACAGCCTTATGAAGTGGTATGTCGCGATACCGAGAGAGATCATTATCTGACAGCGGAGGAAGCAGTGAGTTACGGACTGGTGGATCAGATTTTGGTGAAACATTAGAATAGCAGTCATTGTAGTACGGCGGATATTAAGAAAGAATGATTGGTAAGAAAGGATAGAGGTGTGTTATGCCGAGCAGAATGGATGACCGAGTAAGATGCTCTTTTTGCGGGAAGACTCAGGATCAAGTAAAAAAGCTGATTGCCGGTTCCAACAATGTTTTTATCTGCGACGAGTGCATTGACCTTTGCGCAGAGATTCTGGAGGAGGAGCTAGACGAGCAGGAAAGTACCGGTCCAGATTTTGATGGAATTAATTTGCTAAAGCCAAAGGAGATTAAAGCTTTTTTGGATGAATATGTGATTGGACAGGAATTGGCAAAGAAGGTGTTGTCGGTTGCCGTTTATAATCACTATAAGAGGATCACGGTCAGAAAAGAGATGGATGTAGATGTACAAAAGAGTAATATTCTGATGCTGGGTCCCACTGGATCAGGCAAGACCTATTTGGCTCAGACTTTGGCGAAGGTGTTGAATGTACCTTTTGCAATAGCAGATGCTACGGCATTGACAGAGGCCGGTTATGTAGGAGAAGATGTGGAGAATATTCTGCTTAAGCTGATTCAGGCAGCAGATTATGATATTTCGAAGGCAGAATATGGGATCATCTATATTGATGAGATTGATAAGATTACAAAAAAGTCGGAAAATGTATCCATCACCAGAGATGTTTCCGGTGAGGGAGTTCAGCAGGCGCTGTTGAAGATATTAGAAGGTACGATAGCCAGCGTCCCGCCTCAGGGAGGTAGAAAGCATCCACATCAGGAGCTTCTGCAAATTGATACGACCAATATCCTGTTTATCTGTGGAGGAGCTTTTGACGGCTTAGAGAAGATTATTGAGCGTCGGCTCAGCGCTGGTTCGATTGGATTTAATGCAGAGATTGTGGATAAAAGCCGTCAGGATATTGATGAGTTATTACGAAAAGCCGAACCTCAGGATTTGATAAAGTTTGGTCTAATTCCAGAGTTTATTGGTCGTGTGCCAGTGAGTGTATCTTTAGAGCTTTTGAGTGAGGAAGCGCTGGTCCGGATTTTGACAGAACCAAAGAACGCGATCACCAAACAATATCAGAAGCTATTTGAGTTGGATGATGTAAAGCTTGAGTTTACCAGAGAGGCGCTTTTGGAAATCGCCAGCCTTGCAGTGAAACGCAAGACCGGTGCCCGTGGTTTACGGTCGATTATGGAGTCAGCAGTGATGGATTTGATGTATGAGATTCCGTCAGACAGCAGCATTGGAATTTGTAAGGTTACGAAGGGCGTTGTAGACAAGACAGGAGAGCCAGAACTAGTGTATCGAGATACAACTGTTCCCCGTAAGACACTTTCTCAGAGAAGAAAAAAAGACAGACCAGGAGAGATTGCATAAAAGATTCCAGTCGTGGAAAATGGGAGCTGAGGCTCCCATTTTTACTAGAAAGTGTTTAAAATTATGTTCTTAATTTGTGTACTACAGTCATATTAGGGAGAAACGAGGAGGATAAAATGGAAACGACAGTGACGACAATGCCAGTGATTGCGCTGCGGGCGTTGACGGTATTGCCAAAGATGACCATAAGTTTTGATATCAGTCGTTCTCGATCGGTAGCAGCGGTAGAAAGAGCGATGGTTGGGGATCAGAGGATTTGTGTGGTTACACAGAGGGATCCGAATGATGCTAGTCCCCAGATGGAACAGCTTTACCATATTGGAGTGATTGTGAAAGTAAAGCAGTTGGTGAAGATGCCGAGTAATGTGGTGCGGGTAATGGTGGAAGGGCTGGAGCGGGCAGAGCTTTTAATGTTGGATTCTGTGGATCCGGCTTTGATGGGGGAGATCATGGTATCTCCCTGGAGAAATGATGATGTAGATTCTTTGACTGCGGAAGCTATGCAGAGAGTGTTGAAAGACAAGGTAGAGGAGTATGGGCATCAGCACCCCAAATTTGCCAGAGAGGTACTTCCCAATCTGATGACAGCGAGTGGGTTGGATGATATGATGCTTCAGATGGCAAGCCAACTTCCCTGGGATTATTCCGTGCGACAGAATTACCTTGATGCGGCAGATGCGATTACCCGATATGAAGTTTTAGTAAACAGTCTGACAGAAGAAATTGAGATTTCTCGCATCCGTCAGGAATTTCAGGCTAAGGTGAAGGCGGTAGTAGATAAAAATCAAAGAGATTATATTCTGAGAGAGCAGATGAAGATTATCCGTCAGGAGCTGGGAGAGGATCCTGTGTCAGAGTCGGATGAATATGAGAATAAACTTTCGGCTTTGAAGGCAGATAAGGAAGTGAAAGAAAAGCTGCATAAAGAAATTGAACGTTTTCGGGCAATGCCAGGAAGCAGTCAGGAAGGCAACGTGATTCGAACCTACATTGAAACATTGCTGGAACTTCCATGGAATAAAGTGTCTAGGGACAACAATGATTTAAAGCATGCGGCAGAGATTTTGGATACGGATCATTATGGTCTGGAAAAGGTGAAGGAACGGGTACTAGAATATTTAGCGGTCCGGACTTTGACAAAAAAGAGTACTGGTCCGATTTTATGTCTTGTGGGACCGCCGGGTACAGGAAAAACTTCCATAGCTAGATCCATAGCTCGGGCACTGAATAAAAAATATGTTCGGATCAGCTTGGGAGGAGTACGAGATGAGGCAGAGATTCGTGGACATCGGAAGACCTATGTGGGCGCTATGCCGGGGAGACTGGTAGAAGGATTGCGTCAGGCCGGAGTATCGAATCCATTGATGCTACTGGATGAGATTGATAAGGTAAGCAGTGATTATAAAGGAGATACCTCATCTGCTCTTTTGGAAGTGTTGGATGGGGAGCAAAATGTTCGTTTTCGAGATCATTATGTAGAAGTGCCTATTAATCTTTCGCCTGTGCTTTTTATTGCAACAGCCAATACCACACAATCGATCCCGCGTCCGCTCTTGGATCGTATGGAGATTATCGAGATCAACAGTTATACAGAAAATGAAAAATTTCATATTGCAAGAGATTTTTTGGTGGGAAAGCAACTGGAAAAATGTGGTTTGACCGAGAAAACGATCCGGATATCGGACGGAGTTCTCAAAAAAATTATTCATAATTACACCAGGGAGGCTGGAGTACGCAATTTAGAGCGCAGGATCGGAGAGATATTTCGGAAAGCGGCAAGAGAATTTTTAGAAAACAAACGGGACGGGATTCGGATCACCGAACAGAATCTGGAAAAATATTTGGGCAAAGAAAAGATCCGTTTTGAGGATGCCAATGAAGAGGATGAGATAGGGATTGCTCGGGGATTGGCTTGGACCAGTGTCGGAGGAGACACGCTTCAGATTGAAGTGAATGTAATGCCAGGAAAGGGCGAGATGAAGATGACGGGACAGATGGGAGATGTGATGAAAGAATCGGCACAGACAGCTCTGACATATGTGCGGTCGATTTGTCCCGATTATCAGGTTAGTGATGATTATTTTGAAAAGCATGATATCCATATCCATATTCCGGAAGGCGCGGTTCCTAAAGATGGACCATCAGCAGGAATAACGATGGCGACTGCGATGTTATCGGCAGTAGTACAGCAAAAAGTTTGTGCTCAGATAGCAATGACGGGAGAGATCACTCTGCGGGGACGAGTGTTGCCGATTGGTGGTCTGAAAGAAAAAATACTAGCAGCGAAGATGGCGCATATCCAAACGGTGTTAGTGCCAGAAAAGAATCGATCCGATATTGCAGAATTGTCAAAAGAAATAACGAAAGGTTTACGGATTGTATATGTAAAGACGATGGAAGAAGTGCTGAAAGAAACGCTCAAAGAAAGTGTTTAAGAAAACTTTTCCGGGGTACGATCCAGACAGAAACGGAGAAATTTATGATTATCAAAACAGCAGAATTGGAAACGGTCTGTGGAATTACCAGTAAATTGCCGGAAAACAGCTGTCCAGAATTTGCTTTTGCCGGAAAATCAAATGTGGGAAAGTCTTCTTTAATTAATGGATTGATGAATCGAAAGTCTCTGGCTAGAACGTCTGCCCAGCCGGGAAAGACCCAGACGATTAATTTTTATAAGATTAATGACAGCTTTTATTATGTTGATCTTCCCGGATATGGTTATGCGAAAGTTCCGGTAGAGGAAAAAGCTCGATGGGGAAAGATGATTGAACGATATCTGCAGAAGTCTCGTATGTTAAAATGTGTGTTTTTGCTTATAGATATCCGTCACGAACCGTCAGCAAATGATAAATTGATGGCAGATTGGATACAATCTCAGGGATATATACCGGTGATTATTGCAACAAAAGCTGACAAACTCAATCGCAGTCAGATTTCGAAACATATAAAAATGATGCGAGAAGGACTGGGACTTGAAAAAGACATCACAGTGATTCCTTTTTCTTCGGTGACAAAACAGGGGCGAGAGGAAATTTGGGGGTTAATTGAGCAGATGATACAGTCAACGGATACAATAGAAAAAATTGTCTGATAATTGTTTGGAAAAATGTCAAAAAATATTTACCATAATTTAACTTGTGTTTTCTGAAGGCTCATGGTATAACTTTTGGAGTACGTTAGAAGCGTATACAAAAGCCATAGAGAAAGGAGATGATAGCTATGGCAAAAGATTATATAACGTTTACGATTGGGCCAAAGAAAGACATTGCATTGATTGCTCATGATAATGAAAAAGCAAAATTGATCGAATGGTGTAAAGAACACTATGCAATATTGAAGCATCACAATTTGTATGGAACGGGAACTACAGCACGGATGATCACCGATCAGACTGGATTGACAGTGAAGGGATACAACAGTGGTCCTTTAGGCGGAGATCAGCAGATAGGGGCAAAGATTGTGGAAGGTGTGATCGATTTTGTGGTGTTTTTTTCCGATCCGCTGACCGCTCAACCTCATGATACGGATGTCAAAGCACTCATGCGGATTGCACAGGTATATGATATTCCGATTGCTGTTAACAAAGCGACAGCAGATTTTATGATTACTTCAGAGAAGATGGATCAGGATTACCAGCATGATGTGATTAATTTCCGCAAAAATATTCAGGAGCGGGCGGAGACACTCTGATGTAGGATTATCACAGAGCTTGTCTCTAGGGGCAGGCTCTTTTTATTCTTTCATAGAAAGGTGCGTTCGATGAAACAAAAACGCTCCGTGGGAGAACGCACTGCGGCGATGAGGAATCCTGTTACGAAAACAACCTGCCACAGGCGAAAAATCCTGCTATGCAGGATTTTTTTAGTGGAGGCAGAGAATTCAAAAAAAGCTAAAATAGAGATGGAATCGTCATGAAAAGAGGAGGAGAAGAATGAAAGTAGTGGATATGCATTGCGATACCATTTATGAATTGTATGAACGTAGAAAAAATGGTGAACAAGAAAAACTTTTAAAAAACAATTTACATATTGATTTATTAAAAATGGAAAAGGGCGATTATTTTTTACAAAATTTTGCTGTGTATGTGCATCTTGGGAAACAAGAAAGGCCATTTGAATATGCAATGCGATTGATTGATGTATTTTATGAAGAAATGGCTGCCAATATTGACAAGATTGATGTGGTAAGAAGTTGGGAAGATATTGAAAAAAACTGGAAAAAAGGGAAACTTTCTGCTCTGCTTAGCATTGAGGAAGGAGGAGTCTGTCAAGGGGAGATTGCTTTTTTGCGGGATTTTTATCGAATGGGAGTCCGGATGATGACTTTGACCTGGAATTTTCCCAATGAATTGGGGTATCCCAATCGGATCGTGTCGGGAAATGAGCGTCCGCCCGTCTGTGTGGCGGATACAGAGCATGGACTGACAAACAAGGGAATTGAATTCGTTCAGGAAATGGAAAATTTGGGAATGATTCTTGATATTTCTCATTTGAATGATGCAGGAATCTGGGATGTGTTTCGTTACACAAAAAAGCCATTTGTAGCCAGTCATTCGAATGCCCGTTCTCTGGCATCGCATCCTCGAAATCTTACAGATGAAATGATTCGAGCATTAGCAGAACGAGGAGGGGTGGCAGGAATTAATTTTTGTGCATCCTTTCTCAAAAATGAGGAGAACGGAGCCGACCCGATCCACAGTAATTGTCGGGATATGGTAAAACATATGAAACATATGAAACAAATCGGAGGAATTGGCTGTATAGGTCTGGGAAGTGACTTTGATGGGATTACTAGTATTGTGGAGATGAGAGATTGTTCGGGAATTCCGCTGTTGGCAGAGGAGATGGAACGCCAGGGGTTCCATACGGGAGAGATTGAAGCCGTTTTTTATGGCAACGTACTTCGGTTGTATCAAGAATTGCTTTAAAAAGGCAGGTCAGAAAAATGATAATTCTGACCTGCAGCGCTGGCAGAGGGAGCTCGTTATTTTTCCTGTTCTTTGTCTAATGCCGATACAAACAAGAATTTTCGAATCAGGAACAGAATAGAAATGGCAATAATCCCTACGAGTGTAAAATAGATCGGCATATGTTCAATGATCATTTCTCTGGCCACCGAGAATAGCAATACTTCCACTACGGAATCCAGATCATGCCGACAGAGCATTTTCAGCAGCTCAATACCAATAATGATATCAAACATATATTTCAGAAATTGGTTGAGTTCTCCAGTAAACACCAATGTTTTTAGCTCACCGGGAACCTGCAAAAACATGATCAATAATGCGACGATGACAATTCCTGCCACAATTAGCTCTAAAAGCATGGCAGTGTTGTAAACCAAATTTTGTGCCTTCGTAGCCCTTTGCCCTAAATGTTGTTTCATACCTTCTCCTCCTGATTGTATTGGGGATGAAAATAGCGCCGGAATAGTTGTTTTATTTCGGACTCCTTCTCCTAACCCTCATTATAATAGAAGAAACACAAAATAGCAAATAGTTAATCCTTTATGGAATCTATAAATTTCTATCTATCTACTTTATTACGTTAAAATTTAACATTTTAAAGCATCATAAAGTTGACGTAGAGAAAATTTTGTAGTATGATACCAAGTGTGCTTTTATGGCTACATAAAAATGAAGGAAAAGGGAGATATGAATTATGAAAAAATCAGCAAAATTATTGTCAATGGCGCTGGCTGCTTCCATGGTACTGTCAATGGCAGCATGTTCTGGTGGAGCAGGTGAGACGACAACAGCAGAGACGACGACAGTGGCAGCCTCTGAGGAGACGACAACTGGGGCGACGGCTGATAGCAGTGAGAAAACAGAGAATACGGCTTCTGGTGATACTTACACAGTGGGGATTTGTCAGTTGGTACAGCATGATGCTTTGGATGCGGCAACGCAGGGCTTTAAAGATGCGTTGGTGGAAGAACTGGGTGATGCGGTTACTTTTGATGAACAAAATGCACAGGGAGATTCTAATACCTGTTCTACCATCATCAACAGTTTCGTTTCTTCTGATGTGGATCTGATTTTGGCAAATGCGACCCCAGCTCTTCAGGCGGCTCAAGCAGGCACGAACGAGATTCCGGTTTTAGGAACTTCCGTAACCGAATATGGCGTGGCTTTGGGGATTGATGATTTTTCCGGTACGGTAGGCGGTAATATTTCCGGGACTTCCGATCTGGCTCCGCTAGATGAGCAGGCGGCTATGTTGAATGAGCTGTTTCCCGATGCCAAAAAAGTTGGTCTTTTGTACTGCTCAGCCGAAGCAAATTCTCAGTATCAGGTAGATACGGTAAAGACAGCTCTGGAGGAATTGGGTTACACCTGTGAGTATTATGCATTTTCTGATTCCAATGATTTGACCACGATTGTGACGAAAGCTGCAGAAGAGAATGATGTTCTTTATGTGCCCACGGATAATACGGCTGCTGCCAATGCAGAGTTGGTAAATAATGTTTGTCAACCGGCTGGTGTTCCAGTCATTGCAGGAGAAGAAGGAATCTGCAGAGGCTGTGGAGTGGCGACTTTGTCGATCAGTTATTATGATCTGGGCGTTGGCACGGGAAAAATGGCGGCAAAGATCTTGACTGGTGAAGCCAATATCTCTGAGATGCCTATCGAATACGCACCGCAGTTTACTAAAAAATATAACAAAAGTCTTTGTGACGCTCTGGGAATTACAATTCCAGAAGACTATGTGGCGATTGAAGAATAATGCTTAAAAAACAGCAGCGGGAAAGTTTTCATCTTTCCCGCTGCTCTAACCAATTCTTGCAGAACAAGGGATGAAAAATATGATAAGTTTATTGAACGCACTGCCTGGAGCGGTGGCTCAGGGGTTAATATGGGGAATTATGGCAATTGGGGTGTATCTCACCTATCGGATTCTGGATATTGCGGATCTGACCGTAGACGGCTCACTCTGTACCGGAGGTGCGGTCTGCATTATGCTGATGTTGAGTGGATATAATGTATGGGCAGCATTATTTGGCGCTCTGCTAGCGGGAATGGTGTCCGGACTGGCTACGGGTCTTTTGCATACTTTTATGGGGATTCCGGCTATTCTGGCAGGAATTCTGACACAGTTGGGACTGTATTCGACTAATTTGAAAACAATGGGAAAAGCGAACCAGGCGATTAATGTAGATAAATTTGATCTGCTGGTTTCGTTGCGTTTTACAAAAAATGTTCCCTTTTATAAAAACACGATTGTGATTGTGGCGATACTCATTATTGTATTGATTGTATTTCTTTATTGGTTTTTTGGAACAGAGTTGGGATGTTCTTTACGGGCAACCGGCTGTAATGATAAGATGGCCCGAGCTCAGGGAATTAATACAAGTTTGAACCGAGTGCTGGGGTTGATGATTTCCAATGGTTTAGTGGCCCTTTCTGGTGCGCTATTGGCGCAGTATCAGGGATTTGCAGATATCAATATGGGACGGGGCGCTATCGTTATCGGTTTAGCAGCCGTGATCATTGGCGAGGCGGTTTTTGGCAGGATATTTCATAATTTTGGTTTTCGGTTACTGGGGGTGGTGCTGGGATCGATCATTTATTATTTAGTATTACAGTTTGTGATCTGGATGGGAATCGATACCGATCTGCTAAAGCTGTTGTCAGCGGTAGTGGTGGCGATTTTCCTGGCGATTCCTACCTGGAAGGACCGGTATTTTTCTAAGCCGGTGAAAAAAGGAGGGAAGAGCTGATGCTGGTGGTAAAAAATATATCTAAAACATTCAATCCGGGAACTGTGAATGAGAAACAAGCGCTCCGAGGATTGAGTTTAACCTTGGCTGACGGGGATTTTGTAACCGTGATTGGTGGCAATGGAGCGGGCAAATCTACATTATTAAATGCGATTGCCGGTACCTGGCAGGTAGATGAGGGGCAAATTATTATTGATGGTATGGATGTGACGAAACTGCCAGAACATAAACGAGCAGCTTTTTTGGGGAGAGTATTTCAGGATCCAATGAATGGCACAGCAGCTACTATGGGGATTGAAGAAAATCTGGCTCTGGCGTTGCGCCGAGGTCATAGGAGAACCTTGAAATCAGGGATTGTAAACAGCGAGAGAAAGTTATATCGGGATTTGCTGGCGAAGTTAAATTTGGGTTTGGAGAATCGCCTGACTTCAAAAGTAGGATTACTTTCCGGAGGCCAGCGGCAGGCGCTGACTCTTCTGATGGCGACGTTGGAAAAACCGAAGCTTTTGCTTTTGGATGAGCACACAGCAGCATTGGATCCGAAGACAGCGGCCAAGGTACTGGAAACAACAGAAACTATAGTGAATCAGGATCATTTAACAACGTTGATGATTACTCACAATATGAAAGATGCGATTCAAATTGGCAATCGTCTGATTATGATGAATGAAGGGCAGA
Organism: Lachnospiraceae bacterium; assembly: GCA_022799175.1. Classification (GTDB taxonomy): domain Bacteria; phylum Bacillota; class Clostridia; order Lachnospirales; family Lachnospiraceae; genus Brotaphodocola. The sequence continues at coordinate 23,285 of JAAWNY010000005.1, read as the reverse complement.
TTATCTATGATGTGGCTGGAGAAGAAAAGAAACGATTGACCGTGGAAGATTTGTTGCATAAGTTTGCAGAGGCTAGCGGCGGTGCGTTTGCCAATGACAGAATGATACTGGCGAAATAAAGGTAAAAAGGATGCCCTAATGTCATTTGGATAAGTAGTGATAAAAGGTACGCCAAGAAAGAAGGGAGAGAAGCAATAGAAAATGGTCTGTTCCTTTTTCGGTTTCGAGATTAAGAATTCCTAAAACCCCTGACTTTTGCTAAAAGCGAAACGAAAATATACAAACTCGCTTTGCTCAGACAGTGTATATTTTCGTTTCAACGCTAAATTCAGGGATTTAAGGACTTCTAAATCTCTGCAAAGTCAAAATTCACAGACTATTTTCTATTGTTTCTCTCCCCTCTTTCTTGGCTGATTTTCTCGTTTCCTTATTATAAATGACATGAGGTATGCTGGGAGAACTTTTTTGCATAAGTAGGAATTTTGTGGTATAATATCATCAGCAAAAGCGAAGCGAAAGTTGATGACTTATGTGGGCATCAGCAAGCTTCCTCATAGTATAATCACAACAGAGATGATGCAACAGGCGTTTCTGGAAGGAGGTTGTTTTATGGATAAGAGTAAGCTGGTGATAACCATTGAAAGACAGTATGGCAGTGGGGGAAGGATTGTAGGAAAATTGCTGGCAAAGGAGTTGGGGATTCCTTTTTATGATGATGAGATTCTCCGTATGACGGCAGAAAGGAGTGCGGTAGGAGAGCAGTATTTCCGCCTGGCGGATGAGAAAGCAGGAAATAATTTGCTGCGCCGAATTGTAGGCGGGATGCGTCATGCGCCTACAGGAGCGCCAAAAACTGCCGGGGATGTAACGTCGCCAGAAAATTTATTCAAATTTCAGTCAGAAGTGATTCGAGAGTTAGCGAATACGGAATCGTGCGTGATCGTGGGACGCTGTGCGGATTTTGTATTGGAATCGGCAGGGAAAGAGGATTTGATCAAGATCTTTGTCTATGCTGACTTAGATACTTGCATTCGTCGGACGATGGAAGTGGATGGTATCACAGATACCAAAGAGGCATTGGCTAAGTTGAACCGCATTACCAAACAACGCCGGGAGTATCATCACTATTTTACCGGAAAAGAATGGGAAGATATGGAGAACTATGATTTGCCAATCAATGCCAGCCGGCTGGAATTTGAGCAGATTGTGGAATTGATTAAGACATATATACAGATGGTTGGATATGAACTGGGATAATTGAGAAGGTATGGGACAATTTTAAAACAAGACAAATAAAAAACAGTCATCCTGCAAAGATTGATTTTCTGCGGGATGACTGTTTTTTGAATGGCTGATTTTATTTTTTTTCTATTTTTTCAGCAGCGATTTCTTTTTCTGTGATTGTGCCGGTATAGAAGATCTGCAAGGTATCACCATTGTTATATTCTGAGAAATCCAGATCATTTGATACAAAGGTAAAGAAGTCTCCTTCTGCGGATTCCAGTACAATATTGTTTTCCTCTTTTTGCACTACTTTACCGACAAAAGCATTGAGATCGGCTTCGGCAGTGTCATAGGAATCTTCCATAATCACTTTGGTTGCCATGGCATCATCGTCCAAATCTCCGATGTAAGTGACAGTGGCTTCTTTGTCAACAGAAATTCCGTTCTGAGCTACGATATAGGCATTGGCGATACTGATCGTATAGCTTTCCCCATCTTCTAATTCCAAAGTGAGAGTCGTATCGGTAGCTTCTGTGATCTTGCCAACAGCAGAAGGATCGGTATTCATGCCGATGACAGATTCTAAAACATCTAATGCAATTACCGGGATCGGATCTTTGGTAGTTTCATAGGGGAAAGTAATCTCTACTAAGTCTCCTTCCGAGAAAGGAAATTCTTGGGTAACTTCTGCCTGGGAAAGATCGTAGTTTTTTTCGCTGTCATCGTCATCACTTTTGACAGTCAGAATATCGCCGTTGATAGCGGTGATTTCACCAGTCATAAAGTCTTCTTCCACTTCTTCATTCGCATCCTCTTTCGTGGACTCGGATTCTTCCTCTGTAGTAGATTCTGAGGTGGCCTCGGTGGTGGCAGCCGTGGTGGTAACGTCCTGCTTTTTGGAAGAACAGGCAGCAGTGCCAAGCATGATGGCAAACATGGCCATAGCTAATATTGTTTTTTTCATAATTGTGAATCACTCCTCTTGTGAAATTTACTGATAGTCGTTTCCAGAAGGAAAACGATTGCTGCAAACAAAAGTTTACTACAAACGAAGCGAAAAAACTATTTATTTTTTATTAAATTTTGTTTAGACTATGAATATTTTGTGAAGTCCCATTATGTTGATGTTATAGTGGCTATAGGTTTTTTGATACTTGACCTTATGGAAAAAGAATACTATGATTAAAAATAATGGGAAATATGGAAAGGAAATAAAAAGGAGCAGGGACTTTCCAATGAAGAAATTTAAAAAATTATGTACAATATTTTATGTTATGGCAAAAATTGGACTGTTTACCTTTGGCGGAGGATGGAGTATCATTGCTCAGATGCAAAATGAATTTGTAGATAGGAAGCACTGGATGACCGAAGAGCAGGTGGTGGATTATATGTCTCTGGCAAAATCTTTTCCTGGGGTGATGATTATTAATATGTCCGTATTCTGCGGATATGCAATGGCAGGGGTACCGGGAGCTGTGGCAGCAGCGGTGGGACTTTCAACGCCGGCTCTGATGGCAATTGCTGTGGTGACGTATTTTTATTCATCATTGCGGGATAATATTTATGTGGAGCGAATTTTAAACGGGGTGCGTAGCGTAGTGATACCGATTATCATCAGTGCCTGTTTGAAACTGAAAAAGACAGCGATTCAGGGGCGTTCCTCTTATGGAATTCTGGTTCTTTCTTTTCTGGTTTGTGTTTTGACGGGAGTGAATAAACTTTTGGTAGTCGTGGCAGCTCTTGTGGCCGGGATTCTGATATGGAGAGGAGAGATTCCAGATGACGTATCTTAGGCTGTTTTTATCATTTATGAAAATTGGTTTCTGTAGTTTTGGCGGCATGACTATGATTCCCGTAATCAATGATGAAGTTCTAAAATATGGCTGGATGACGGCATCCGAAGTTATGGACATTGTAGCCGTTGCCGAGATGACACCAGGATCGTTAGGAATCAATTGTGCAACTTTTGTTGGATTGCGCGCGGCAGGCATATCTGGTGCATTGTGTGCAAGTCTGGGAGTGATGATGCCATCTTTGACGCTTTCTATGGCGGCGGCACATTTTATTTTTCGTCTCAAGGGGAATAAATTTTTAGAAAGCGCTATGCGGGGAGTGCGTCCGGCTAGTATGGGGATGTTAGCTGCTGCTGCTGTTACCTTGGGAATCACGACCTTTTTGCCGGGAAATGGAATGATTGCCTGGAAACAAATAGGGATTGCGCTGATTAGTGGGAGCGTATTGATTAAGGGAAAGTTTTCCATACCAAAGACCATATTGTTTGCGGCAGTGCTGGGGCTTATTTTAGGATAATTGAATCAGTAGTTTGGCGGTGACAGTTCCGATTGGCCGGGCTGTCACGTTTTGTAATAGAATTTTAATAATTTGTTTTATGTTTTTTTTCATTACAGTATCGAAAATAGAAGAAAAATGTGGTACAATCTCCATATTTGAATCCTCTTTACTCCAAGGAGAAAAAACATGCCGAATAAAAAAAAGTATCGTTCTAGAGAGCATATAAAGTTTTCCAATCGATCTCGCAAAAGAAAAAACCGCTTTTTGGATCAACGCTATCTCTTGCTAGCAGCTGGTGTGGTGGTTCTGCTTTCTGCCACATTTTTGGGCCGTGCTTTGCTCAACCGTCAGTCTGCCGAGGAACAGGAAGCCTTGGCTGTGCAGCAGGAATCGATTCCAGAGACCACGATGTTTATCGAATCTACGTTGTCGGAAGAAGAGCTGCAGCGTCAAGAGTTATTGAGAGAGAAGCAGGCGGTTATTGAAAGCTATGAAAATTTGGGACTTGTGCAGGTAGCTGGCTATCTGAACGTTCGGGAGACGCCGGGGTCGAATGGCAAGATCATCGGCAAGCTGCAGCAAAACAGCGCTTGTGAGATTCTTGATACAGAGGGAGAATGGTGCCATATCACTTCCGGCGGGATTGAGGGATATATTCACAATCGCTATGTGATCCGTGGTCCGGAGGCACGTGAAGAAGCCTTGGCTCAGGTGGGGCAGATGGCGGAAGTCAACACGGAAAAGCTGAATATCCGTTCGGAGCCCAATAAGGAAGATGCGACGAATGTCGTGGCTCAAGCACTGATTCATGAGCGGTATCCGGTGCTGGAAGAGTTGGAAGGCTGGATTCGGATTGAGGAAGGCTATATTTCAGCAGATTATGTGACGGTAAAGTATGCGTTGAATGAAGCAAGGAAGCTAGATTTGCGGGCTATGGCACTGAATCAGTATGATCATTTGGTGATTTCCAAGGTTGACAGCTATCTGAATATCCGGAGTAGTCCTAGTACAGAGAATGATACAAATATTATTGGTAAATTTCCTGGTAAGGCGGCAGGAGAGATCCTTGAGACTTTGGATGGTTGGTATAAGGTGAAATCCGGTCCGATTACTGGTTATATTACAGCAGAGTCTGAGTATGTGGCAGTTGGGCAGGAGGCGAGGGATCTGGCGTTGGAGTCGGCAACCCTGATGGCGATTGTAAATACAGATCGTTTAAATGTTCGTTCGGAACCCACCACAAGCGCTAGGATTTGGACACAGATATCGAAAGAAGATCGTTATATGGTCCTGGATCAGTTGGACGGCTGGGTTCAGATCGAGCTGGATACCGGTGACAGTGAGGATGGAGAATCTTCGGACAAAGCATTTATTGCTACCAGGGATAATAATGTGGAAGTGCGCTATGCTCTGACTGAGGCGATTAAATTTTCACCGGTGGAGGAACGTGCTAACCAGCAGGCGGCTTTGCGCAGTAAGGTGGTTAATTATGCTTTGCAATTTGTTGGCAACCGTTATGTCTGGGGTGGTACGAATCCCAATACGGGGGCGGACTGTTCCGGATTTGTGCAATATGTATTGCGAAATGCGGCTGGCGTGAGTCTTCCTAGAACCTCCAGAGAACAGGCCAAAGCAGGGCGAGCAGTCACTTCAAGTGAGATGTTGCCAGGCGATTTGATTTTCTATACTAACAGTAGTGGCGTGGTGAATCATGTGGCGATGTATATTGGTAATGGTCAGATTGTACATGCGGCCAGCCGTCGGAGCGGCATCAAGATTTCTACTTGGAATTACCGAAGACCGAAGACGATACGCAGATTTTTAAATTAAAAACATAGGGTAACAAGGAATAAAATAGTTTGCACAAGATAGAAAAAAAGAAGCTGCCAAAAGCCAATGCTATTTAGATAAGTATTAGCTTTTGACAGCTTCTTTTTTATATGTCAAGGTTTTGATGCATAGGTTTTTTGTTATATATAGTATAAGTGCACAATTATAAAGGTGAAAATTGAAGAAAAAATGTAAAAAATATACAAAAACCACTTGCCATTTTTCTGGAAAGTGGTTATAATAAGAGCTATCAACCTGTTTGAGAGAATAAGAAAAACAGGCAAAATAAAAAAAGGAGAATGAGAGTATGAAGAAAAGGTGGTTGGCATTGACTATGGTATCTGCACTGGCGATTACGACTTTGGCTGGTTGTGGTAATTCTGGTTCCGGCTCTAAGGCGGCGGACAATGGAGAGTGGAAGTGGGAGCGGAAGGTTGAGATTATTTGTCCCTGGGGCACAGGCGGCGGCGCCGATACCACGGTCAGAACATTTGCCACCGCACTGGAGAAGGAACTTGGCGTTTCGGTGGTGGTAAATAATAAGTCTGGTGCAGGCGGTGTTACGGGTGTGGAGTTTGCCTGCAGTCAGCCAGCAGACGGTTATACCTATTTGATGTGTACTCCGTCTCCTATGCTGGCACAGATTTCTGGCGCTACGGATTATGACGTGTATGGTAAGATCAATCCGCTTTGTCAGATGGTACATGACTGTAACATTTTTGTGACTGGCGCTTCCTCACCGTACAACAATTATCAGGAGTTGACCGATTATATCGCGGCAAATCCAGGTAAGGTTAAATGTGGGGTAATGACTATTACCGGTCTGGATGCGGCTTGTGTGGAAGCTGGTTTTGGCGGTACGGTTGAACCGGTTGCCTATACCGAAGGTTCCCAGCTCAATGCAGATGTGATCGGCGGACATGTGGATCTGGCTTGTGTGGGTCCGGCTGAGGTTTCTGCTATGGTTGCTTCTGGCGATATGAAGGTGATTCTGTCTTGTACGGAGGAGAGACTGAGCCTAGCTGGTATGGAAAATGTGGAATGTGCAAAAGAAGTTGGGTTGGATTGTTTCTTTGGGCCGTCTCGTGGTATTTTCTATACCGAAGGAACTCCGGAAGCTGCAATCAAAGCATTTGAAGCAGCAGCAGAAAAGGCAATTGCCAGCGATGATTTCCAGAACTGGGCGAAACAAGAGGGCCTGGATCAGAGACAGGGTTGGATGAATACGGCAGATTTCAAGGCGGCCTGGGATGCGGATTATAAGGATCTGACGGAACTTTTCGGCAAATAAAGAACGAGTAAACGAAAGGTAGAAAGGTGGTAGGAATAACTTGGATATTATTTTTTCCGTTATTTTAGCAATATTTTGTATCTACTGCTTTTTCCTGGTAGGAGCAGAGTCTCCTGCGGCGACTCCCACGGAGTTGGGAGCCGCCTTCTGGCCGAGGATTATTCTGGTACTGATGATCATACTGCTGGCGGTGAATATCGTCAACAGCTTAAAGGCACAGAAGGGAAGTAAGAGCAGCATCATGGGGGAACTGAATCTGGGAGAATTTGTCAAGAGTAAGCTGTTTATCGGGATTATTTTGGTGGCAGTGATGGCGCTTTTGATGGCTACAATTGGTTTTATTCCAGATTGTTTGCTGTTTTTGATTGCTTATGGTTTTCTGCTGGGGGAGAGAAGAATCCCACTGTTGGTGATTCGTTCTCTGGCAATTACGGCGGTTCTCTATGTGATTTTTCAGGGAGCGCTGGATATCATGTTGGCCAGAGGCGTGGGCCCGTTCCGGGAATTCGCGCTGTTCTTTGAGATGTTGTTACCATTTTAGAAAAGGAGGTGTAACGTATGTTTAGTACATTATTTACTGGTTTAAAAATCGTTCTTACACCTTCTACCTTCTTGCTGATTACCGCAGGAACGATATTGGGTGTAATCTTTGGTGCAATGCCAGGAGTCAGTGCTTCAATGGCAGTGGCGTTGGCTTTGCCTTTTGCCTATGCCATGAATCCGGTGATTGCCATTGCATTTTTGGTGGCGGTGTACTGTGCGTCGATCACAGGTGGCGGTATCACGGCTATTTTGTTCCGCATACCAGGAACCCCTTCCAGTGCACCTACGACTTTCGATGGATATCCGATGGCACAGCGGGGTGAGGCGGGAAAGGCACTGGGTTTTTCGCTGGTGGCTTCCGCAGTGGGTGGCTTGATTGCGGCTTTTGCGATGGCGCTGATTTCACCGCAGCTTTCTGCTGTGGCATTGAAGTTTGGTCCGTCAGAATTATTTGCAGTATCTTTTTTGGGACTTTCCGTGCTTTCCTGCTTGGATAGCGGAAACATTGTCAAAACTTTGATCTCTGGTTTGCTGGGACTTTTGCTGGCTTGTGTGGGCATGGACCCGATGTTAGGGATCGCTCGTTTTACCTGGGGAAATTCTACATTGCTTTCCGGTATTGAGATGATACCAGTGATGATCGGTCTGTTTGCAGTTACGGAAGTGTTGAAGCAGACGGTAAAGCAAAAGAAGATTGATGGAGCGGAGGAATCCGAGAGCAATGGTAAGATGAAGACGGTGTTGCCTAGTTTTGCTGAGTTATGGGAGACAAAGATTCCTATGTTACGGGCATCGATATTGGGTACAGTTGTTGGAATTCTTCCAGGGGCAGGAGCCACAATTGCCTCTTTCCTATCTTATGCAATTGAGAAAAAGGTATCCAAACATCCGGAAAAGTTGGGAACAGGCGTTCCGGACGGAATTGTGGTATCGGAGGCAGCAAATAATGCTGCTACCGGCGGTTCTATGGTACCTCTTCTTTCCCTGGGGATTCCGGGGGGAAACGCGGCAGCAATCATGATGACTGCACTGGTGATCAAAGGGGTGCAGATCGGTCCGATGCTGATAAAGACACAGCCGGAATATCTGGCCAGTGTGTTTGGCTCCATGCTTCTTACCAATATTGTTATGGTTATTGTGGCGATGGGAGTGGCAAAAGTGTTTGCCAAGATTCTGGCAGTTCCTTACAGTGTGTTGGGACCGGTGATCGTCATGCTGGCAGCGATCGGGGCTTATGCTTTGAATAACAATACTGGCGATGTGGTGTTGATGGCAGGTGCTGGTATTATTGGCTATATGTTTGTAAAACTGGGATACAATTCAGCCGCCCTTGTTCTGGGACTGGTCCTGGGACAGATGTGTGAATCTAACTTCCGCCGTGCTTATACCTTGACCAACGGCAGCCTGGTTCAGATTTTTACAAAGCCAATTACTGCGGTGATTATGACAGCCTGTGTGATCATGCTGCTGTATCCGTTTGTAAAGCCGTTTATTACAAAGAAGAAAGAAGCGTAGCTGTTTTAATAGGAAAATGGCGGACACGAATGAAGGGCAGCGCGGAGGATTGCGCTGCTCTTTTGATATCATTGGATCTGGATTTACAAAAATGGGTTTTCCACTTCCGAAAGAATGCGGATAAAGTCACGCATATATTTAGCAAGGTAAAGATCTTTGCGGTGACAAATATAACAGTGTCGTTTGCTGTCAATATCCTTCAGGGGATAGATATGAGCCTGAGAACGGAAATTTTCATCTTTCTCGATGTAATTGAGGGGGCAAATCATAACCGCGTTACAGGCAATAGTAACTTTTTTCTCGATTTCAATACTGGCAGTTTCCAAAAGAATTTTGGGAGAAATATTGTGAGCAGCAAATAAATTATCTTGAATTGCCCGAACACTGTGGCCAACTTTATTGGAGATAAAGCTTTCATTTTTGGCCTCCAGAATGGAGATGGGAGTGCCATTGGGGATTCGATAGGCCAGATCTGTGTTTTTACTGGTCAAAAGAACCAGTTCCTCATTCTCGATCAAAATATATTGTAATTCTTCATAGCGGGGGATGGTGGTCATGCAGGTGATATCCACCTTGCCTTCCAGTAATAGCTTTTCTGTTTCGGTGGAACCAGATTCCACCAATTCAATATCCACATGAGGATATTTGGCAAAAAATTTAGGTAATACATAGGGAAGGACCTGCATACCGCGTTGAATAGGAATACCCAGACGGAATTTTCCGTGATCCTCGTGGGTGATTTCCTCGATTTCTTTTTTCAGGTTCTCGTTGATTGTGAGGACCTGTCTGCCGGCATCGATGTAACGTTGTCCGGCATAAGTGAGCGTGATGGGTTCTGTATTGCGATTGAAGATCGGTGTGCCCAGATTGTTTTCTACTAGCTTGATCATCTGACTTAAGGAAGGCTGAGAGATGTAAAGTTTTTTGGCAGCATTGGTGATACTGCCTTCTTGTAATACGGTCAGCATATATTGTACATGTTTAATATTCATGTGCAGTCCTCCCTTTTGAAATACCTGTAAAAATATGTCCGGTATTGTGTGTCTTATTTTAAGAATTTGATTTTATGATAGCATAAGATGCAGAGAATAGTAAAGGGTTGGTAATAAGATTTTGCCTATTTCTTGTATAATTAGATATGTATTTGAATAATAGAATGGAACATGATACACTTTTATCAATGGATTTTATGGATAAGGAGGAGGAAAGACATGGAGATCAAAAAAGCGGCTATGGCAGGTACTCTGGAGTCGAGCGATGCTCAGGTGACGATAGAACCGGGAAATGGCATGATTGAGCTTTCCATTGAAAGTAGTGTGATTCACCAATTTGGAAAACAGATTCGGGCGATAATTTTGGATACTCTGAAACGGTTGGAGGTGGAAAATGCTAAGGTGACAGTAGTGGATAAAGGGGCCTTGGACTGTACCTTAAAGGCGCGCGTGGAGTGTGCCGTGTATCGTTCGAATGATATAACAGAAAATCTTCCCTGGGGAGGTGTGATCCGATGAGTCATCCCTATAAAAAAAGATTAAGACGATCGATGATGTTTTTAAACTGTCAAAAGCCAGGACTAATCAAGGATCCTTATATTTATAAACCGGATTCTATTATGTTGGATCTGGAGGATGCTGTGGCGGAGAACCAGAAAGATGCTGCCAGATATTCGCTGTTCCATGCTTTGCAGGAGATCGATTACCGCGGAGTGGAGCGAGTGGTACGCATTAATGGATTGGATACGCCTCACTGGAAAGAGGATATCCGGGTTTGTGTGGCTGGGGGAGCTGATACGATCCGGATTGCGAAGACAGAGAGTGCGAAGGATGTACAAGTTGTGGAAGAACATGTATTGGCAGCAGAGCAGGAGTTTGGCCGGCCGAAGGGTTCGACGCTTTTGATGGCGGCGCTGGAATCTTGTAAGGGAGTGCTGCACGCATTAGAAGTTTGTGAGTCTTCCGATCGTTTGATTGGCATTGCTTTAAGCGGTGGGGATTATACAAAAGATTTGCAGACTGTGATTACAGGAACCGGAGTGGAGCTGCAGGGCGCACGGCAACAGATGATCATTGCCGCCCGGGCAGCAGGAGTACAGTGCTGGGATACGGTATTTACAAATCTGGATGCCATGGATGTGTTTGAAGAAGAAGTCCGGATGATCAAAATGATGGGATTTGATGGTAAGTCTTTGGTCAATCCGCGACAGATCGATATTGTCCATCAAATTTTCACTCCTAGTCAGAAGGAAATTATCTTTGCAGAAAAGGTGGTTCGGGAGATCGAGGAGAAAAAAGCACTGGGAATCGGGGTATTTACTGTGGACGGCAAGATGATTGATATTGCATTCTACGACGGAGCTAAGAGGACAATCGCTTTGGCGAAGGCATCAGGTGTATATGAGGGGGATCTGTAACATGATAAATGCAGTAGGTAGAGAAATCCCGGAAGAGGTATTACAGGCAACAGGCAAGGAAGTATTTCAAGGAGCTTATGCCTTTGATAATTATGAATATACCAAGGCGGCTCCTAAGGCTCGTACAATGATGGACCCAAAACGCAGCAAAATGGTGAAAGATATCCGCGAAGCACTGACGAAATGTGAGATTAAGGATAATATGGTCATCTCTTTCCATCATCATTTTCGTGAGGGTGATTATGTAGTAAATATGGTGATGGAAGAAATACACAACATGGGGGTTAAGGGACTGACTATTTGTGCCAGTTCTCTGGGAAAAGCCAATGATCCGATTGTTCCTTACATTGAGGATGGAACCATTGTTGGAATTCAGTCATCCGGAGTACGTGGAAAGATCGGGGAAGCCATTTCTACTGGAAAATTGCAGAATTTGGCTATTATGCGTTCGCATGGTGGACGAGTGCGGGCGATTGAATCGGGGGAAGTGCACATTGACATCGCTTTTATCGGAACTCCGACATGCGATGAATATGGTAATATGCGAGCCAATGGTGGAAAAAGTGACTGTGGTGTGTTGTCTTATGCCATGGTAGATGCCCAGTATGCGGATAAAGTGGTGGCAATCACGGACTGTCTGGTGCCGTTTCCCAACATTCCGGCTAGCATTTCCATGACTCAGGTGGATTATGTGTGTGTGGTGGATGAGATTGGCAATCCAGCGAAGATTGCTACGGGAGCTGCGAAACCAACCACAGATGTACGAAAGATTATGATGGCAGACTATTGCACACAGTTTGTGATCCATACACCATATTTTAAGGAAGGGTTTTCCTATCAGACGGGAGTGGGTGGCGCTTCTATTGCCTCGACCATTTCTCTCGGGAAAATAATGGAAGAGAGAGGCATTCACATGGGATTGGGGTTGGGTGGCATCACCACGCCGATGTGTAACTTGCTGGCCAAAGGGTTGATCCACAAGATTGTGGATACTCAAGATTTTGATATGGGTGCGATCGAGTCGATTAAGTCCAACCCCAATCATATTGAGATTTCTGCTTCGGAGTATGCAGATCCATTTAATAAGGGCGCTTATGTCAATAAACTGGATTTCGTGATCCTGGCTTCCTTGGAGGTAGATGTAAATTTTAACTGCAATGTGGTGGTTGGATCGGACGGAATGATTACCGGCGCCCAAGGCGGCCATCCGGATACGGCAGCCGGGGCTAAATGTACTATTGTAATTGCACCGCTTTTGCAGGGGAGAATTCCGGCTATTTGTACCCATGTGACTACGGTAACTACGCCGGGGGAGACCGTGGATGTGGTAATCACAGATTATGGCATTGCGATTAATCCTCGAAGGCAGGATTTGATCGCATGTATGAAAGATGTGAAGTTGCCGTTTTGTACGATCGAGGAGTTACGGGATAAGGCATATGCCATTGTCGGTGAGCCAGATCCAGTGCAGTTTGGCGAGCGGGTGGTAGGGATTATTGAAAGCCGTGATGGAACGGTGCTAGATGTGGTGCGAGAGATTAAGGAATATGAATTTGTAGAGTAAGTCGGACAGGGTCGATGAAGTGAGAGCCCGCCGCCCGGAGAAATGTTCCGGGCGGTGGGTTTTTGTTTTTCGGATAAGATGGAAATAAAACAAATGTTCGAAAATGACTTGTAATCCATCAACAATTATGATAAAATGAGGAAGAACAAATGTTCTTTCTTGCGATTGAATGCCAAATTAGACAGAATATTTACATTCTTTAAGTTAAGGAAGAAACAGGAATTTTAAAAGAAGAAACAGGAATTTCAGAGAAGGAGCTGACAGAATGCTGATACAGGAGGAGATGGATATTCAAGAAAAGTTGCGGATACTTTCCAATGCAGCTAAATATGACGTATCTTGTTCCAGCAGTGGGATCGCCCGGAAAGGGAAGAAGGGAACGATAGGGAACACGTTGGCGGCGGGGATCTGTCATAGCTTTGCAGCGGATGGCAGATGCATTTCACTTTTGAAGATCTTATTTACGAATCAGTGTATTTTTGACTGTCGGTATTGTGTGAACCGGCGTTCTAATGATGTGGTGCGCACAGCATTTACTCCAGAAGAGGTATGCACTTTGACGATAGAGTTTTATCGAAGAAATTATATAGAGGGTTTGTTTCTGAGTTCAGGGATTTTGCATTCACCGGATTATACGATGGAGCAGATCTATCAAACATTGGTTCGGTTGCGGAATGAGTACCGTTTCAATGGTTATATTCATGTGAAGGCGATTCCGGGAGCGGATCCGGAATTGATTGAGCGAGTGGGTTTTTTGACCGATCGAATGAGTGTGAATCTAGAGCTTCCAACGGCGGAAGGACTTCAGCGTCTAGCCCCAGGGAAGACTAGAGAGAAGATCCTGACACCGATGCGGCAGGTGCAGCGGGGGATTGCGGCACAGAATTTGAAAGCCCTGAGTGATTCTCAGGGATATAAGAATCGGAGAAGAAGCTTAACAGATTTCCAGACGCGAACATCAAATTTGGAAAATTCATGGCAGGATTTTTCCTATCACAGACAGGAGACTACTCAGACAGATATCCGCTCTTGGGAATCAGGGATGGTAAGATCTGGAGAGAAGAATGTCGCTAAAAGACGGGAGATTGGGATGGCGGATACCATTACCCATCCCGGCCGCAATGTATGGACTTCTCTGCAGATGAAGAATCAGCGATTTTTTGTGCCGGCAGGACAAAGTACACAGATGATTGTGGGAGCAACACCAGAAAGTGACTACCATATGATTCGGGTGGCAGAAGCTTTGTATCAGAATTATGATTTGAAGCGGGTGTTTTATTCGGCGTTTGTGAGAGTGAATGATGACAGTTTGCTTCCGACGCTCCCTGGAGGACCGCCGCTTTTGCGGGAACATCGTCTGTATCAGGCAGATTGGTTATTGCGATTTTATGGGTTTGGAGCAGAAGAATTGCTGTCAGAGGAGAGACCAAATTTTAATATTCTGTTGGATCCCAAATGTGATTGGGCGCTTCGTCATCTAGAATGGTTCCCGGTAGAAGTAAATCGGGCAGATTATGGGACTCTTCTTCGGGTGCCAGGACTAGGAGTCAAATCAGCCAGACGGATTGTGGCGGCCAGGCGGAGCGGAGCTTTGGATTTTTCGGATTTAAAGAAGTTGGGAGTAGTCTTAAAAAGAGCAATGTATTTTTTGACTTGCTCCGGCAAGACGATGATTCCGTTGCAACTGAACGAAAATTATATTACTAGTCAGCTGGTGGGAACCGAGCATAAAAAGGTTTGGGATATCGAGAATCATGACAGCTACCGGCAACTGAGTCTGTTTGATGATTATCAAATCGTAGCGTCAGTCAGTGGAGAGGACAGAATCTCGGTGGTGACGGGATTATTGTGAGAGTAACGATTAGGACTTTTGTGACAGGAGAAAAGATGACAGTTTTTGTATGTGGGCAGGAAATAGAGGATATCTGGTGTGGGATATATGATGCATGGATGAGTGGTTTAGGTCATAAGAATGTTCGGTTGGAGCCGGAGGGGAGAGACCGTGAACTATTTTGTGAATATTGTGAGGTAGTGACGGAATCTTGGAAAGCAGAGAAAGTGATAGAAAGTATCCGTGGAAAGCTTTCTGAGGAGATTTATGAGGTGGTTTATCGGGCAGCATTATCGGAAGACTGCGATCGGGCAGATAAGATATACCGTTTTCTGATCTATGCTTTTGCTTTGGGAACGGGGGTTATGGATCAGCTACAGATCCCTGCCATATACGAGATTTTCCGTATGAATCGTTACCTGTCACGGGAGTACACTCATATCATTGAATTCGCCCGTTTTTCTGAGATGGAAGAAGGGGTGCTATTGGGAAGGATCCGGCCGAATAATGATATCGTGTCTTTGGTAGCGGTGCACTTTGCCGATCGACTTTCCGGAGAAAATTGGATTTTATATGATTGCGGACGAAAGAAAGCAGCAGTACACCAAGCAAATCAAGGCTGGATGATTGTATATGCAGATTCCTTGGAATGGCAGGAACGTTTGAATAAAAAGACGGATGAGGAGAATTACGAAAGCTTGTGGAAGACGTTTCATGCTGCGATTGCGATAGTTCCACGGACCAATTTAAAATGTCAGCAGAATATGCTCCCGCTGCGTTTTCGGCCATATATGACAGAGTTTAGTACTTTCAATTGTCATTCAATCGAAACGGAACGGTGACCAGCTCTGGAGGAGGGAGAGTAGAGAAATCAGGTATTTTTCTGGATTTTTCTACCTCCTGTAAATTTTTCTTGCTATTTTTTCTTTCATCCGCTATGATAATAGCAACTAGTATAAATCTCTTTTTTCTATAGACTCGGAAATATCGGATGTACATTTCGTACTGTATTCCTCAATAAAAGAGAATAGATTGTAAAAGAAAGGAGCAGTTATTTGTTCAGTAAAGTGTATAGTGCAGGCTTGCAGGGAATCGATGGTTATCTGGTGCAGGTGGAGGCTGATGTGGGAAATGGACTTCCTGGGTTCCATATGGTAGGCTATTTGGCATCTGAAGTGCGGGAAGCAGAGGAGCGGGTTCGGACGGCTTTGAAGAATTCTGGATTTTCCCTATCACCTAGAAAAATAACGATTAATCTTTCCCCTGCCGATATTCGGAAAGACGGAACCGCTTTTGATTTGCCTGTGGCAGTAGCTGTGTTGGCCGCCTATGGAATGGATGGTTCACCTGTCTTAAAAGATTCGGCATTCATCGGTGAACTGGGGTTAGATGGGCAGATAAAACCGGTACGAGGAGTTCTTTCATTGGTATCGGTTTTGAGGGATAAGGGTTGGAAACGATGCTTTTTGCCAGAAGCCAATATAGCAGAAGGTTTGGCAGTCGGTCAGATCGAAATTGTGGGAATTCACCATTTGAAAGAGATGATAGACATATTGAATCATCCAGAACGGATATTGGCAAAAGCTTCATCCGAAGATTTTCAGACAGAAGAGGAGGATCTAGATTATTTGGTGGACTTTTCAGAGATGAATGGGCAGCGGCTGGTTCGAAGGGCAACAGAAATTGCAGTGGCAGGGCGTCATAATATTCTTTATTTGGGACCGCCAGGGAGCGGAAAAAGTATGGTAGCACAGCGGATACCTACAATTATGCCTTCTTTATCCCGAGAAGAACAACTGGAACTTTCTAAAGTTTACAGTGTTTGTGGTATGTTGCCGCCAGGTAAAGCATTGTTGGGCAGACGCCCATTTCGTTCCCCTCATCATACCATTAGTCCTCAAGCAATGGCCGGAGGAGGCAGAGTTCCCAAACCAGGTGAGATTTCTCTGGCTTCCAGAGGGGTGCTATTTTTGGATGAATTTCCAGAATTTCGACGAGAATCCTTGGAGATTTTGCGCCAGCCTTTGGAGGAAAGGCGGGTTACGATTTCTCGGGTCAATGGAAGTTATACTTTCCCGGCAAATGTTCTGCTGGCGGCGGCGATGAATCCCTGTCCGTGCGGTTTTTATCCCGATCGAAACCGGTGTGTCTGTAACAGTGAGCAAGTACGTCGATACTTGAGCAGAATTTCCCGGCCTTTGTTGGAACGGATTGATATCTGTGTAGAGACCTCACCGGTTTCTTATGAGGATATTCGGGGAAAGGCTGTTGAGAATGAATCTTCATTGGCGATCCGTGAACGGATAGAGCGGGCAGGAGAAATTCAGAGAAAGCGATTTGCAGGAAGTACGATCTTTTTTAACAGTGAGATGGGAAACCGGCAAGTGGAACGATACTGTCAGTTGAGGGAAGAAGAGGAAGCACTTTTAGAGAGAGCGTTTAAAGAAAAACATCTGAGTGCGCGGGGATACCATAAAATATTAAAAGTAGCACGTACGATTGCGGATTTAGAAGGATCGAAGCAGATTAACAAAATTCATTTATGTGAAGCAATTAGCTATCGCGATTTAGAAGAGAAGTACTGGGGAAGGAGGATTTAAATGGAAAAAGAGTATCTTTATTGGCTTTGTTGCCTTCCCTGTTTGGGACCTGTTTCCATACGAAAATTATATGAGTATTTTCAGAGCTTTGAAGCAATATACAATATAGAAGAGACAGCACTGGAAAAGGCTGGTATTTTAAGAAAAGTACAGAAGGATGCATTGATGAGATGGCGCGATAAATTTCTGTCATGCCAACAGGAATACCAGGAAATAGAAAAAAAGGGGATTCGTTTTGTCACCCCTTTGGATATCGATTATCCACAACGTCTGTTAGAGATTTACGATTATCCGATGGGGATTTTTGTAAAAGGAAGATTGCCTAAGGAGGAAATACCAACTGTAGCTATTGTGGGAGCTCGCGGTTGCTCAGCTTATGGAGAGCAGCTAGCAGAAGAGTTTGCTCGTGCATTGGCAGCGCAGCAAGTACAGGTGATCAGTGGTTTAGCTATAGGAATTGACGGGGCAGCTCACCGGGGAGCGATTCAAGCAGAAGGTACTACTTTCGGTGTTTTGGGATGTGGTGTGGATATTTGCTATCCGGCATCGAATTATTCTCTTTATGAGAAAATGGGATATACGGGAGGGATTTTGTCTGAATTTCCGATAAAATCACGTCCGCAGTCCTGGCATTTTCCAATGAGGAACCGCATTATCAGTGGTCTGGCAGATATCGTGCTGGTGGTAGAAGCCAGAGAACGCAGTGGATCTTTGATTACTGCTGAGATGGGACTAGAGCAAGGAAAGGAGATTTTTGCGATTCCAGGCAGAGTGACAGACCATTTGAGCAGAGGATGTAATCTCTTGATTCAGCAAGGAGCACATATGGCAATTTCTCCTAATGATATTCTGGAATATTTGGGAGTGAAATACCGAAAAGAATTAATTCTTCATGAAAAAACCATAAATGGTCTTGCCAAGAATGAAAAAATGGTGTATAGTTGCCTGGATTTCAAACCGAAACATTTGGACGATATCATGGCAGACTGTGGTTTGGGGATTGGCGAATGCATAAGCATTTTGCTGGAACTGGAGCTGGGCGGATATGTCTTTCGTTCGGCAAATCATTATTATGGAAAAACTGTAAAATGTAGGAGCAATCATGGCGAAGAATCTGGTTATTGTGGAGTCACCGGCAAAAGTAAAAACCATACGCAAATTCCTGGGAACCAATTATGAGGTGGATGCCTCGAATGGACATGTACGCGATTTGCCCAAAAGTTCTCTTGGAATCGACGTAGATCACGATTATGAACCCAAATACATTACCATTCGGGGGAAGGGAGAAATTCTGTCAAAGCTTCGCAAAGAGGTGAAAAAGGCTGATAAGATCTATCTAGCAACGGACCCCGATCGTGAGGGAGAGGCTATTTCCTGGCATTTGATGAAAGCTCTGAAGTTGGATGAACTGGAAGATAAAAAAGTTTATCGAGTCAGTTTCAATGAAATTACAAAAACTGCAGTCAAGAATTCTTTGAAAAGTCCCCGAAAACTGGATATGGACTTGGTGGATGCCCAGCAAGCGAGGAGAATGCTTGATCGTATGGTGGGATATACCATCAGTCCGCTTCTCTGGGCCAAAGTGAAGCGAGGACTAAGCGCTGGCCGGGTTCAGTCAGTGGCACTTCGCATGATTTGTGATCGGGAGGATGAGATCGGAGCGTTTATTCCAGAAGAATATTGGAATTTGGAAGCAGATTTGATACAGACAGGCGCTCGTAAGCCAATGAAGGCAAAATTTTATGGTCGTCGTCATGAGAAGCTGACCATTCATAAAAAGGAAGAATTGGATCAGATTTTAAAAGAGCTAGAGAATCAGGAATATGTGATTGAGGAAATCAAAAATGGTGAGCGGACAAAGAAACCACCGATTCCCTTTACAACCAGTACGCTTCAGCAGGAAGCATCTAAAGTGCTGAATTTTTCAACCCAAAAAACTATGCGCCTGGCGCAGCAATTATATGAAGGCGTGGATATCAAGGGGCATGGGACGATTGGTTTGATTACTTATCTTCGTACGGATTCCACTCGTATTGCTGATGAGGCAGATGCTGCGGCGCGCAAATATATAGAAGAAACTTATGGGGCAGAATATGTTCTAAAGGGAGGGAACCCAAGCAAAAGCGGAGGGAAAATCCAAGATGCTCATGAAGCGATCCGTCCTACAGATATAACATTGATTCCCGTACAGGTAAAAGAGTCTCTACAAAGAGATTTGTTTCGCTTGTATCAGTTGATTTGGAAACGATTTGCGGCGAGCCGTATGCAGCCGGCAGTTTATGAAACCACTTCCGTGAAGATTGGAGCGGGAAATTATATATTTACTTTGTCTGCCTCGAAACTGGTATTTGACGGATTTATGTCTGTCTATATCCAGGAAGACGACAAAGAGGAGACCAATATTCTTTTAGGTAAGTTGCAGCAAGGGGATGTGTTGCAGCTGTCCGAGCTGATTCCCAGTCAGCATTTTACGCAGCCGCCAGCTCACTATACAGAGGCGTCTTTAGTAAAGGCACTAGAAGAACAGGGGATTGGCCGTCCTAGTACGTATGCGCCCACTATCACAACTATTTTGGCCCGGCGTTATATTACAAAAGAAAATAAAAATCTGTATGTGACAGAATTAGGTGAAGCAGTGAACGGAATCATGAAGCAGTGTTTTCCAAGTATTGTGAATACTAGCTTTACTGCCAATATGGAATTGCTTTTAGATAAAGTAGGGGACGGATCGGTTAAATGGAAAACTGTGGTGGAAAATTTTTATCCGGATCTGGATGAAGCAGTGAAAACAGCTCAGAAAACTTTGGAGTCAATAAAGATTGCTGATGAGATATCCGATGTGGTTTGTGATGTATGTGGGCGTAATATGGTGATAAAATATGGTCCTCATGGAAAATTCCTTGCTTGTCCTGGATTTCCGGAATGTAAAAATACCAAACCCTATCTGGAAAAGATTGGAGTCCCCTGTCCCAAATGCGGAGCAGAAATTGTAATTAAAAAGACGAAAAAGGGACGTCGGTTCTATGGATGTGAGAATAACCCGGACTGTGATTTTATGTCTTGGCAAAAGCCATCTCTGCAAAAATGTCCACAATGTAATGGATATATGGTGGAGAGGGGCAGCAAATTGGTGTGTGCAGATGAAAAATGCGGTTATAGTATGAATATAAAATCAAAATAAAGAATTTTCAAAAAATGTCAAAAAATTTCGAAAAACTATTGTTATTACTGGAAAATCGTGTTAATATTTAAGTAACGTACTTTGATTCGGAATAAGACAACCACAAGTTGAGGAGGTTTTTCGAAATGAGTGTACAGTTGCTGGATAAGACAAGAAAAATCAACAAATTGTTGCACAACAATAGTTCACACAAGGTAGTGTTTAATGACATTTGTAAAGTTTTAAGTGAGATTCTGCTTTCGAATATCCTGGTTATCAGTAAAAAAGGAAAGGTGTTGGGAGTAGGGCTTTGTTCTGGTGTTGATGAAATTGAGGAATTGATTGAGGATCAAGTGGGCGGTTTTGTGGACCGCATGTTGAATGAGCGTTTGCTCAGCATTCTTTCAACCAAGGAAAATGTGAATCTTGCTACTTTGGGGTTTGCAGAAACGAATGTAAAGAAATACCAGGCGATTATTACGCCGATCGATATCGCGGGAGAACGTTTGGGGACACTGTTTATTTACAAATGCGATGAGCAATATGATATTGATGATATTATATTGAGTGAGTATGGTACTACAGTAGTGGGATTGGAGATGATGCGTTCTGTTAATGAGGAGAATGCGGAGGAAACTCGCAAGATTCAGATTGTAAAATCAGCGATCAGTACATTGTCGTTTTCAGAATTGGAAGCAATTACCCATATATTTGAAGAGCTGGATGGGAATGAAGGGATTCTGGTGGCTAGCAAAATTGCGGACAGAGTCGGGATTACCCGATCGGTCATTGTCAATGCACTTCGTAAATTTGAAAGTGCTGGTGTAATTGAATCCCGTTCTTCTGGTATGAAAGGAACATATATCAAGGTTTTGAATGATGTAGTTTTTGAGGAATTGAATAATATTAAGGCAATAAAATGAATCAGATAGGAAAGAGGGTGCTACAAAATCAATGACAAGATGTTAATGCCATTGATTTTGTAGCACCCTTTTTTGTATTTATAGTAATTTACGGGAAAAAGTACTTGTCAATCTATGGATGATATGTTATGATTGAAAGGCTGAAAAATCACGTTTGCTGATTCCAAAGGTGGTGCCTGGAAACAGGTCCCAGAGGAAATATGAGATGCAGGCGGAAGAAAAACCAAATGGAGGAAAGACACATGAGCGTTATTTCAATGAAACAGCTGCTGGAGGCAGGAGTGCATTTTGGACATCAAACGAGAAGATGGAATCCGAAGATGGCTCCTTACATCTATACGGAGAGAAATGGCATCTATATTATTGATTTGCAGAAGTCTGTAGGCAAGGTTGATGAGGCATATAATGCTGTTTCCGATCTTGCTGCTAATGGCGGCACAATTTTGTTTGTGGGTACCAAGAAGCAGGCTCAGGATGCGATCAAGACCGAGGCAGAGCGTTGTGGAATGTTCTATGTAAATGAGAGATGGTTAGGTGGTATGTTGACTAATTTTAAGACCATCCGTAGCCGGATTGACCGGTTAAAAGCGATTGAAACTATGTCTGAGGATGGCACTTTTGACGTGCTTCCAAAGAAAGAAGTGATTGCACTGAAGAAAGAGTGGGAGAAGTTAGAGAAGAATCTGGGTGGTATCAAGGAGATGAGAAGACTTCCTGATGCGATTTTTATCGTAGATCCGAAGAAAGAGAGAATCTGCGTACAAGAAGCCCATGCCCTGAATATCCCACTGATTGGTATTGCGGATACAAACTGTGATCCGGAAGAGCTGGATTATGTGATTCCGGGCAATGATGATGCGATTCGCGCTGTAAAGCTGATTGTATCTAAGATGGCGGATGCAGTAATCGAAGCAAATCAGGGAGAGGCAGATGCAGATTTCTCGGAAGCCTTTGGCGATGTAGAGGAAGAAACTGAGGAAGCTTAACTGTCGGAATGAGAGTGCTTCGGCCTGTAGTTTGTGCGGGTTGAAGCACTTTTTCAAATAAGGCAAATTATTTTTGGCAGAAGAATTATTACAATTAATTATATGGAGGAAATAACAATGGCAATTTCAGCAACTATGGTAAAAGAATTAAGAGAGATGACAGGAGCCGGTATGATGGACTGTAAAAAGGCACTGGCAGCTACGGATGGAGATATGGACAAGGCAGTTGATTTTTTGCGTGAAAAAGGACTGGCTGGCGCTGAGAAGAAAGCAGGCCGTATCGCAGCAGAAGGTATTGTAGTAACGGCTTTATCTGAGGATGAGAAGAAGGCTGTAGTGGTAGAAGTGAATGCAGAAACCGATTTTGTTGCTAAGAATGAAAAATTCCGCGCTTATGCAGCAGATGTAGCGGCGCAGGCTTTGAAAACTACGGCAGCAGATATGGATGCTTTTATGGCTGAAAAGTGGGATAAGGACACTTCTTTAACTGTAAAAGAAGCATTATCTACTCAAATTTCTATCATTGGTGAAAACATGAACATTCGCCGGTTTGAGCAGGTTGAAATAGCGGAAGGTTTTGTGGCTTCTTATATTCATGCTGGTGGTAAGATTGGTGTGCTGGTAGTAGTGGAAACCGATGTAGTCAACGATGCTGTCAAAGAGATGGCAAAAAATGTGGCTATGCAGGCAGCAGCTTTAAAACCGCAGTTTACTCATAGAGATGAGGTAAGTGCCGATTATATCGAGAAAGAGAAGGAGATCCTCACAGCAGCAGCAAAGAACGAGAAGCCGGATGCCAATGATAAGATCATCAGCGGCATGGTTATGGGCCGAATCAATAAGGAGCTGAAAGAGATCTGCCTGTTAGATCAGGTTTATGTGAAGGCAGAGGATGGCAAACAGTCCGTAGAACAGTATGTGAAGGCAGTGGCTAAGGAAAATGGAGCAAATATTAAGATCAAAAAGTTTGTTCGTTTTGAGACTGGTGAAGGACTGGCCAAAAAAGAAGAGAATTTCGCTGAGGAAGTGGCAAAACAGATGGGAATGTAAGCCCTGAAACCTTAAAATTTAACATGATATGAAAAAGGCCCCAAAAGCCTTGTAAATTCCCGATTG
>JAAWNY010000120.1 GCA_022799175.1 Lachnospiraceae bacterium | reverse complement strand
CCGTATCCCATCCCCGCTCTGTAATCGGAGAAAACACAATATAATCCACCCGCTGAGAGATAAAGCTGCGCAGCGCCTTTATTTGGTTCTCCTGCTTCTGCCTGGCATTTTTAAAGATCAGGAAATACCCGTTCTCCTGGGTAAAAACACTCTGAATGGACGCCGTGTTAGCTGTCCTCCACACCGATTCACTGCCGATCTGGGACACCCCCACCACAATCAAATTTTTATCGGGTACGGTTCCGATTCTCGTCTCTGGTTCTTTTGCAGGGCCTTTTCCGCAGCCGGTAAATACGAGAACCATCATGATAAAACCCAGCAAAATCCAGATCTTTCCCCCAGGCATTCCCAATGGCTTCCACAGTCCTGCCGTTCCAAGCCATTTTTGCTGCTTGATCCGCCCGCATAATGACCAAGACCTTTCTGCCTTTCTCATCCCTTCTCCCTCTCCTCTCCCCCAGATTCCTTTTTAATCGCCGGAATCGTCAATTCCACCGTGGTTCCTTTCCCCTTCTCCGACCAGATCTTCATTCCATATTCCGGCCCAAAATGAATGCGAATCCGCTCATTGACATTGGCCAGTCCAAAACCTTTGTCCGTCTCACTGCAGGGCCGCCGGATATCACGCCTTAACTGTTCCAAATCCCTAGGTTCCATCCCCACGCCGTTGTCGCAGACTTCCAGACGCAGATCATCCCCTTCTCTGGTTCCGGTAACATGGATATACCCTCTTGCCCGTTTATACTTAATCCCATGGTAAAGAGCATTTTCCACCAGGGGCTGTAAAGTCAGCTTCAAAATCTGATAATCATAGAGAGACGGGTCAATCCGGATTTCATATTCGAGAATATCCCGGTAGCGCACTGCCTGGATTCCCAGATAACTGTTGATATGCTCTTTTTCCTCCCGCAGGGAAATCAATTCCCGGCCTTTGCTGAGCACCAGGCGGAAAAAATCTGACAAAGCCACTACCATGTCCACCGCTTCATCCTCCTGATTTCCTTCGATCAGCCAGACAATAGTATCCAGTGTATTGTAGAGGAAATGGGGATTGATCTGCTCCTGGAGAAGACGCAGGTCCAGCCACCGCATCCTTCTCTCATCTTCCTTGGTCTTATTGAGCAATGCCTGCATTTTCTCCGCCATATCATTGAAACTGCGGGCCAGGCTCTCAATCTCATCTCCCGAACTCACCATCGCCCTGGCAGCAAAATCACCGGAACCGATCTTTTTGGTGGCGTCATTCAGTATTTTCACCGGATGCAGGATGCCTCCGGTAACTACAAAAGTCATAGCGATGGTAAAAGCAACCAGAATCACAACCAAAAGACCGCAGATTACAATAAAGCTGCCAATCTGATGCTGAAGATCATCCGTTACGGCCTCAATGCTTTTTGTCTGATAGTAGATATAATATTGTATATTTTCCTGGATCAGTTCCGTGAGAATATAGATATTGTTATCCAGTTCTTCAATATTTTTGTCATACTTTCCACCGATCCGGATATTTTCCAGAATATCATTCACTCGCTTCTCCAGTGTCTCAATATTCCGAATTAGACTTTCCAGCCAAGTCCGGCTCTCCGGCTCTGTGGTAATATCCACCAGTCTTTCAAAATCCCCTCTCAACTCCCCAATTAGTTCATAAGGGTCCTTTAAAGTCCCGTCCTCATGAATATGTTCATAATCCACATATCCCACTACCAACTTGTACAGGCTCTCATCCATTTCTTCTTTAAAGTTTAAATTGTAGTTGTTAGCGATGGTCATGTTGCTTACCAGTTCGCCATAGGTGCGACTATATCTGGTCATGGAAAGCAGCAACACCACCGACAGAATCAAGAAAGGAATCATGGCCGCCACCGACAGCATCAGAATCTTTTTGCCGATAGAAAACTGCACAGGATCTTTCACAAGGCCGTCTTTTATAGTTCTTGCCATGGCTGGATTGTTCTCCTTTGGAATATTCATGGCTGGAAACCTGTTTTATCAATATAGAAGCGGTTCTCCATTATCAATTTTTCAAAGTTCTGAATTCCTATTCCTATCGTTCTTGCCATATACAGTCACCTCCAGACCTGTGTAAAAGCTATTTCTTCCTATGCTGTTTTCAAATATCTTACCATTTTTTTGAGACCATAGCAATCATTTGATATTGTTTCTGACGCTGTATATAGACGGGTTTATTGTAAAAATTTCTATTTCTCAGTCCAAGTGTCTTTTCATAACCATATTTTTGCTTTAAAATCCGCTGATACTGTTCACGCCCATTATTTACTGCCAATTCTTGAAAGTGCAAGACAAACCATAATTCAATACATTCATTTGACCATGCCACTTTATATTGCCTGCTTTCCTTCCTCTTTTTTGCATGGATAGACGGAAAGGAGGAACTTCCTACCGCTGGCGGTAATAAACCGAAAACGCTCCGGCGTGGCCTGACGGATACCTGCGTTGTATGGCAGTACACAACACCTGCCGGAATACTTTGTGGCTTTTTCATGATTTTCTACTTTATTTCTCTGTCTCCTTGACGGGGAGCAGTTCAGTATATCCAAAAGGTAGGAAATCGACCCGGAAAACTCCCTATTTCCACGCTTTTGGAATTTTGGTATATTAATCAAAAGACAGATAGGGGGAGAACTATAATGGGGATTTTTTTACTTGCCGTACTTCTTGCCATTGTTGTATATGTAGTACAGAAAAAGCGATATGAAAAAACGGAATACTATCAGCAAACCAAAAATCCATAT
>JAAWNY010000119.1 GCA_022799175.1 Lachnospiraceae bacterium | reverse complement strand
CTTTCTCATAATGAATGCACTCTCCTTTTCCTTTTTGAAATTCCTGAAATTGCTTTATTTACAACTCGATGGTATTATACTTCCTATAATAAGAATTATAGATAGTAGTGGAGGGGAAGAAATTTTGTGGTTTTGCAGGCAAGCTGCGAATATTTATTGCAACCAATCATCAGTATATGATATAATACCAAAAATATATGAGTATAAATGAGCGGAGGTAGAAGTGTTGGCAAAGAGTGAAAATACATTGAAAAATCAAAACGGAACTGTTTCGGATCCGTTTTCTGATACAGGTTCTTCTATTGTCAATGGGATTATTGGAGTAGGAATATTGCTTTTGGTCACAGTATTTCCCCTGGTATACCATCATTCCTATGTGGATATTCTGGAGACGAAATATTTATGTTACTGGCTTTGCGCTTTGGGAATGTTAATCGTAACTTTTTTGATTGGATTGATTTTATGGGCGATTGATTTAAAGGAGTTTCATGGAGAACATACAAAAGAATTGTTGTCGGGGATACGTTCAAGAAAATGGCGGAGTGCTTATGGCATAGCAGATATAGCATTGATGGTTTTTTGGATTGCAGCTATTCTGTCAACCATACAATCCGAGTATGTTTATGAGGCTTTTTGGGGAAATGAAGGACGATATTCTGGGCTTTATCTTTTGACTTTATATGTGTTGGTTTATTTTTTAATCAGTCGTTTCTGGAAACTAAAAGGCTGGTATCTGGAGTTGTTTCTGATCACGGGAATGATCATGTGTGTAATTGGCATCACAGACTATTTTCAGCTGGATGTCCTAGATTTCCGGGGAAAGATCCGGCCATCAGATTCCACGATTTTCACTTCGACAGTAGGAAATATTAATACCTATACGGCCTATGTCGGGATGATCATGGGATTTTCAACTTTGATGTTTACAAGAGAGAAAAAATTTGGCAAGATGCTCTGGTATTATATATGTATGATAATTTCTTTTGTTGCGATTATTATGGGATGCAGTGATAATGCATATCTGAGTATAGGCGTGTTATTTGCTGGATTACCATTTATACTTTTTGTAGATCGCAGAGGAATTCAAAAGTATTTGATTATTTTAGCATCCTTTTTCTCGGCTATCCAGATGATTGATGTCTTGAATCAGGCATTTTCAGATATGGTAATTGGGCTGGATAGTCTGTTTCAGATTATTGTGAATTTTCGCGGGCTGTTGGGTTTGGTTGTTTTTTTGTGGTTGCTGGCAGGGGGATTTTGGTGGTATGGCAGAAGAAGGGACAAGAAGACTCCAGGGGAAGCCTGGGAAGTGTTCCCAAAAGGATCTAGACCCTGGCTGATTTATGTCTGGGGGGCATTGATAGCAGCAGGATTTCTGGCAGTTTGTTTTATGTTTTTTGATGCCAATATCGGCGGTCATGGGGAACGTTATGGGGCTCTCCAATCTTATCTGATTTTTGATGATACATGGGGAACCTACAGGGGATATATTTGGAAAAAGTCTATTGATATGTATAAGGATCTGCCATTTCTGCAGAAGTGTTTTGGACATGGTCCGGATACTTTTGGGCTGTTGGCGAATGATACAATTCGGTTTGAAATGTATGATGCTACAGGGCTGTTTTTCGACAGTGCCCACAATTCGATTCTACAATATTTGTTGACGATCGGCTTGATCGGAACTGCAGGTTATCTGGTTTTTTTGGGAGCATCGATGGTTTTTATGCTGAAAAACAGGACAGGAAGTCCGTATATTTTGGCGACAATGGGAGCCGTAGTGTGTTATGTATTTCAGTCAACAGTAAATATTGATCTGCCCATCGCGGCGCCTATGATGTGGCTTTTGCTGAGTGTTGGCATGGCAGCATGTCGACAGGAGAACAGTGAGAGGGAAAAGAATCAGGAATTGTAGAAAAAGCATTGTCTATTTATGAATTTCAGAATAAATTTGAACATAAAAATTTCAGTGTATAAATTCCTCTGTTTTACAGATACTACATTTACCGCTAAAACAACAGGTAAATGTCAGAATGCAAAATGGAGGAATTTTTCTATGAAAGCTACGGGAATTGTGAGGAGAATAGACGACCTTGGACGTGTTGTGATACCAAAAGAGATACGGAGAACCCTGCGCCTGCGGGAAGGAACCCCTCTGGAAATTTTTACAGACCGGGAAGGAGAAATCATTTTAAAGAAGTATTCTCCCATGGTGGAGTTGACGGCTTTTGCCATCCAGTATGCGGAGGCGATGGCACAGTCTACGGGATTGATGGTTTGCATTACGGATCGGGACCAGATTATAGCCGTATCCGGCGGGCCGAAGAAAGATCTTTTGCAGAAGAATATCAGCAAACAACTGGAAAATGCCATTAATGAGCGGGAAACGATCGTTGCCTCCAAAGATGAAAAGAGTTTTGTGCCGATTATGGCGGAGGAGATGGAAGGAATTACCTATGAAGCGGTGACACCAATTATTTGTGAGGGGGATGCCATTGGAGCAGTGGCGTTGCTGAGCCGGGATACGAAAGGAAAATTTGGAGATATGGAGCTGAAGCTGGTGACGACAGCGGCAGGATTTTTGGGAAGGCAGATGGAAGGATAGGAAAAAGGTGATAGATTATGTTGCCTGATGCAACATAATCTATCATTTTTGATTTTATCGTAGACAGGAGCAAGCAATGTCATTTAGATAAGGAAACGAGAAGCATAAGCAAGGAAATGAGGCGAGAACCAACACCAAACCGTCTGCTCCTTTTTCCGGTTTCGAGATTA
>JAAWNY010000118.1 GCA_022799175.1 Lachnospiraceae bacterium | reverse complement strand
TGTCTGAGCGGAGCGAGTTTGTATATTTTCGTTTCGTTTTTAGCAAAAGTCAGGGATTTTAGGAATTCTTAATCTCGAAACCGGAAAAAGAAGCAGACGATTTGGCGTTGATTCTCGCCTCATTTCCTTGACTATGCTTTTCGTTTCCTTATCTTAATGACATTGGGATCATAACTGCTCTTTTTTCCAACATCTTCCTATCTTTCTAAAAATATAGTCGGGAATCTCGTTTCTCCTTCTCGTATCGGCACAGACAATCTTCCCCATCGACCTCATCCCTGCGATCTTAAAAAATTCCTCCATGTTTCGGATGGCTCCTCTGCTCTGTCCAAATATCCAGGAAAAAGGCGCCGGAGTCTGACAGGCGGTTAAAAGCATATATTTTTTTCCTCGCATCCTCGGTTTGGGAAATGTTGCCGTCTCCTCCATCACAGTTCCCAAAAGACGATCAAAAAGATTTTTTACAGGAGCTGGAACATTGGCCCAATACACAGGAGCCCCAAGAATCACTACTTGACACTTCCGAAACAAAGAAACCATCTCTTGTATATCATCTTTCTGAACACAGGTTTCTGTCTTTAAGCATACTCGACATCCCTGGCAAAAAGCAATATTTTTTTCATATAAATTGATTTTTATAACCTCATACCCTGCCTTCTTGGCCTCTGAGGCAGCATGATTTAGCATAGTACCCACGGTTCCGTCCGAATGTGGGCTGCCTAAAATGGCAAGCACATACTTTTTACTCATAAATTTGCCTCTCTCCAGAAATGGACCGATAGATCATGTCAAACCCATACTGGAGAAACTGCTCCTTTGATAATCGCATAGAATTTTTGATATAATCCTCTTTATTTGCTGTGAACTGAATCAACCCTGACAGCATTCCCCAACAGGAGAAGAAAACCGGAAGAGGCTCAAGATCCGGCTGCAGTTCTCCTTGTTCCATTCCTGAAAGCAAAAGGGACTGTATCATTTCATTGATCGTTTCCCCTACCCGAATGGTTTCTTTCTCCTCTAGATAGAAATCCCTGTCTTCAAAATGAATCCGTATTGTCTCCCATGTCATTTTAAAATAAAACGGATATTCCTCCTGATACCGCACCAACTCCCAACAGATCAAGTCATACTTTGCTCTTGTAGAGTTCTTTTGCTGGATAGCAGCAGAAAGATAATCGCAAAGCTTTTTCATACTTTTCAATACTAGCACGCTTACAATCTCTTCCTTGCTCTCAAAATATACATAGAGCGTTGCTTTACTGTACCCTGCTGCTTTCGCGATATCATCCATAGTCGTCTGAGCAATCCCTTTTTCCATAAAAAGCTGGGAGGCGGCAGAAGCAATACTTTCCCGATGTGCACTTCCTGGTTCTTTTTTCCTTCGCCCCATAATCTCTTCCCTTATCAATTAAACTATTGGTTTAATTATAGTGTAATGCCTCCTCCTTGTCAATGTTTTTTCCACTGCCTTTCTCCAAACAAATTCTTTTTTCCAATCAAAGGTATCCCTGTTATCTTTTGGCTGAAAGTCCCGAAGAAAAGGAGTGAACTTATGCCCGGTTTTATGGTTCGTTTTCTTTTACTCTTTTATTGACCGCTCCGAATGCCACCATAGATCGCAGCCGTCCTCTGGAAAAATGATCTGATTTGACACATATTGAAAACTAGTATCATCAAGAGGACGAACTACTACTTTATGGGTATATGCTCTGGAGGTATTTTCTTCTGGGTATACCGCATTCACAATAAGAGTTAGCGTTCCATCACTGTTTTTTGTATAGTTTACCACTTCCGGATACGGAATATCCGGATACTCAACCGCATCAACGCCTCTTGGCCTATATTCATAAGTTTCATCTTCCGAAAAATAGATGGTCTTTTTTTGCAACTCCTTATTATCTATTTTAAAATGATCTTCAATCACGGATTCAAATATCTCTGCAGGTATCCGATAAACGAGCTCGGCACCAAAACCATCATCAGTGAAAGAAACCGGCTGTTCATAAATCTCGGGATAAAATCTATCGAACAAATCATAAAAATCCAGATTTCCAAAATCTTCTTCGCTCCAGTCAATCAGGAAAAGATTATTTACTTTATAACCCACTGGTAACAAATATTTTCTGTTTAACTCCCTACACGTTTTATCCAACGGCATCACTCTTATCGCCTTATGTTCCGGTTCCTCGGCAAGTGAAAGTACATAATAACTCTCAGAATAATAACTTCCCTCAAACAACAGATAGCCTTCTTTTGTATATTCCCATGAATCTGCCAAATAACTTACTGTACCCCTGTTTTCTAGAGTCCCATCTATCGGCTGATAATATCCTCTGACTACATCCACCATACCACCTATTGTATGGAAATCATATCTTATCAATCCACCATCATTGGTAACCACTATAATTGTCAGTTTTGCTTCCTGTTCTTTTTCTACCGATTTGCAAAAACGCAGGACCTGTTCTGAGCCCACCATATCAATCTGATTTTCTTCGTCTACCACAACATAACCATGCTCCCCGATTCTTTTCACGATACTTCTCACCACTTCTAATTCACTCAAACTTCCCATCTGTGCTGCCTGATCATAAATATCCCAATAAAGCTTTGCAATATATTCTGTATCGGAATCATACTTTTCTCTCATTTGTTCTTTTTCCGAAGGCACTTTGCTAACCACTGTTTTTTGTGCTATCTCTTGATTTTCCCCTGTTTTTCCACCACACCCAATCATTATCAGAACAAAAACACCTATAATCAAAAACCATCTCTGTTTTCTTACTATTTTCATTTCTATCAGACCAGCCTTTCCAAATAATTTTCAAATGTCAGATATAAATATTTTTCACACTTTTATATTACAATTGTAAGAATTTCTAACTAAAAAATAATTTTACTTGTAACAATGTCATTTAGATAAGGAAACGAGAAAAGCAGCCAAGAAAGCGGGGAGAGAAGCCATAGAAAATGGTCTGTTCCTTTTTTCGGTTTCGAGATTAAGA
>JAAWNY010000039.1 GCA_022799175.1 Lachnospiraceae bacterium | reverse complement strand
GCGGAGCGAGTTTGTATATTTTCGTTTCGATTTTAGCAAAAGTCAGGGGTTTTAGGAATTCTTAATCTCGAAACCGGAAAAAGGAACAGACCATTTTCTCTGGCTTCTCTCCCCTCTTTCTTGGCGTACCCTTTATCACCACTTATCCAAATAACATTAACGATGAATCAGAATATCCTAAGCCATAGTGAGAAATAATCCCTCTTAGTGATTTGCTTGCCGATAAATTTCATAGATATGTTCCTCATCCAAAACTTTAAAGGTTCCAATCGTTCTGCTTCTTTGGAAGGAGCAGCGGTAAGCCAGATCGCGGAGCACATCATCACTTTGGATACCGATATCGGCATTTTTCCCAAAGCAGACCGGCATTCCGAGTTCGGAAAAATAGGCCACGGTAGCCCGAATTCCGGCCAGGGCCAGAGCGTTCTCATCTTTATCTTGCAGTCCCCAGACATTCCTCGCAAACCGTGCGAAACGGGCGGGCTTTGTTGGGCAGACAGCTAGAGCCCAGGAGCCCCATACGGTAGACAGGGAAGCCCCGTGAGCAGTGCCAAACATGGCGGACAATTCATGGCCAAGCTGATGGACAGCGAAATCGCCGGGGCCGCCAAGACCGGTCAGACCGTTGTGGGAAAGAGAGCCGGCCCACATCAGTTCGCTCATGGCATCATAATCCTGGGAGTTTTGGATAGCGATGCGTCCTTTGGCAATTACGGTGCGTAAAAGCGCTTCGGCAATCGCGTCGGTCAGTTCATTGTCAATGGGATTAAAATAACGGTCGAGCGTGTGCATCATGATATCGGTTACGCCACAAGCCACCTGATAGAGGGGAAGCGTATAGGTCAACTCTGGATTCATGATGGCGAATCGGGGGCGATTGAGATCCGAGCTGAGTCCCCGTTTGCTGCCGGTGGCAGCATTGGTGAGAACAGAGGAATTGCTGGTTTCGCTGCCGGCTGCTGGTATGGTAAGGATTGCTCCGACGGGCAGTGCATGAATGGGAATCTCTTTGCGACACCAGAAGTCCCAGACATCTGTCTTTGCGTTGGCGCAGCCGATGGCAATCGCTTTCGCGGTATCAATGGCAGAGCCACCGCCGATTCCAAGGATAAAATCTGCTGAAAAATCCAGTCCTAACCGTATTCCTTCTCTGACATGTTCAAGGGTAGGATTGGGCATTGCGCCGCCGAATTCCTCACAGGGCAGTCCATCGTCCTCAAGAATCTGACGAACTTGTTTTAAAAGGCCGCTGCGGACGACACTGCCTCCTCCATAGACGAGCAAAATGCGGCTGCCACCGTATTTGCGGATATATTCGGCGGTCTGATTCTGAGTATCTTTACCAAAAACAACCTCTGTAGGAGACAGATAAGTAAATGATTGCATAATTGATTCCTCCTCATTTGTGAAAAATTCATGAAATATTTCCTTGTCCATTGAGGGTAGTATAGCATAAATTAGAATCAGATACCAGAGCGAAATATTGTTTAGGAAGAAAGTTTTAGAAAGAAAGCTTTAGAAAGAAAGAGGAAGAAGAGAGCGATGAGAAGAGGAAAGCTGATGGTTTGGCATTGAAAGGTATTGTTGGCAAAAAGGCAGCTTTGTGGTAAGCTTGTAAAGCAGATGCTATCATCATATCAGATAAGGACGGGAGAGATTGAAAAGAAAACATAGAAAAATAAAATTGATATTGCGTTATTTCCACGGTTCAAAACGCTATTTTCTGTTTGCCATAGCGGCATCACTGATAACTACGGTTTTAAATGCAGTGACGCCACAGATTTTTCGCTTCAGCATTGATGAGGTGCTGGGGGGAAGCGGGTACGGGTATTTGGAGGAAAATCTCTGGCTTTTATCGCTGGCGATTGTGGGAGTAGCCGTTTTGTCAGGGATTTCCATGTTTGTGAGCCGTACTTGCACGACGCGGGCCGGGGAGAATTTTGCAAAAAATATGAGAGATTCCCTGTTTGCACATGTGCAGAGATTGCCAATGAGTTGGCATGATAAAAATCAGACTGGGGATATCATTCAGCGGTGTACTTCTGATGTGGAGGTGATTCGAAATTTTGTGGTCACTCAGCTTTTGGAGGTGTTTCGCACGGCTTTTTTAATAGGGATTTCGTTTGTTGTGATGTTTTCCATGAATCCGGAGTTGGCGTTGGTGGTGCTGTTCTTTGTACCAATTGTAGCTGGTTATTCCGCTATTTTTTATCGTTTGATTGCAAAGCGATTTACAAAGGCGGATGAGGCGGAGGGGGAACTGTCTACAGTGGTGCAGGAAAATGCCACAGGAGTACGGGTAGTGCGTGCTTTTGGGCGGGAACGGTTTGAACTGAACCGTTTTCGTGAGAAAAACGAAGCCTTTGCCCGCATGTGGATTCATCTGGGAACGTTATCCGGACTTTATTGGGGCGTTGGCGATCTGATTACAGGTTTGCAGGTGGTGGCAGTAGTGGCGCTAGGAGCGGCAGCGGCTGTTCATGGAGAGATAACCGTAGGGGAGTTTGTGGCCTTTGCCTCCTATAATACGGTGTTGGTGTGGCCAGTTCGCGGGTTGGGGAGAATTCTTTCGGACATGAGCAAGGCAGGAATATCGTTTGAACGTGTGGATTATATTATTCATGGAGAGGAAGAGGCATACCAGGATAAAGGACAGGGGCAAAATCCATTTCCGCAGAGCATGGATATCACTTTTTCACAGGTTTCTTTTGGCTATGAACCGGGCAAAACGGTATTGGATAATCTTTCTTTCTCGATTCCTCAAGGGCAGATTTTTGGTATTTTGGGTGGTACGGGAAGCGGAAAAACTACGATTGTGCAGCTTTTGACCCGGTTGTATGAACTGGATGCCGAAGAAGATAAAAAAACGACGCCGTGGAAGGGACGCATTGCTATCGGTGGCACGGATATTCGGGATCTGCCGTTGGAATGGCTGCGCCGGAATGTGGGGATGGTGCTTCAAGAACCGTTTTTGTATTCTCGGACGATTCGGGAAAATATAGCGGCTTCTGCTCCTGAAGCTACGATGGAGGAGATTCGAGAGGCGGCCCGCACAGCCTGTATCGATGAGGCGATCTTGAGCTTTGCTGATGGCTATGACACTTTGGTGGGAGAGCGGGGAGTGACTCTGTCCGGCGGCCAGCGACAGCGGGTAGCGATCGCTCGGATGCTTTTGCAGAAGGCGCCAATTATGGTTTTCGATGATTCTCTGTCGGCAGTGGATTCAGAAACGGATTCTAGAATCCGGAAAGCTTTGAAGGAACGGATGAAGGGTTCCACCGTGATCCTGATTTCTCATCGAATCACCACACTGATGGGGGCCGACCAAATCCTGGTACTGAATCAGGGGCGGGCAGAAGAGCTGGGAACCCATGAACAGCTGATTGAAAAGCAGGGAATTTACCGGCAGATTTATGAGATTCAGATGCGTAGAGACGACAGAGAACAGATGCAAGATGACAGAAAGACCAGAAAAAGAGAGGCGGTGCAGAATGGCAGCATATGAGGAACAGGAATATAAAAAAACTTTCAGCTTCCGGGTTTGGGCAAAAATGCTGCCCTTTTTCAAACCTTATCGTCGGTTTTTTGTGCTTACCATGGGATTGAATGTTTTTTTGGCCGCCGTGGATGTGCTGACGCCGTTATTTCAGAGCTATGCCATCGACCATTTTATCATGAAAAACACGCTGGATGGCTTGCGGCCTTTTGTCGTGCTCTATGTGCTGATGATTGTCGCACAGACGGTGAGTGTGTATTTTTCCGTACATGCGGCGACGACGATCGAGATGAATGTGGGGAGGGATCTCAAATGGGCTCAGTTTGAGCATCTGCAGACATTGTCCTTTTCCTATTATAATACAACGCCGGTGGGGTATATCCATGCCCGTGTGATGAGCGATACGCTGCGGATCGCCTCCATGATTGCTTGGGGGCTGGTGGATATGTTCTGGGCGCTTATCTATGTGGTCAGTGTATTTGTTATCATGTTTTTGATGGATGGAAGGTTGGCTTTGATTCTCCTGATGATTATACCGGGGATTGCCTTGCTGACTTTTTATTTTCAGAACCGGATTCTGCATTGGAACCGCAAAGTACGAAAGATAAACGCTCAGATCACCAGTGCTTATAATGAGGGGATCACAGGCGTGAGAACTTCCAAGACGATGGGAATAGAGCCAGATAATGATCGGGAGTTTTTCTGTCAGACATCAAAGATGCACCGTGCTGCCAGCCGTTCGGCAAAGCTGAATGCGATCTATATTCCGCTTATACTCTTCTGCAGTTCCATGGCCTCAGCAATTGTACTGATGAAAGGTGGCAGGATGGTTCAGGAACAAGCAATGCAGTTAGGGACTTTGTCGGTGTTTTTATCTTATGCCGTGATTCTGTTTGAGCCGGTTCAGCAGCTGGCAAGATTGCTTTCTGAGCTGATTTCCTGCCAGGCAAATATCGAGCGGGTCATGGATCTGCTGGAACAGAAGCCAGATGTGGTGGACGAAGAGACGGTGATTGCCCAATATGGGGATGCTTTTCATGCCAAGAAAGAAAATTGGGAACGCATCCAAGGAGATATTGTATTCGAAAATGTGTCATTCCGTTACCCGGACGGCAAGGATTATGTGCTGGAGCATTTTGATCTGCATGTGCCAGCGGGCATGAATGTGGCAATTGTGGGAGAAACGGGTGCGGGTAAGTCCACACTGGTGAATCTTTTGGGGCGTTTTTTTGAACCGACAGAAGGAACAATCCGGATTGATGGTAGGGATTACCGTGAGCGTTCTCAGCTATGGCTGCACAGCCAGATCGGCTATGTGCTGCAGAGCCCTCATCTGTTTTCCGGAACTTTGCGGGAGAATATTCGCTATGGTCGTTTGGACGCCACGGATAAAGAGGTGGAGGAAGCGGCCAGAGAAGTGTCGGCCGATGTGGTGGCAGAAAAGCTGGAGAATGGTTATGAGAGCAATGTGGGAGAGAGCGGCGGCAGACTTTCTGTGGGAGAGAAGCAGTTGATCTCTTTTGCCCGGGCGATTCTGGCAAACCCGGCAATTTTTGTGTTGGACGAGGCCACTTCCTCGATTGATACGCAGACCGAGCAGCTGATCCAGAAGGCGATCCAGCACCTTTTGAAAGGTCATACCTCCTTTGTGATTGCCCACCGGCTATCAACAATCCGCCAGTCAGATCTGATATTGGTGGTAAAGGAAGGAAAGATCATAGAGCGTGGAAATCACAGAGAACTGCTAGCGCAAAAAGGGTATTATTATGAGTTGTATTCCCGGCAGTTTGAAGAAGAATCCGCAATGCATGTGTTTGCAAAAAGAACTTAAGAAACCTTATGTTTCTGTATTTTGGGCATTTTCGTTTGCAAGCAAAATCCAGAAACATAAGGTTTTCTAAATTTCTGCAAAAGCATCCGACAGACAAACTGCCATTCCGCTCTTTTACCCAAGGCTGAATATCGCAGGGGGTTAAATGGAATGACGTGGATGCTCGCGCACTTTATTACAGGCTTTGATCAGCTCAGTCAGCATATAGATCTTGTACTTGTTCTCAGAGTAGCCAAGAATCGGAGATACCGAATCTTTACGAGCTACCACATACTTGGCTGGAAGACCAGTCAACACCAGAGCACAGACATCAGCTAGGCAACGTTCGCATTTACATACTCCATACTGCTCCAGATAACTATCCAGATCCTGACGAAGTAATAAAAGTTCCATCACATTGACAAAATGATAATCGTCGTGGTTCAGACGCTCGTTAAGCTTGCTCTTGGGCATGATACTGGGAAGGACCTCCTTTGTCGATGACGCGACAGGTGCAGGCTCTGGAGCGGTTTCTGTCATCTCCGGGGCAGAGAGGGTATCCGTAGAGTCGTTGTTAGTATCTGTGACAAGAGCGTCCTCAGCAGTCGACGCTTCTTCAGCAGGAAGAGTCTCTCCGGCAGGTTCCGCCGCTTCCGGCGCAGGCTCGAAAGACTGGTCAGACGGTGTTTCCATGGGAGCAGTCGCTGCGTCTGCCGCTTGAGCAGCCGGTGCGGTGGATTCTTCCCCGGAAGTCTGTCCGCTAACGTCAGATTCCAGCTCTTCGGAAAGTTTATTTAATATCTCCTGGGAGAGCCGGTCATTTCTGCTGCCTTCATCTACGACAGTGACCTTTTTGGGAGAAACGGTGTGAGACTGGACGTCTCCTTTTTTCTCCTGGCCAGCGGCGCCTTCCGGGGAAGCGGCGGTCTCACCGGCGGGGTCATTCGCCTCGCCGGAAGCGCCGTTGGTCAGTAAATCCATTACATGAGATGTTTTATTGGTTTTCTTAGCCATTGTTTGATTCCTCCTTTAAGTGGATCTCCGGTGCGATCTCATCGAGAAACGCCATATAATCCTTAACCGCTGCTGAGCGGGCATTATAAGAAAAGATACTTTCGCCATGTGCCGGAGCCTCGGCAACTGCCACTCCGGAGCGAATCTTGGTATCAAATACTTTGGAATGGATCTGTACAGCAAGTTGCTGTGCCATTTCTAGAACATCACGGGAAAGAAGCGTGCGGGCATTGAAGCGGGTGAGCAGGATGCCAAGAACGTTCAATCCCGGATTGAAGGTGTCGCGGACTGTCTCAATCGTCTCCTTCAGCTGAGCAAGCCCCACCAGACTGAGAATATCCGAGGCCATGGGGATAATCAAAAAGTCTGAGACCGAGTAGGCATTGACGGTCAGCAGATTCAGCGCCGGCGGGGTATCTATGATAATATAATCGTACTGATCCACGATGGGGGCAATTGCATTCTTTAAAATATACTCACGGCGGGCGGGGATGCTCTCCAAACCACTGCTGCTCAAGGTGATATCCGAGACCAGGAGATCTCCATAATCGCTTTTAAAAAGAGCCTCCTGAACAGGAACTGTACCTTTTAAAACATCCAGAACCGTATAACGGTTATCCATACCGGCGCCAAGACAGAAACCTAAGTTCCCCTGCGGGTCCAGATCAATGCCAAGAACTTTCTTGCCTTTGAGAAAGATTCCGGAGGCGATCGCCGCGGATGTGGTGGTCTTGCCGACCCCGCCCTTCTGGTTGGAAACTGTGATTGTGATAGACAAAACGGTACCTCCAATGTTAAAATAGTAAATGATTAAAATGATTTTTTTAGTTCAGATATTAATTTTATTATAAACCATGTCGATAAATAAGTATAGATTAAAAATGATTTTTTTCAGGGATTTCATTTTCAGATGAGAAACGAGTGGAAGAGAAAGGAGACATAAAAATGGCCAGTGTATCATCAACTAGCAGTCTAGGCAATACATCGTTGAGAGGTTACGGCGGTATGGCATCGGGCATCGACCGTGATGCGCTCATCGAGCAGATGACTGCCGGTACAAATACGAAGATTTGGAATCAGGAGAGCGCGATCACCAAGCTAGAGTGGAAGCAGGAGGCATACAGAAGCATCAGCGATAAAATTTTGGATCTGTATGATAATTTTGCCAGTTATACCTCGGTCACCAGTTTGAAAGATCCGAATACTTTTGCCAAGAGCCTGATCAGTGTTCTGGGTAAGGAGGAGTCCACCAGGTTCGTCACCGCTTCCGGAGCTTCGGAGCTGGTTGGGAACGTATCGGTGCAGGCCGTGCGTCAGCTGGCTTCCTCTAGCGTGCGGATGTCGGAGAAACGTCAGGATAAGGCTTTGACGATGGCGCTTAAGGAACTGGGCGGCAAGGCGGGAGCCTATTCGAACTTGTCGGGGGCGCAACTGAAGTTTGTGGATGAGAACGGGGAGAAAGCAGGAACGTTCGAGTTTGCCAACAGCTATGTGGATAAGGATGGAGTTACTCATAAGATCGATTATTTCCCGGAAGATGAAGACGGCTATGAGCAGTTGGCGAAGGATTTGAATGAACTGCTCAAACAGTCCTCCATTCATTTTGGTGATCCGGAAGATGATAAGACATCGATTGGAGAAGCGTTTGAATTCAAATATAACAAGACGAATGGAACGATGGAACTGGAGTCAAAGAATGGAATCGGCAATTATAAGATTCAGGGTGATTCCACGGCGTTGGCTGGTCTGGGATATAAAGGAAGCAAGACAAATAAGGATACCATTGATCTGGCCACTTATAATGCTAATCTGGGTTCCTTCGAAAAGTCGGTAACTACAAGAATCAATACCATCGATTATTTGAGAAATGAAAAGCTGAGCTTCAATTATGACGGTAGCGTCAAAGATATCATGCTGATCACAAATGAGGAGGCAAAAGAGCTGCTCAATCTGGGGCTGAGTGATGATAAACTCCGGGAGCTGCTGGGGACGAAGAATGCGGATGGAACTTGGACTCCCATAACACAAGCAGAGCTGGAAAGTAAGAAAGAAGAGATTATCAATGCTTTGCGGAGCCAGGAAAAAGAGGCAGCCGAAAAAGATGCCGATAAGAACATTCGGGCAGATGTATTGGCAAAAGCACAGGAAGAATTTCTTGAGGAATTGAGAGATGAAGTGAAAGCAGAGAATCCAGATCTGGCAGGCAAACCGGATGATGATAAAGATCTGATCGCTGCCATGAATAAGAAACTGGAGGATAAGGGAGGGTTAGCCGCTGCCTTCCAGGATAAGCTGGTCAAAGAAGCAGAGGCAAATGGCCATGACGCTGCTACCGTAGAAGCTGAGATAAGAGCAGAGCTTAGAAAAGAAGCCGAAGAGGAGCTAGGAGATACCGAGTTCCCAACAGAAGAATTAAAAGAAGAAGAAATAAACAGAATCATCAATGCCAAGTTGGACAAAAAAGGCATCGAGGATCGGGTGAAGGAAAGACAGGCTGAGCTTGCCCTCGAAGATCGGGTGACGACAGCAAAAGATGAATTGGTTGATGATGGAAAAGGCGGAAAGATAAAAAGAATTGATGCCGAAATAGAGAAGGCTCTGCAGGCCAGAGTAGACAAATGTCTGGCTGATAAATCGATGACGGCAAGGTTGACGGAAGACGCGACGTCTGAGCAGCAAGATGCGATATCCAAAGAGCTGAATCAAAAGCGCCTGGAGATGATCAGGGATAACGTTCAGAAGCGTCTGGACAAAGCCTTTGGTACTGGTAATATCAAAGTGGGGATCGAAGGGGAGAGCCTTACCTATAAGACGAACAAGAAGGATTCTTCCATATCGGTCAGCAGCAACGATGGCGGCGTACTGTATACTTTGGGGATTACCAATGGGGAATCCAACAAAGTGAATCTCAACGGCACGTTAAAGCAATCCTCGCTGGGAATCAATATTAGCGATGAAAAATACAGTGATGGATTGGTAATTAACGGAGTCAAGATTGATGGAATCAATGCCAATACCTCCATCAGCTCGATTTTATCCAAGATTAACTCCTCAGATGCTGGAGTGAAGGCTACGTATGTAGCTGCTACGGGGCAGTTTATGCTGGTCTCTGAAGAGACTGGGTCTGGACGGGATATTAGTTTGGATTCTGCACTGGCAAAAGAGCTGTTTGGCCGTTCGGATTTGGAAGAAAACAGCACAATCGAAAGTATGGGGCGGTGGGATCAGAAGA
This sequence comes from Lachnospiraceae bacterium, assembly GCA_022799175.1. GTDB lineage: Bacteria > Bacillota > Clostridia > Lachnospirales > Lachnospiraceae > Brotaphodocola. The sequence continues at coordinate 17,750 of JAAWNY010000039.1, read as the reverse complement.
ATGATTCTGGAACATTTACGATTGGCGGACAGTCGATAGCAGTAGGAAAAGAAGATAAGATCTCCGATGTTCTGGAGAAGATTAATAATGCGGGTATTACGCATGAAGGAAAAGCAGTAACGGCAGAATTTGACGAGGAAAGCAGAAGTTTTGTCCTGAAAGCTGACGGTAAGGATGTGACAGAAGAATTGCGTTCCGGAATGTCCGATGAGGCAAAAACCTTCTTTGAAAACTATATGGTAAAGGGCCAGGATGCGATCATCGACGTCAGCTACGGCAACGGAGTGACGGTCAGTATGGAGCGGGCTTCCAATACTTTTGATTTGGAAGGTATGACGGTTACCGTATCTGGTATATTTGGCGGCGAATATGTAGAAGGTGCAGATGGAAAAGAAGTTTGGAAAGCCGATACTTCTGCCGGAGTTTCTTTCAGCGCCAAAGCCGATGTAGACAAAGTCACAGAGAAGGTTAAGAAGTTCTTCGAGGATTTCAATGCCATTGTAACGGAGGTCAATAAGCAGGTTACTACTCGTCCGGACAGTTCCTACGGTCCTCTGACAGATGCGCAGAAAGACGAGATGAATGAGACCTCCATCGAGAACTGGGAGAATAAAGCGAAATCGGGTCTGTTGTTTAACGATTCCGTAATGCGGGATCTGAGCATGGACATTCAGGCAGTCTACACAAAGATGATGAAGCAGACGGGTCTTAGTTATGAGGATTTGAAAGAGCTGGGAATCAGCTATTCCGACAATGAGAAAGATGGTGGCGTTCTGGTTTTTGACGAGAATGCATTCCGCAGTGCGATGGAGAATAAGCCAGAGAAGGTATCGGCGCTCTTTACCGGCGGCAGCGGTATGGGAAATGGTTTAGTGAAGGTTGTAGAAGAAACCTTTACTCCTTATGCCACTCGCTATGCTACCCGGAATGGCAATTCCTACGGTCGTCTGATTGAGGAGGCTGGTTCCGAGAAGATCCCGACTTCCATTATGAAGAACCAGATTTATAACGAGATCAAGTCCAAACAGGATCTGATTGAGCAGCTGCGGGCCAAGTTGAAAACAGAACAGGATCGTTACATTTCCATGTTTACTACGATGGAGACCATGATCAACAAGATGAATTCCCAGGCTAGCTATCTGTCACAGATTACTGGTTAAGGAAAATAGAAAGGGAATGCATGAACGGATATAGTCGCTATAAGGAAAAGAGCATTTATTCCATGTCAAGTTCAGAGCAGCTTCTTTTGCTCTTTGATGAGGCGATCAGCCGTCTGAGCCGGGCGGACTATTCGCTGACAGACAAAAACTATCCGGATTTTGAGGATTGTATTACCAGAGTGAATCGGATTGTGCGTTATTTGATCGAAATTCTGGATATGGATCAACCGATCAGTCGCGATTTGAGACGTATATATAATTATCTGGTTTATGATCTCAGCATCGTGAAGGCAGGAAGAGAAAGACGGAGAGATGAGATTGGACGCATCCGCCATATTCTTTCGGAGCTGCGGGGAGCCTTTGGCGAGGCGAGCAAGCAGGTCAGTGATATGCATATCATAAAGGAGACGGAAATCCGCGGATAGGAAAGGACAGACAGGAATGGGACTGGATACGGTTAAGGTGATGGTGCTTCTTCAGAGAAAATACAATGCAATCCGGGAGATTGGCCGACTGACGAGGGATCTGGGAGAAGCCTTTACACGGAATGATGATATTTCGGCTGCGATGTTGTTGGAAATGCGGGCAGAGGAGATGGCAAAAGTAGATGCCTGTATCGGTGAGTTGTGGGAATTAGGAGAGACAGATCGATCGGTATTGGGGCAGTTGCGTGTCTTATTGACGGCAGATCCGAAGAACCGGGTAGGAGAGACTCCGGAAGAAAAGAAGATATATGATATCCGCCGGAGGACTCAGACTATGCTGGATGAACTGAAGGAAGAAGATCGGAAGCTGAACCGAAGAGTAACGGGAGAGAAATCTTTTTATAAAACCAGCAGAGAAGAGAGACGTCCGATAAAAGTTTAAGACGAGAATCCGTTCAGGATAAGTAGTGTGATGCGGTACTTGGGCTGCAGTAGGCAGCCCTGGTACCTTTCGGCGTTTAGCGGAACTGATATTTTGAAAAAGGAATTTTTTAATAAAGAAAGAAGGTGCATATATGTCGATGCGTGTATCGGGAAATAATTCTTTTAATTATGAAAATATGTATCAAATGATGCGTACCCTGCAGGCATCTCGGACTGCAAATGCGTCAAGAATGAATCAGGGACAGGCGGTGGCGCCCATCAATCGGGTTCCTCGTGTGAATTCTGGTTCCGTTCAGTATTCGGACACATTGAAATATGTTCAGTCTTATGGCAAGAGTATGGCGGATGTGAAGCTGAACGCTTCTCGCTTGCAGGAAGGGAATCGTTCCGGCGTCTTTTCTGCGGTTTCCATGCAAAGCGAAGATTCTTCGGTGGCAAAAGTAGATAAGACGTTTCGTCCCCGTGAGGGAACGGAGATTGGTGTGGAGGTTCAGTCTCTGGCACAAGCCCAACAAAACCGCGGTCAGTCTCTGGTAGCTAGTGAAAAGGCGGCAGAGGGATCGGGAATGGATTTTGAGGTGACATCGGCAAGAGGAAGAAGTATAAGAGTCGATGTCAGTGACAAGATGGCAGATGGAACACAGAAGACCAATGAGCAGATGGTTCAGGAGGCAGCACAGCAGATTAACAGTAGTCGCGGATTGGGAGTGCAGGCATCTGTGGCGAAAGAAGACGGAAAGATTTCTTTGGTGCTGACTTCGGAGAAAACGGGAGAGAGCAATGGTTTTAGCGTTCAGGGGCAGATGGGGGCGGCAGCAGGTGTAGAGACATCGACCGTTCAGGGACAAAATGCTCAGTATACGGTAACACAGAATGGCAGAAGTACAAACCGTAGTTCGGAGTCAAATCAGATATCGTTGGATTATGGGAGGATTGATGCCACTTTGACTGGGACAGGTAAGACGGAGATAAAAGCAGGAACAGACAACGATGAAGTGGTTTCTGCCGTAAAGGATTTGGTGGACAGTTATAATAATGCCACGGATTTATTGCGGACGAATGCCAGCCGGGGACGCGGAAGCAAACTCCAGTATGAGAGTTTTAGCCGCGGGCTTGCGGATGAGAAGACATTGAATGCTGTGGGACTTAGCTATGATAAAAGCGGGAAGCTGCAGATGGATGAGACGGCGCTTAGAAAAGCTCTTACGGATGATTTTGAAGGCACCAAGGAGTTACTCGGCGGCCAGCATGGGATTGCTGATCGGGTATCACAACGGGTAGACACAGCGACAGCTACATCTTCTGGCAGTCTAGTCGATCAGGATATTTCCATGAGAATGGATCGCAGTCAGGAAAGTGTATTTTCATCTTTCCGCTATCTGGCAGGTTTTGCCGGCTCCGGGCCATATAGCCTGGGAAATTACTATACTGTGGGACTGATGTTGAATACTCTGGGGTAGTGCTCTGAAAAAGACTGCATCAGGTAAGAAAATTTGTCCGGGTAAAGAGAGAAATGTATGAATCAATTATTATATGAAGGACGCACCCTGGTAGGGATGGTTTCTGCCATTATCCGCCAGGATGCTTTACGCGTGGCATATAATCGGCTGGATTGGGAGAGAATGTTTCGTTTGGCCGATTATCACAGGGTTGCGAACATCATTTATCTTGGTGTTCTGGGGAAGGGAGATGTACTGCCAGATCGGTGGCGGGATCGTTTTTTTGAACGTTATCAACAGGCGCTGACGTTTGGAGAAAGTTGTGAGGAATCTTTGAAAGAGGTGCTGACTTGGCTGGATATGCGAGAGATTTCTTGTACGGTACTGACTTCTGCTTCGATTCGCGAGCTTTATCAAATACCGGAGACTGCGGAAAATTCTCCTGTGCAGATTTTACTGGATGAAGAAGAGTATTATCTGGCAAAAGGATATCTGGTAGATCTGGGATATGAGACCGATCAGATATATAAAGGCTATGGAGAACGGATGCGGAAGGTATCGGGAGTATCTGTGATATTGTATCAACAACTGCCTTTCCGCATTCCGGCTTATCTCAAGAGTATGCAGCGATTATTGGAAACAGCGAATCTGGAAGAGCCTTATACACATGTACGGATGCTTTCTCAGGAAAGTGAATTTATTTTCCGCATGGCAAGAGCGGTATATGGTTATATCACTGAAGAGTTGCGTCTTCGAGAAGCCTTGGATCTGCAGCTATTTCATCAATTTTGTCGGGATGAGTTAGACAAGGAGAATGTCAAGAGATGGTTGGAAGATTTTCAGATTGATGAGCTGGCGGAGAAGCTGCTTCGAGTGGTGTATATGTGGTTTGGAGATAAAAAAGATAGTTATTTTATCGATCAACCAGAAGATATGAGTGTATTTAATATTTTGGAAGATCGTCTGCTGACCCAGGGCGAGATCAATCAGGAGAGTGATGAGCAGGCGTTAAAGCTAGAGAAAGCTCTGCAAAAGGAATTGGACAAGGAACAGAGAGCAGAAGGAAGAGAAATGTTCTGGGAGAAGCTGAAAGAGCGATTGCTCGCTTTTAAGAAAAGGTTTCAGTGGGTATTTCCTGATTATCATTACATGTCTTCCATTTATCCAACAGTAGAAAAGATTCCCGTTTTGTTGCCTTTATTTTGGGGAGTCAGAGGGATACGCTTATTGTTGCGGATGTTTATCAAATAAGAAAGAATAATAAAATGTGCGCTTTGAAAAGCGCACATTTTATTATTCTTTCTTTATCCAATTAGTCTGGTGAATCTGCTTTTGCTTCTGATTCGGGACGTTTCTTAAAGATAGATTGCAACATCCGTATCGAATTCATATCTGGAGTCAAGGCGTTTTTGTTGGCCTGTTCCGCCTCTGAAAGCTCTTCTCTCAAAATAGAAATTTGTTTGGGGGCATCAATGGCAAGACGAACACCATCACCTGCACATTCAATAATAGTAATGCGGATATTATCCCCGATCAAAATGCTTTCATTTTTTTTGCGCCGAAGGATCAGCATCTTCTTCACTCCCATCTGTTGAACCAACTACTGTTGGAAAAGATCGCAGTTCATGACGATATTCATAAGGAGAATTTTCCAAAATCACCTGAATGCCATGACGTGTCTGCGGATTAATTACCAGAGGGCACTTCAGATTGACAGTATTCTCCAGATAGTTACTCCGTACAACACAGATGGAATAGTATGAAAGCTCTCCGCTATCCTGAACTTCGAGACATGCTAACTCTTCAGGAGACAGCACTGGAGCATAATCCGGACAGAGGAGAAACGGATTGATCAGAACAAATCCCACTTTACTTTCTTCCACTGACAATAAAAGAAGCATAGAATCATCATCTTCATTCAAATACAAAAGAAGATATTTTGTCAGCTTTGGAAATCCAAAAAGACCATCGGGAAATATTAACAGATCTTCTTTTTCATATTCCACGATACCATAATCTGTTTGTATTGTCATATCAAATCAACACTCCTATGTGAATAGATTGATACTCCCACCTGGGCTGCTGTCAAGGGGAGGAACATAATTAAAACCACCTAAATATTCTACATGTACCTGTGGTCTCTGGGTGACGATAGTCATCACCAGTGGCGGCAGATAAGTCAGATCCCCTCTGGCTACCCGCATTTCAAAGGCTCCTCTTTGTGTAGTATAGGATGTGTTAGTCTCTACAGAGATATCCGGCACAACAGCAGAAGCAGAGGTGGTAGCCATGGAAACAGAAGCAGTATCCTGTATCATATCAGCACTAGCAGCAGGTGCTATTCGCTTAGAAGAAACTGGAACAGAAGGCTGCATTATTTGCCGGGAAGCCATCTGCTGAAAAGATTCAGACTGAGCAACCGGCGGCGTTGTGTGATTGCGAGAAAACGTGCGATTGATTCTTGTCAGTTCTTCAACAGAGACAGTAGACGGTGTCTGAGGATGGCTGCGCTGCGCAGCAATATGACGTGCCAGCGCTTTTCTTCTCTCGATATCGACAGAATCAGAATTAACCAGTCTGGCATTTTGTGTAAAACGTACCATTTGTATCGGTTCAGTCGTAATTTTGATAAGTGGTCCCATAAAAGAAGCCTCCTTTCTGTACATTTTAAAAATAAATTTTAATACTATCTTACAAAATCAAAAAGAGAAGAGGACATAAGCTTTGAACCAACTTGGAGAGCGGCATTATATGAATATTGATTATTAAACATCTCCATGATGGAAGCATAGGGGTCCGCACCAAGGGTATCTTTATACTGCTCGGTCAGTGCATCCTCAATAGAATCCAATTTCTTTCCGGTCTCTTCCAAAAGCAGATATTTGTTGCCTAAATCAGAGTAAGCAGTACTGATGGTATGCTCGGTTTCGGTCATCTGATCGATAGTCTCTTCCAGGCGGTCATCCAGTACATCCTTGTCATTGTAATGGGCGCTACCACTGGTATTATAGTCGTTAATGGAAATAATGGCCTTGCCGATGAGGGCGATGGGACTCTTGTCGAGCATTTCCATGATTTTGTCCTGGGCAAGAGTCGTGTTATTGCCGTTTGCTGCATTTGTCTTATCTTGGGCATTGAGAGAGCGAACGGCGTCAGAATTGACACCCGTCAGGATATTCAGACCACCGGTATAGGTATCTAACAGCGTTTCCCGATCCCGAATATCGCCATAGCCGATATCTACTCGCCCCTGCTCAGACATGGCACGAACCAAATCGTCCATAGTTCCCAGTTTATGTCCTGGATCTGGAGTAGCATTTGGATCCAATTCGAATTTGAATTCACCATTTTTTTCCGAAAACTTCAGATGGAATTCGGTAACCTGATCTTCTCCCGGGAAAGTATGGCTGTAAGTCAGTTCCAAATAAGAATCGGTCGCACTTAAATTCACGTCTAAAGTAAAAGGAGTGGTAGTGACATCATTTCCGCCATAGACATAAAAGTCCTGATATTGAGTATTCAGATCATTGGCAATAGTCCTTACCTTCTGAATCAGATCTTCTTTAATCGTCTGAATATCATGCTCTCCAGTAGTAGTGGCAGTCCGGCCATATTGTACCTGCTTTTTTGCCTTAGAAAGAATATCCTGAATGTCGCGAGCGCCTAATTCTTGCTGATAAAGGCGGTTCTTAATATCAGTCAGAAGAGTATTTTTGCTTTTGGTATCCAAGTATTGATCGTCAATCTTCTTGCCCGTATAATAGGCCAAAGGATTCTCGGCTGCAGACTCAAAAGCCTTGCCGGTAGTAATCTTATTCATGCTCTTGTTAAGCTTTAAATGGACATCGTTAACCGATGATGTAAATTTGCGATAAGTGGAATTCGTTGTTACGCGCATATGCATTACCTCCGTAATAAAAGCCATGATAAACATCCGGCGGCTGTCGCCAGCCGCTCAGATAAATTGCAGATGAAAATATCAGTTACTAGCGTCCTACCAAACCAGTATTGTTGATTAAAATGTTCAATGCTTCATCCATAGTAGTCATCAGACGGGAAGCGGCATTGTAGGCAGACATATATACCATCATGTTGGCAGCTTCTTCATCTAAACTAACTCCGGAAATAGAATCCCGGGAATCCTGAATTCCGTTGAGCACGACGACATTGTTCTTTAGAGAGAACTGATTGCTGTATGTGTCGTTGGCCAGGATGGTGGAAGTGTAATTCATAAAGTCGCCGAAAGAGTTGCCATTCAGATCAATATTAGCAAAACTGCCATCCATGAATTTGTTGTCAGGATAAGTAGTGGTCATTGCCTGTAGCAGATTCAACACGGTATCGTTGGAACTCTCACCGGATTTGCCGACATGGACAGTACCATTGCTCCATTGGCTGTTGATGCCGATGTTGGCGGCAGTGATACCCTTACTCGTTCCGTCATCTTTGTTTGCCAACAGATATTGAGTAGGATCATCCGCTCCGTTGACTTGAGGACTGCCTTTGATGTTGATCGTGTTGATTACCGTGGCGAAGGATTCGGCTAGCTTATCCAGCTGATCGCGATAGAATCCATAGCCTCTGGCGTCTGACACACCGGGAGTGCTTCCGTCCTTCCATAACATATCCAGACTGGACTGAACAGAACCGGAATGTTCCGGAAACTGATTGGTAATGCCAGTAGCCGTCTTTTCAAAAACGACAGATTCGGAGGGTTTGATGGCTCCGCTGGCATTTCCGCGGTCAAAATATTTACTGCTGTTAAAGGTTAAATTGATTTTGCTGGCATCAAACGGATCATTATCCGCCAGTGTGGGAGAGATCTCAACCGATCCGATATTATCCGTTCCGGAGCCTATCGTACCTTCTACCAGAGTTATTCTCTGTGTAGCACCGGTGGCATCCTGATAGACCATCTCCACCCGCAGATCATCCGGCCAATCCTTTTTGGCAAACGGATCGCCGTTGCCGTCGAGATGATAGATCTCATTGAGAGCTGCCTGGGTATTGGTATTTCCGGCAGCATCTTTACCGTCATGTGCGGCATCTTTATAGTAGGATACCTCGATCGGAATATAGCTGGCAAGCTCATCCAGCAGCCGGTTGCGCTCATCCATCAGTTCCAGAGCCGGTTGGCCGAAAACCTGGTCATCCTTGATCAGACGATTCAGACTGCTGATCTGTTTTAGGATATCATTGATCTCCTGGACAGCGCCATTCTCATTCGTGCCAGTGCCGTCCAGACGGCTGAATTCGTCCTTCTCCGCTTTGGTAATCTGCCGATCGGCGTCGTTTAACATATTGGTCAAGGTCTGCATCTTGGTGCGGAGTTCAGACTCATAAATCGGATCGTTGATCTTGGAAGCATCCTGCATATCATTCAAAGTAAGCTGGATCTCCGTAAAAGCGTTGCGGATTCCACTGATATCGCTCTCATCCAAAAACCGGGCCAATTGGGTCAGGCTAGTGTTGAGAGAATCGCTATAACTGGATTTCTGCATCTGATTTCGGTACTGAGAATCTAAAAAAGGATCCCGAATCTGGGCGACTGTATCCATATGCACGCCAAAACCCACTACAGTCTCTGCACCATTCATGTAGTGGGAAACGGGATGAGTATGATTCAGACTGGATGTGCGAAGCTCCTGTCTGGTATATCCAGGGGTGTTCATATTAGCAATATTCTGACCGACAATATCCAACCGCTTTTGATTTGCCTGTACAGAAGAAAAGGCGGTTGAAAAACCGGCGAAAGTAGCTCGTAGCATATTCTCGTCCTCCAAATATTTTCTCTATGATAAAGTAAGCCGCTTTGTGGGGCTAAACGTATTTGTTCTGCAACTTTGCATGAACAGGGGAGTTCAAATTTATGTTTCCTGTATTGTCATAAGAACCTCCCTGTTGCCTTGCCAGAATGACCTGCATTTCGTGAAGCCTTGTGTTGATGATCTGTTCCGCATTCTTCCGGGCATTTTCCAAGCGCTTCAACTGATGCTCCAATTCCCCAAATAATGGTTGTAAAAGTGTTTGCTGTTCTGGTTCGGCCTTTTCTAAAATCTGACGAAAGGTAAGAGATTTCCATCCCAGGGAATCTGCCAGTCGCAACCGACGCTGCTCTAGTCCTCGAAGTTTAAGAATCTGAGCCTGTTCATCCTGAATCAAACCGTCGAGCAATTGATGACGCTTCTCAGAAGCAACGATGGCTTTATTCTCTTCAATCCGGGCAATATATTCGGCAGTGTCCGTCAGTTCACGGATGACGGTGGCAAACTTTTCCAACGTTTCTTGTGTGTTCAAATCCATAAATTTGTGGTAAACTCCCTTCTATAAATACGGGTATCGCATCAGCTGAGCCCAAGCATCCGTCCGGCAATCCGTCCGGCATCCGGCTGATAAGTGCCGTCAGCAATCTTGCGGCTAAGTTCCTGAACCCGCTCCGGACTAGCTCCGCTTCCAAGCTGTGCGGAGGCTTTGCGTGCCAGAAGACGGGAAAAACTTTCCTCATCGTCCTGAGCGTTTCGGGTTCTTTTAATATCTACGGTATCGTAATCAGCGGTCTTCACGGACGTAGATTGTGGCATACGTTTACGTGGAGAAGATACCGGTGCACGGTACGTATTGTTTAAAGTATGGAATTTAACGTTCATAGCTACCTCCCTTCTATGAAACCAGTAGTTTTATATTCTTTAATATCGGCATTTTTTGCCGGAAGATAACATTGCTTTACAAGTTTTTGAAATTATTGTGTTAATTATCTTGTACAATAAGAAAAAAAATAATATAATACAAACATATTTCGAAAAGAGCTTTTCGACGAGGAATATTAATATCTTATAAAAATGTGTCGATATAAAATTAAAGATAGAAAATGACAGAATGAGACACAAGCTGGAGGATATATGGCGAATATTTTACAGGTGACCACGCCGACTCTGAATACCGATAACCGCAATATTTTGAATCCTCAGGATCCCAGGCAGGCAGGCCAGGCGATCCATAATCCGGTAGATCCCACTCGTGTGGTGCGGGCTGACGGCAAGGATGGAGAGCAAGCGGGGGCAAATACACAGGATGCCCTGCTCAGCGTACTGGATTACGAAAGCAATTATGGCGCTTTTATTAAAAGTCTGGGAGAGAACAATAATCTTTCAGCTTTGCTGGAAAGTGTACTGTTTACGGACATGGCAGGATTGCGCGGGACGGAACAGGCAGAGGTAAGCGCTTTAGTAGAGCGTTTTCTGATGTCTATGCGCATGGATTCTCCTGAAGATCTTTTACAGTATCTTCAGGGACAGGGCGAGTTGCAGGTCCGCTTTGGGGGGGATTTTTTCAACAAGCTTCGCGCATTGCTCTCACAGAATCCTTCAGAACGCTTGAAAGAGACTGTGTTGGGATTTTTGAAGGGCTATAACGATTATTCTTCCGGGGCACATCTTTTACAACAGATGCAGTCTCTGACGGAAGACATCGAACAGCTATTGCTTCGCGCTTACCGAGAAGAGTTTCGCGGATTGGCGGATTCTATGAATTGGGATGCCCAGAATGGAGATACGGAGCAGAATACGGGGATTTTAAATCAGAGGCTGATTCCGTTTTTGTCTTCGTATATTTCACGTACGCATGATTATGGTGCGGTCCGAGAGGCCACGATGCTTTTGATTTTTCATGCAGTCCGGTATGAAAATGGAGATAAAGGGCGTTTGTTCCGACTTTTTGATAATATGCTTGCCAATCGAGATTTTGGCAGATTATTTAAAGGCGATCCGGAAGCAGATATGGAGCAGCTTTTAGCGACTGGGTCCAGGGAGAGCCAGCCGCCACTGTCGGAGTTTGCGGATAATCTCGCCACGCTGCTTTTGAAGGGAGCCAACGGTCACGGGGGCCTAGAGAATGTACAGCAGTTTTATAACATTATGAATGGTATGCTGCTGAACGAGAGCGTATATATGCCTTTGCTTCATTTCATCCTTCCTTTTCAGTATGAAGACAACAATGTGATGTCAGAGATGTGGATTGATCCGGACGCCAAAAGAGATAAGGAAGAGGACGGCAGGAAGATCAAGCTGTTTTTAAAGTTTGATATACAAGGGGTGGGAAAGTTTGAGCTGGTGATGTTATTGCAGAACCACTTATCACGCCTGCAGCTTTTTGTTCCGCCTCAGCTGGTAAAGCAAGAGAAACAGATTCAGAATGAAGTGGCAGATATTTTGAAGAAGAATGGGATTCGTTTTAGTCAGCTTCTAGTGAGAGAGCGGGTCCGAGATCGGAAGGTAGAAGAAATTTTTCCGGAGATTCGGGAGAAGGAGAGAACAATTAATGTCAGAATTTGATGATTTGATGCGACAGAAAGCAGTCGCTCTGAAATATAATCCGGAAAAAAACGGAGCTCCGGTGATCGTGGCGTCTGGTATGGGATATCTGGCGGAAAAGATCACGGAGACGGCCATGGAAGCGGGCGTGCCAGTTTATGAGGACGATTCTTTGGCCACATTGCTGACGCAGCTGCAGCTAGGGGCGGAGATCCCTCGGGAGCTGTATCAGGCGATTGTTGATATTTATATTTATTTTCTGGGATATGTACCGGGGCAGGAACCGATATCGGAAGCGGTTGGCGAAGAGCCGGATTCCGGGGAGCAAGCGATCGGGGAGGAAACGGAGGCCGGGAACTGAAAACAGAAATATTTAGGAGGATTTTCATGATTCGAAAAATAAAGAGAGGTATAGTATTGCTGCTCATGGTATTGAGCGTGATGGGACTGCCTCTGGAAGCATTGGCGGCGACGAAGCCGATCAACAGTGTGAGCGTTAAGGTATCCTCAAAGTTAGAGCCAGGGACTCATCTTCCCGATATCCAGATTGACGGCGGTTCTGCCGAAGCTGGCGGGGTGACGGTAGGCGCTAGCGGTCGGTACACGGTGACTGCTGCAGAGTGGATAGATAAAAATGCAAAAGAGATCACGGCAGCGGATGAGCCCCGGATGAAGGTTACGTTAGAGCCAAGCGATATAAGCGAATACTATTTCCTTGCCAGCTACAAATCTTCCAATGTCAAGATTAGTGGCGGAACTTTTGTTTCGGCCAAACGAGACGGAGATTCTTTAGTGGTCACCTTGCGGGTAAAGCCGGTGAAGGGAGATTACGACCCGCCCAAGGATGCTTATTGGAATGAAAAGAATCTGGGAGAGGCACGATGGGATAAGCCGGAGAACGATTCGGGTTATTATGAGTTGCAGCTTCTGCGGGATGAGAAGAATGTACATAAAGTGGCCAAGGTTTCGGGAAAGAGTTATAATTTTTACCCCTATATGACAAAAGAGGGAGATTATACCTTTAAAGTGCGGACGATTCCGGGGACGGACGTCCAGCAGAAATATGGTAAAAAAAGCGACTGGGTGGAATCCGGAAGTTTAGAGATCACCGACCGCTATGTGTCCGATGGCAAAGGCCAACAAGCAAAAGACTCTACGGTGGTGAAAGGAACTGCCGGCAAAGTGGGTTGGTTTGAAGAAAACGGCATATGGGGATACCGTTATCCAGACGGTCGTCTGTTTGCGGATGGCTGGTTCGAAATTGACGGATACTGGTATTATTTTAATGCTGACGGAAGGATGCTTACCGGCTGGCAGCAGATTGACGGGAAGTATTATTATCTGTATGATAATGGGCAAATGGCAGTAGGCTGGTCAAAGATTGCGGATCGCTGGTATTATTTCCGACCGGAGACGGAAGGAGAAGAGCTTAAGGGAACAATGATTTCTTCTGGATGGCGGGTGATCGGACCTTATTATTATTTCTTTAATGAAGATGGAAGTCTATATACGGGCTGGCTGCGGGAGAATGGAAAACTCTATTATCTGAACACCGTGGAAAACAGTCTTCAGGGAGCCATGTTTACCGGTTGGATTCGCAGGGATGAAAAGACTTATTTTGCCGATTCCAACGGCGAGATTCTTGAGGGTTGGAATCAGATTGATGGGGACTGGTATTATTTTTACCCAGAGTCAGGAGAAATGGCACAGGATACCCAGGTGGATGGTTTTTCCATTGGTTCGGACGGTGTCTGGAGATGAGACGCTGTTAGGAGCAGAGAAAAAGGCTGAGATTTTGTGAGGTATCGCAGAAGGCAGAATGAAAATAGGAATGCTCAGAAACGAGGTAGAACAGGGAATGGATAAACACAACAAAGCGGGCTGGCAGCAAAGAGCTGTGAGAGCGGGTGTTGGACTGTTGGCGTCATGGATTATGACTGCCGGGATGGTTATCTCTGGCTATAGCGCGGATTCTAGCGTGATAGAAAGTTTGTCGGTCACTTTTAAGACGACTTTTGGGGAGCAGGAAGAGATTCCGGATCCAGAGATCAGTATCAGTGGTGCAGGTTGTAATTTGGGAGATATTCAGTTTCATACCGATTATGACAGATGGAAGCCTGGGAAGAAGGTGCGGGTGGAGATTACGGTCTATGCCGATGAAGGAAAACTGTTTCCTTCTTCTATCAGCCGATCCAAATGTAAGGTTAAGGGAGCTGATTTTGTATCGGCAAAGGCACTGGACGATACGACTTTGCAGGTAAAAGTGGATTATCGTCCGGCCACGGTTCTTGGCAATACTTCAGAGGCGGGATGGAGCTCTTCCCGGCGGCGGGCAGTCTGGAAGCCAGTGGATTATGCGCCTGGTTATTCTTTGGTATTGTACGGCAATGATAAAGTGGTTAAGCGTATGACAGTGACGGGGGCCAATTCGGTGAATCTGACTGAATATATGAATGATGTGGATAAGACCTATTATTATGAGGTTAAGGCGATTCCTGTCACTTCTGATGAGAAGAAATATCTGAAAGAGGGGGATTTTGTTACCTCCTCGGATCAGGAGTTCGACGCAGACGACTGGGAAAGCTGGAACAGCAATAGCGACAATGGCTCTGGGGGAGTTAGCAGTACGCCTGGGAGCAGTGGTAAAAGCAGTAGCGGCGGGCCAGGAGTAGGAGCCGGAGACGGCGGTGCTATCCGGGGAAACAATTATATCCTGCCAGACGGTAGCAAAGGTGTCAATACCTGGAAGAAGGTGTCAAACCAATGGTATTATTTTGATCCGAATGGGGAGATGACAAAGGGCTGGCAGAATATCAGTGGTTTTTGGTATTATATGAATGGCGATGGCCAGATGCAGACAGGATGGGTCAATCCATCTGGAGATTCCTGGTATTATTTGAATGAAAACGGCAACCTGTGTACGGGATGGGTGCAGCCCAATTTGGGAGAGTGGTATTATCTGGATAGCTCTGGCGTTATGCAACGGGGCTGGCAGCAGATAGACGGGAAATGGTACTATCTGGATGCGAGCGGCCGGATGCAGCGAGGCTGGGTGGAGGTGTCTGGCAAGAGATATTATCTAAACGGCGATGGAAGTATGGCAGTGAATACGACTGTGGATGGATGGAGGCTAGGAGCTGACGGAGCAGTACAGTGAGTTTTCTGGTTTCTAGAGCAGACATGCCGAAGGATGAAAGATTTTATTATTATTTCGATGGAAGAAAGAGGATAGGATATCATGAGCTTTGCGACATCAGTAGCAGCATTGAATGCATTACATACACAAAAGATACAAGATTCACAGAACCGTTATGCCACACAGACAGAGCAGACGAACAGCAGTTTTCAGAATGTGTTTCAAGGTGTCAGCCAGGGGATTGCGGAGAGCATGGATTCGATTTTTGAGGAGGCGTCTTCTCGGTATCAGGTGCCAGTAAATCTGATCAAGGCGGTGGCAAAGGCAGAATCCAATTTTAATACGAATGCCGTTTCCAAGGCTGGAGCTATCGGGGTGATGCAGCTGATGCCCTCAACCGCTCGTTCTTTGGGAGTTACCGATCCTTATGATGCACGGCAGAATATCATGGGAGGAACGAAGTATCTGAAAGAAAATCTGGAACGTTTTGGTGGAAATGTAAGTCTGGCGCTTGCTGCTTACAATGCCGGGCCGAATAGTGTTCAGAAATATGGCGGGATTCCTCCCTACCAGGAGACTCAGAATTATGTCAAGAAGGTCACTTCCTATATGAATGGAGAGCCGATTTATTCAGGAAAGGTAGTGAATAGTGCTGCCACTTCCTCTAAAAGCCTTTATGGAGACAGCTATGGATCGTTGTCTGGTCTTTATGGAGGAAGTCTTTACGGAACGGCTTCTTATAATCCGCTGGCAGGGTTGTACGGAATGTCGATGACCGGAGGGATGGATATCACCGGTCTTTTGCGTGGAGTATCGGAGGGAGAAGGAGATACGATAACCATGGATAAGGCAAGCTATGCCAGCCTGATTCAGTTGTTGCGTATGCAGATGATTATGAATGCCAGCAGAGAGGTCGGCACGATTACATTATAACAGAGAAGGGTGAGTAGATGTCATGAGATTGAGGGATTGTGATAACTGCCTGGTGTATGGAACCGATAACCGGCCATTGTCCAGAGCCAGAGTTGAGAACCGCAATGAGGAAGAAATCCGGTTGTTTTTTCGGAATCCGAAGTTGCGCAGTGTCCGGTTTCGCACGATGATTGATTTTTATGACCGTTCACAGGGGGTCATTCGAAGCCGCTGCGAGCTGGTGATTCAGAGAAATTCTCTTCCCACCAGGATAAAAGAGCCCTGGATGGCGGAGTGTGAGGTTTTGGAAATTGTGGAAGTATTTCAGAGGCAAAAGGATCTGCGGGTGGAAGTCCAGCTATGGACGGAGTTTCAGACAGCATCTGGTTGGTTTTTTTCCGGCACGATCCGGAATATCAGCGCTGGGGGGATTCTTCTGGCAACGACACAGGAATTGAAGAAGAATGATCATTTTTCTTTCCGATATCGCTTTGGCGTAGAGGATTGCGAGGTAAAGGCAAAAGTTTTGCGAGTAGGAGGATTGATTCGAGGAGAGTATACTTATGGATGTCAATTCCAGGGATTGTCTCTGGATTCCGAGGCGGCTATCCGAAAGTTTGTTTTTGCCAAGCAGGTAGAAAAGCAAAATCAAAAGGGAAGAGAATGATATGAAGATCAATCTGGTAATGATTGTAAGAAATGAGGAGCGTTCTCTGGAACGTTGCCTGCGAACCGTAGAAGGGCTGGTGGATAAGAAAATTGTGATTGATACCGGCTCAACAGACCGAACAATAGAGATTGCCAGAAAGATGGGGGCAGAGGTGCATTCCTTCTTATGGGAGGATGACTTTTCTGCAGCCCGTAATTTCGCATTGGATCAATCGGATGGCGACTGGAATTTAATCCTGGATGGGGATGAATATCTGAGGGCGGTTACTCGTGAAAAGCTGGAAGAGTTACTTTTGGACCGGACTGGGATGTGGCTGGGATGCATTACCCGATATGACTCTTTTCGCAATGAGGAGGGGATCAGCATGAGTACTGCAGTGTTGCCGCGATTGCTTCCGAAAGGCGTCCGCTATGAAGGGAGGATTCACGAGCAACCGTCAGGGGGTTATCCCTGTTATCTGCTTCCTCTGCAGGTGGAACATGACGGTTATCTCTATGCCGACAAAGGAGAGCGGAACTTGCCTTATTTGGAGCAGGCAGTGAAAGAGAATCCAGGGGACGGTTACTATGTGTTTCAACTGGCCTATACCTTGCGGAATCTGAAAAGGCAGGAAGATAGTCTGCCCTGGTTTCGGGAGTTTTATCGCCTGGCAGGTAAGGAGGATGGCTATAGGGCCGGAGGTGTAGTGCTCTATTTATATACGTTGCTGGATTTGGCAAAGAATGAGCATTTAGATGAGGCGGCAGAGATTATCGAAAGAGAAGGGGCCGTTCTGGGAAACTGGTCAGATTTTTGTTTTGTATGCGGCCTTTTTTATATGAAACGAGTTATGTCAGACGTAGGACGTTACATTGATTTGTTGCCAAATATTGAGAAGTGTTATCTGAGATGTCTAGAGCTGGGGGAGCAGCCAGAACTTGGAGGAGTCGTGGGTACGGGTTCTTTTCGCGCGGCTTATAATCTGGGGGCCTGGTACGAAGTTTCGGGACAGATGGATCGGGCGGCCCGGGCGTATCTGACAGCCGCCCAGGAAGGATTTGCGCCAGCGGTGAAGAGAATTAAGAAGGGGTGGAGTTAGGGCCAATGTCATTTCATAAAAAAGTGAGAAATACAGCTAAGGAAGAGGGGAGAGAAACAACGGGAAACCGTCTGTGATATTTTGACTTTGCAGAGATTTAGAAGTCCTTAAATCCCTGAATTTGGCGTTGAAACGAAAATATACACTGTCTGAGCGGAGCGAGTTTGTATATTTTCG
>JAAWNY010000038.1 GCA_022799175.1 Lachnospiraceae bacterium | reverse complement strand
GTTTTAGGAATTCTTAATCTCGAAACCGGAAAAAGGAGCAGACGGTTTGTCGTTGGTTCTCGCCTCATTTCCTGGACTAGGCTTCTCGTTTCCTTATCTCAATGACATTGCTGGTTATCCAGATACCTTTATAAAAAATTCCCGAATCCCTTCATAGAATCCTACTGTCATAATCGTACGTTCCTCTGCTGCTCCGGAAATGATATATTTGCGGAAAAAAGGAGTAGTTTCAGTCAAGGGATTGGCGTCCTCCCAAAGTATCGGTTCCGGAAGTTCCAGATAAGCGCACCAAGATCGCGCAATGGCATCGGGATCTATATTCTCCCACTCCCACTCTGTCCGGGCATAAAATTCATAGATTTTTCCGTCATCTGCATCCATATAGACATCCATCAACCGGTTTTCTTTTCGCAAGCCCCGGATATTATCCGCCAGGTTCAGCTTCCAGATTGCCACATAGTTGCGTGGTTCCCGCACATCAATAGCCGAATACAAAACCGCCTCATAAATCGCCGGATCGGTTTCCTGCACCGAATCGGGCAAAATTCCAGCGGCCTTTAAAGCCCGCAATCCTTCATCACAACTTTCACACGCCTTTTTTACCGAGGGCAATTCTTCCTGGAGTTCTCCCTGTTTCAATCCTTTCTGATTGACAATAAATGCATAATCTCCCATCTGGCTTCCCAATGACTGAGACAATACGTATACCTTCTCCACTGCACTCAATTCATAACGATACCCCTCTCCTGCCAGCTCCACCTCCTGCCGGTAAATTTTCCCCAAAAGCGAGCGATCCTTGTAGCGAGATAACACCTCCGGCCCCCATATGGACACTCCCACGATCAACACAGTCCACAGCAAAAAGAAAAGACGGATGATTGTTTTTTTCATATTCTTCTGCTCTCCTTAGCCTTTTTCACGGCCTCTGCCATCCACACCTCGGCTACCTTCTCCCCGAAGCACAAAACTCATACAAGTTCCTTTTCCTATCTCGCTTTCAATTTCCAAACGGCTTCCATGTAATGTCAAAATCTCCGCACACAACGCCAGGCCCAATCCGGCGCCATTTCGACTTCGGGAACGGGATTTATCTACCATATAAAATGCTTGTGTAATTTTCTCCTGCTCTTCTTTGGGAATCCCCATACCATGATCTCGTACACAAAAACGATAACTGTCCCTTCTCTGGTATCCCCGCACCTCAATGGTACTTCCTGGCTCTGATGCCTTACACCCATTGTCAATCAAATTAATCAACACCGATTTAATCAAATTTGGTTCTACCCACACAATACCCGGATCGTATTTTAAATGAAATCTCATCGTTCGATTATTCACATACATATCATGAATATACTGAAACAATATATCTGCGGAAATTTTTTGCAACTCTAACGCTCCATGACGAGTAACCATAATTTCCAGCAGACGAAAGGACATCGCTTCTAGTCGTTTCCCTTCCGTATATATATAATTTGCTGAAAGAAAACTTTTCTCCTCATCCAATCGATGCGATCGCAACATATCCGCATAACCAATAATTGCTGTCAAAGGCGTCTTCAACTCGTGCGCAAAAGCTGCCACAAAATGTTCTCTGGCCTGAATCTCATCTTCCAGCATCGCAATATTGTCCTCCAGCGCATTCGCCATTCGGTTAAAGTCCATCGTCAGCTGTCCCATTTCATCATCACTGACCTTTCTGGCCCGGTAGTCATACTCTCCCTCTGCCATTCTCCTCGTCGCCCGTGTCAAAAGCCGAATCGGCCGTGTCAACCACGAAGAGATCCCATGCATGACAAAGGTTCCCAAAAACAGCATCAACATCGTCACCCGCCGATATACCAGAAATCCCAGCCCCCGCTCCCGAAATACTTCTGTCACATCCCGCATGGTCTCCAGATATAAAAGCCGATCTAAAACACCAGTCGTCATACAAGTCCTGATGTAATAATGTTCTCCTAAGTGAAAAATCTGCCAGGTGTCTACAGTCTCATCTGTCTGATCCAACAAAGCCCCATCTCCCTGAAAATCGCTGCTGCCATAAATCACCCGCCGGTTCTCATCCGAAATCCGTAGGCGGCGGCCACTGCCACCATTTTCCAGGCTGTGCCCGATTTCCTCCACGGTACGATCCGCCAATATATCATATTTAGCCGGGGCATTCAACGCCGCTGTCTCAAAGGCAAACCGTAAAATCCGGCTTTCCTCCATTGCCTGCCTTATCTCCCTCTCGATGGAAGTTTCAAATACATAATTGACAAAATAAAATCCGCTAAATCCCAGTGCCAATGCCAGCACAATGATCGTACACAATAACAACTTTCGTGAAAATCTCATTGAGGCACCTCTAAACGATATCCTACTTTATAGACAGTCATCAAGCAGCTTTCCCAGCCCAACTTTTTTCTCAATCGCTGCACATGCAAATCCACCGTCCGGCTATCACCCGAATATTCTCCTTCCCAGACCTTCTCATACAAAGTTTCCCGAAAAAGAGCCACATTCTTGTTGCGGATAAACAAAAGCAATAACCCAAATTCCTTATTCGTCAATTCCACCGTTTTTTTGCCGCGCCAAACCATATGCGCTTCTACATCCACCGTGATCTCTCCCACGGATAAAATATTCTCTGCTTTATGATAACGGCGCAGCACAGCTTCTACCCGTGCCACTAGTTCCACCACATCAAAAGGTTTTACCAGATAATCATCTGCCCCCAATTTTAATCCTCGGACCCGATCTTTCACTTCATAACGGGCCGTGATAAAAATAACTGGAACTTTCAATGGGCGAATATATTCCATAATATCGTATCCATCCACTCCTGGCAGCATAACATCCAGCAAAATCAAATCATAATTTCCTTCTTCAATCATCTGGATAGCTTTCCCCCCATCCTGCACAGTCTGACAACAGTAACCTGCCGCTGATAAATTCAGATCAATCAGATCGCAAATTGGTTTTTCATCATCAACAATCAATATTTTAATCATTTTCCTCTCCCCATCCCCAAAAAGCTCTGGCCAGCACAACCAGTTCTTCCATTGTCGTCTCCTCTCCGCACATGTACCGACTTTTCAGTTCACTATCCTCCAAAAAGCCGCCGGTTCTCTGATAATATATGGTATAATCCTTCTCCGTCAGCATCTCCCCCTCTGTCGTATCATAGGTATACCGCGCCAATACAGTAATATCTTTCAGACCATCTCCATCAATGTCCCGGCAATCGATGTCCAAAAATTCATACAAATTCTCAAACTCTCCCATGGGCTGAAAATTCCATACAACATTTCCGTCTTCATTAATCAGATAAATCATAAAAATGTGATATTCTGCCATTCGGTAATGTCCCGGCACCACCAAAAGCTTTCCCAGCTTTTCAAAATTCACCCAATAAGAACGTCCTTGTTCCTCCACAAATCCATGCTTTATCAGCTCCTCCCTAGTAGCCGCTGTATCCATTGCTTCCGTCGAATCCCCCTCCTCCACAAAAGATAAGATTTGTCGTACACTTTTGTTCATACTATACTGGTTGATTCGTTTTGATAATCTCCAGTCCTGGTAAAAACCTCCTGTCCCCTGAAAAAGCACATCTCCCACTTTTTCAGAAAAACCTGCATCAAGCTCCAAAACATCGCTCACCGTAACCAGCACCACATCCTGCTTTCCATCCTGGTCAATATCCGGAAATGAGACTGCTGCCACCTCCCGGTTCCCCTGTCTAAACTGTCCGGCAAACTGGCCATTCGTCTCCAAGCGCTCTGTCCGGAATACAATGCTCCCCCCTTCTTTTGTCTCTGCAAAGAAAAGAACCAATCTTTTGGATACTGCATCCAGTGCCGGTATCATGACAACTTCTCCTACGCCAGCCATCTCCAGAGAAAAAATCTGATCCTCGATAATCTGAAAGTCATTCTTCTCGATCTCTTCCTGTGTCCTGGCTGCCTCCATACGATGAAGAAAATCCTCATACTGCCGAACTTCCGAAATCTCCTCCTTTGTCCTTTCCGATTGTTCTAGTAGTATATGTTCTGGAATCTCCAGTTCAATCATCATATCTGTCGGAACTGGGATACTCTCTGCCGGCTCCACCCTCTCTCTCCTCCTGTACAATAGAAAAGCTGCTATCACCCCAGCCACAATCCCCAATATTCCCACAAACAAAACGATCTTTTTTCCCACATTCACTATCGGCCGCTGTCTGCTTCTTCCTCTCATACCCGTCCAAACTTTCCTTTTAACGATCTGTGAGTACCAATGTCATTGCTGCAAGTACTCTTAATTTTTCTAAAATTATATACCAGTTTCTGACCACTGTCAAAGCTATCGATGACACTTCTGGATCATGCACTTGCTTTCTCCTTATCTCCCGATTATAATACTCTTAGGAGGACTACTCATATGACTTTTTCCCACCAATTTCACCCTTATCACTCTTTAAATGATGAGATGAGACGACGTTTCAACACCAAAGTATACAAGATTGCCCTGGATGGCGGCATGACCTGTCCCAATCGCGATGGAACCTTGGGCACTCGTGGTTGTATCTTTTGTAGTGCCGGAGGATCGGGAGACTTCGCCACTCCACTCCTCCCTACAGTGACCTCCTTAGACTCCCCTTTATCCCAAGCGGAATCTACCCAATTCATCCGACAGCAGATCGAGCATGCCACCCTACGTATCTGCCGGAAATTTGGTGCTTCTCCCAAAGCTTATATTGCTTACTTTCAGTCTTACACCAACACGTATGCCCCAGTTTCCTATCTGCATACTTTGTATACTGCTGTCCTCAATCACCCAGAGGTAAAGGTGCTTTCCATTGCCACCCGGCCAGACTGTCTTTCTGAGGAAATATTGGATCTATGTGCAGAGCTTAACCATATCAAACCTGTATGGCTGGAACTCGGGCTTCAGACCATTCACGAAAATACTGCTTTGCAAATCCGCCGCGGCTATTCTTTATCCTGCTTTCAAGATGCCCTGCAGCGGCTGCGCCGCCGGAAACTAGAAACCATTGTCCATGTAATCCTTGGGCTTCCGGGAGAAAGCCGGGAACAGATGCTCCAGACTGTGAACTACCTTGCCCAGCAAGAGATCCAGGGTATCAAGCTGCAATTGCTTCATATCCTCCAGGGAACCGATCTGGCTGTTCAGTATCTGCAAAACCCCTTTCCCGTTTTCTCTATGATGGAATATATTGATCTGGTCATTGACTGTATCGCCCTTCTGCCTCCGGAGCTGGTGGTTCATCGCATTACGGGTGACGGACCAAAAAATTTGTTGATCGCGCCACAATGGAGTGCCAATAAACGCCTGGTTTTAAATACCTTTGCCAGACGTTTTCGGGAAAGAGGGCTCACGCAAGGTGTTTCTTTCCGGCCGGTTACTCCTCTGTGAATGGTATCACCGTTCCATCAGTCTGATAAACAACGCCATTGGAAATACTTTTCATGTATTGAAAAAATTCCTGCCGTTTATTCTCCTCCGTCAGCATCCATGTATATCCGGCGCTGGAAGTTCCGGGAATCAAACGTAAAACCGGATCACTCCCCACTTCTCCTACGTTTTCCCAAGTCACCTGCAACAGCGCTGTTCGCGGAATGGAACTGCCAAACACAAAATTCCCCAAACTGTACAGGATAGCTTTCCCCTTATAATATTCTATTCCCTGAAGCACATGAGGATGGGAACCAATCACCAAATCTGCACCAGCATCTATCATTTGCTGTCCCATCACACGCTGATAGTCTTGCGGCCTCTCGTCTCTCTCGATTCCCCAATGAATGAAAACTGCCACAAAATCATTTTTCTCCCTCTGTGCACGGATTTCTTCCAAAAGCACTGTCATATCATATGCGGCAAGCATTCCCGGATGCTGCTTTCCTGCTGCCCAATCTGCTACCGGAATCACACGGGTAGCACCAATTACAGCAATTTTTTTCCCTTTGAGTTCCACCGTCACCGGACGTCTCGCCATCTCCAAGTCTGCACCGGCCCCTGTATGCAGAATCCCTGCATCATCCAGGATTTGACAAGAATCTAAAAGCGCATCCGGTCCGAAATCCAGTGCATGATTGTTGGCCAATGTCACGCCGTCAATTCCCATCTCCTGAAAAAGAGAAACTCGTTCTGGAGGAAGGCGAAAAGTAAACTGTTTATCTTTTGCCGCCTCTCCCCGGTTACTGAACGGAAATTCTTGATTAACCATGAAAAAATCTGCTTCTTTCACCACTTTCTGATATCCAAAATCCAAAACCCCATCGATTCCTCTTGCTTTCTCATAAGCATTCAGCACATGATCCGACAGCAGTACATCCCCAGAAAACAGCAGAGTCAGTTCGTTATCTTCCTCGTTGTTCTCCGAGGTTTTAAAATCATCTGCAAGTTCCCCTTCTCGGATATCCACCACTATCTCATCGGAATTCTCTTTATCCTGTATCTCCAAACCGGCCTCTTCTATAAGCACGATTCCTGAAGTCTGTCCATTATATTTTCCTATCTGCCTATCCTTCTCACTGTTTTCCTGAACTGTTTCCTCCATGTTCTTTGCGCTGTCAATCCCTGAGATTTTTTCATATTTTTTTCCCTGGCATCCAGTCAATAATAGGATAATCACTACCACTGCCAGTAACCGCTGTTGACATTTCTTCATTTTCATCCGTTCCCTTCTTAGAATTTCTATACCATATAGCTAAAAAGGAACCCCAAAAGAGCTGTACGCTCTGGGGTCCCTGCTATCATTCTTTCCTCTGCTCTCTTATATTGCCAGGATAATACCTCCGTCTCCTGCATACAAGGTCGCCACACCTGCTGTCTCCGTAATTTCGATCTCCCATTTATTCCCTGTCTTTTCAAGTTCCTGCTTCACCTGCCTGGCTCTCTCTGGCGCATTACAATGGGCAATGACTGCACGCTTTATTTCTGCCGCTCCCCGCTCTCGAACCGCAATCTCACACATTCTGGCAAATGCTTTCCCTAATCCCCTCGCCTGATCCAGTTTGACAATCACCCCATGATCCGCCCCCATCACTGGCTTGATATTGAGCGCCGTAGCGAAAAAAGCCTGCAGACCTGTCAATCTTCCGTTCTTGCGGAGATATTCCAAAGAGTCCAAGACAAAATAGGTCTTTTGCTGATCCCGTAGTTTTAAAATCTTCTGGGAAATCTCCAAAAAATTTTTCCCTTTGTCATACATCTCACAAATCGCCATCGCCAGATTCAGCTCTCCTGACGATGCAGATTCCGAATCTATCACCAAAATATTCTTATACCCATGTTCCTCCTCATATAAGCTCTTTGCTACCATTGCACTATTGTATGAACCGCTTAAATGACTGGAAATTGTCAACACATAGATATCCTCTTCCTCACACTCATATGCCTTTTTAAATGCTTCCGGGGATGGACAGGCAGTCTTTGGACACTCCTTGCTTTCTCTCACCAATTTTAAAAATGTCTTCTGATCAAAATTTTCATCATCCACGATCATAGTATCGTCCACCTGCAATGTCAACGGCACAATCTGAAACCGTGAATCCTTCCTCATCTCCTCTGTCAAATCCAGACAACTGTCGCCGACTATCTTATAACTCATATTCATCCTCCTGAAATCATCCCACTGCCATACATAGTTTTAATTACTACTTATTATAGCATATATTTCAGATATTTCAATACTCGGATGATAACATCTCGGCATTCCATCTATTTTTCAAAAATACTAAAAATTTCCCATTTTTAGCTATCCTGCCATATTACCTCATACCCTTCCCAAGGTTCTGGCATCTCGAATTTATCAATCATCTGTTCCAACACATTTCCCGGAATCTGTCGTTCTCTTGTCCGATTCCTCTCTAGAATTTCCTCATAGGATGCTTCTAGATACAAAATATGCACTCGCGCTCCGTATCCGGCAAACAACCGGACAAGCCGTTGCCTGGTTTCCTGCATCAGATTCGTGGCATTCCAGATAAAAGGTTCCTTTTTTCGCAACAGCTTCCTGGCCCGTTCTATGGCCAGATTTGCCACTTTTCCCGATCCATCTTTGGGGGAAATCCCTAGTTCTTTCCGGATCTCATCCAGAGAAATCACAACTCTGCCAGCGCCATATTTTCCGATCCAGGTATCTTTTCCTGCCAGAGGCAATCCCGCCATCATCCATACATCAAATTCTGTATTATCATAAAGCTGTGCTCCCGGCGACATTTCTTCTTTGTGAAAATACTGATATCGCGTACAGGCATTCATAAAAGGATAAGGATTCTCCCAGATTCCCAGCTCTTTTGCATACTCCGCAAACAATTCCCCATGTTCCTCCAGCTCTCCCGGCGTCTGACTTACTCTTCCCCTGGCATCTGCTTTTGCCAACAGGTAAAGAAGCCTTAATGGTACCACTTCCGCCGCCCGCAAAAGATCATACTCCATCCGTTTCTTTTTCCAGAACCACACCGGCAACCCATGAAAACGCACCAGTTTAGCCGCTAGTTCTCTTTCCTTAAAACGCATTCCAAACGGGTTCTCATTGCGATATACCATAGCGCGAAATATCTTTTCTCCCACAATGGTATGTTTGGGCGAAGTCCATCTGCCATCCTCGAATTTTGTACAGACCGGCTTTCCGATATCGTGAAAAGCCGCTGCCAGAAACAATAGCTCTTGTTCCTGCCTTGTAAGCCCGCTCCATTCCGAAAGCTTGCACAATTGTTCACAAACCAGTCCTGTATGGATATATACATCTCCCTCTGCATGGTATTCCGGATTCTGCTTCACCCCTTTTAAAATTTCCAATTCTGGATATCGCTCCGTCAACCGTTCCAAAGAAAAATCACTTTCTCGAATCCAGCTTAAGATCCCTTCTTTTCCATGCTCCATGATCCCTCTCCTCTCTCCGGGGCAACTCATCTTTCCACAGAAAGATAAAATCTTTTCCCCCACACATGAACTATCTCCTTACACAAACAGCTCCTTCCCTTCTGCCAGCCGATTGGCCACGAGTGGTCGGTTCATCCAATGGCTCTCCGAATCTAGGATTGAATTGAGAAACGAATGTCGGACAAATTTTAGCCGATCGATAGTATAATCCCCCTCCTCTACCTTGATGTAAATCCCCTCCATAATCCCGCTAAGATCTGTCTGGTCCTTAGTTCGCTCTATATCCACTCCATATTTCTCACATTGTTTTTGCAGATTTTTTACTGGTTCCTCTGATATAAAATTACTATGCCCGATCCGTTTGGTTACATCCGACAGTTTCTCATATCTCCCCATTTCCAATACTGGTACAGACCATACAAAAGGCGCTGTTTTCAGAATTTCTCTTCTCTTTGCCGTAGAAAAAAACTTTTCATTCTTCTTGTCAAAAATATCAAATTCCATAAAATAATGAGGAAGCTGGTCATAAAACACGGTATGCTTAGCAAACATCCACTCTCCATACATCACATACCGGCTTCCCAACACCTGCCACAATCCATCCCGAAAACACTCCGCCCACACTTTCAACATATCAAATTGCCGTTCTCCATATCCCCCATTCAAAAAATGCCCCCGACTTTGCAGATACAGCTTTCCATCTTCGCCAAAGCTAATTCCACAGTTTGCTCCGTCAATCTTCTCCTCCAACACCAAATATTTTCCTCGTATCTCAGCAAATTTTATACTGTTGAGATCCTCATCTCCTATCTGCTTTCTTGACCCCTCCACATGACGGGTTCTTGGATACTTATATATTCTTTCCATAATCCCACCCTCCATCCTATTTTTGATTTTAGTACGATTCTTTTCTGTTGTCAAATAAGTCCCCTGCCATTTCCCATATCTCGTGTACGGGAACCGTCCGAACACGGGATACGGAAATGGCGGGGGACTTATTTGGTAACACGCTCCTTTTTCGCCAAGTCTCTATTCTTCTGTCATCATCATCATAATCTCATTGCTCCGGGCAATAAACTTGGTCATCCGCTCCGGATTTAAAGTACCATGGCTCAAAAGTGCCAGATCGTACAGCTGTTCACAGAATTTAGCTGTGTTCTCTCCTTCCCCATGATTCAACACATACTGAACCAGTTTGTGATTAGCATTGAGCACCAGAGTCTCACCGGCACCGCCAAACATGGAAGGATCCATGCCATACATATTATACATTTTCATCATATCCTGCATCCTGCGACTTTCTTCTGCCACAGTCAGCATGGAAGAAATACTTTCATTCTTCAGCTTCTCCACCTTGACCTCCAGCTTGTCATTGCCTAAAGCTTTCTTGAAGATCTCCGTCAAAGTCTCTGCTGTCTTTTTAAACTCTTCGTCGTCCTCTCTCACCTCTTCCTTAAAGGTGTCATTGAGATCTGCGTCAATCCGCAAAAATTTCAATTCCTCGTTCTTCTGCTCCAGATGGTTGATGAAAGGACTATCAATATTGTGAGGAAGAATCACCGCATCCAGCCCTTCCTCTTTGAACATATTGATATATTGACTCTGCTCTTTCTCATCCGTCACATAGAACACCTTGTTTTCATGCTTCTCCTTATTTTCCTCCAAGCAATCCTTCAAAGTCAGATACTTGCCTTCCAGATTCTTGAACAGAATATAGTCATTCATCTTCTCAGCAAACTTCTCGTCCTTAATGCAGCCAAACTTGATAAACGGCGCGATATCATCCCAG
Source organism: Lachnospiraceae bacterium (assembly GCA_022799175.1). Lineage (GTDB taxonomy): Bacteria > Bacillota > Clostridia > Lachnospirales > Lachnospiraceae > Brotaphodocola. Next base: position 16,820 of record JAAWNY010000038.1, on the reverse strand, counting down.
TATTTCTCATAGTTCTCCCGGTCGGTCTTACACATACCAGTCAGCTTATCCGCCACCTTTTTGGTGATATAATCCGAAATCTTCTTCACAAAGCCATCATTTTGCAGTGCGCTCCGGGAAACATTCAGCGGTAAATCCGGGCAGTCGATAGCGCCCTTTAAAAGCATCAGAAACTCTGGAATCACTTCTTTAATATTGTCTGCAATAAATACCTGCGTATTATAAAGTTTGATGGTTCCCTCAATAGAATCGTACTCCGTATTGATCTTGGGGAAATAGAGAATTCCCTTCAGATTAAACGGATAATCCATATTCAGATGAATCCAGAACAATGGTTCCTTATAATCCATGAATACCTTCCGGTAAAAAGTCCGGTATTCATCTTCTGTACACTCATTGGGATGCTTGTTCCACAACGGAGTCGTATCGTTCAATGCCACCGGACGCTTTATGATTTTGTAACGCTCCTTGGATGGCTCAATCTCCACCGTCTCCTTCTCGCCGTTCTCGTTCTCTTTCTCCTCGGTCTTAGCCGGCTCCACCACAGTCTCCACAATGGTATCTTTTTCTGTCAGCTCTTCCTTATCAACCGTCTCATACTCCGGCTCTGCTTTGGCATTGTCTAGGAAAATCGGAATCGGCATGAAGGAACAGTACTTATCCAGCACTTCTCTAGCCCGGTATTCGTTAGAGAATTCATAACTCTCCTCATTCAAATACAAGGTAATGACCGTACCCTGGTCTTCCTTATCCCCTTCCTTCATCTCAAAGGTCAAACCGCCCTCAGATTCCCAGTGAACCGGCGTACTTCCTTCTTTGTAGGAGAGGGTATCAATCGTCACCTTGTCCGCTACCATAAACGCCGAATAGAATCCCAGACCGAAATGACCGATAATCTGATCTTCATTGGCTTTATCTTTGTATCTCTCCAAAAAATCCTGCGCACCGGAAAAAGCGATCTGGTTGATATATTCCTCCACCTCTTCCGCCGTCATACCCAAACCGTTATCCTTCACTCGGATAGACTTTTCCTCTGAATCCACCGTAATCTGAATCTGGTACTCCATATCCTCTGGCTTGGTGTATTCTCCCATCAACTCTAACTTTTTCAGTTTGGTAATGGCATCACAGCCGTTGGACACCAGTTCCCGATAAAAAATATCATGATCCGAATAGAGCCACTTTTTGATAATTGGAAATATGTTCTCACTGTTGATCGATAAATTACCTGACTTGCTTCCCATCGCATATCACTCCTGTTCTTTTATTTTCTTAAATGCTGATTCGTCTTCGTTATCTTTCTATCTTTTGATTCCCACAGCTGTTGGTTTTCAGCAATAGGAAATCTCTGTCCTATATTCTAATACGGCAACAGACAAATGTCAACAGAAAATTAGCACTCATTTTAAATGAGTGCTAATAACGAATGACTGCTCTCTTTTCTGTTTCTCACGATTCTTGTATATACGCAATCTGTTTCTCTTTCAAAAGCTGTTTTATTTCCGCATCCCATCCCTGCTCTATTCGCTTATCTAACGTAAAAATATTCAGAGACACTCCCGTTATACAATACATTGTCTGCTCTTCGTAACGAATGTTCAAATACAGACCACCTACTTGCTCCACCGGAAAATCCGGCTGCACTGACTGCAAAAATTGTTGTACATCTGTCGGCGAAAGCTGTAGCGTAATTCGAAAATTCTCTGGCAGGCGCTTCCCCCGAATCAGAGAAAAGCATATGGGGCGAATCAACTTCCATGATGACAACTCACCAATTTTTTTCTCCTCCCTCTCCTGCTCCGTAAAATATCCCCGACGAATTCTCCCATCAATGGAAAACGTATTGTATGTAGTAATCGATGCCTCCCGCAACCACCATGTATCAAATGCCTCTCCTACAAACAATGCAGAAGTAAAACCCTTTAAGTCCTCAACTCTAAGCGCAATCATACTCTTCTTTGTGACCTCCCCTTTGCCATCCTTCCGAAGATACTCTTTATACCATCCTTATTGTCCCATATAGTCCTCATACCATTCAAAAAAACCCGTGGTACTCGACTTTTCTTCTTCGGAAAAAGAAATCTTTTCCCAGATCTCCCCATCCAGATTCACCGAATGTTCTGCTATAAATCCATCATAAACTTTGTGAAATGCCATGTCTTTTCTCTGTAACGCCAATTTCTGTTTTCGCTCTAATGTTGCTTCCTCATCATAATCATTTATACATTTCACAATATAAAAAGAATCCCCATCCCGGATGATGGGACTGATCTCCCCAGTTATCAATGAAAACACTGCTTCTTCATATTCCTGAGACCGCTCTCCACGTCCCACCAATTTTTCCACTTCCCGATCTTCTGATACAGCTCTCGCTACCACACTAAAATCCACATCTTCTGCCATTACCCGTGTATGAATATCCTGAGCTTCGTTCGCATCGGTAACCCGCAATTCCTGGACAACGATAACCTTCGCCTCACTGTCACTAATCTCTAGATTCACATTTTGGGTCAATTCATCAACCATTTTACCAGCACGATAATACTCCGTATAAAGTCCGTAAATTTCTTCCAGATTAATATTGGTATAATTTCGATCTGCCTCTGTCAAGCTCTCATAATAATCTTCCGATAATTCTCGAAGACGCTCTTGTTCCTGACTGGTCAATAAGATCCCCTCTTTATCCGCCAGCAGATTGATCCGCTTGACCTCCTCCAAAAAAGCTCGCACTTCGCCAAGTAAATATTCCTGAAAAGTGGTTCCCTCTTCATCCACTGGAATCTGCCAAATTTGATCGGTATATACCTCACTATAACGGTTTTTCTCTGTCACTGCTAGCAGCATGATCTGGGCATCTGTATATCCCTCCACGGTTTGTATCTCTGAGGTTATCTGTCTGCTCTCCTTACAGCCCCCTAACGCCAGAATCATCAAAAAAGCTATCACTGCTGTCAATATTTTGTTTCCATACCCCCATCCCCACGATCTTTTAACAAGCTTTCCTTTGGCACTATATTTGCATCTGTCCTGTTTCATCATATTTAAAAAGAGCTCCTATCCCGCTTCAGGGTTTTCGCCAACAGTCAATCCTCAACCAGCAATCTCAGTACCTTCAGCACCCCATCTTCCACATTCCTGTCTGTCTGAAAACGTGCTGCTGCCTTGACCTCTGGTCTGGCATTTCCCACCGCGAAACTGTAATAAGCCTGATTCATCATCTCAATATCATTCATCTGATCTCCAAATACCATCGTTTCCTTCGGCAATATCCCCAAACTTTCCTGAAGCAACCGAACTGCCGCCCCTTTATTGACTCCTGGCGCCATACAATCCATCCACATATCTCCAGAAATTGCGATTTTAAGCTGATCCTGATATCTTTCCCGCAAGCTTTTTGTTGCTGCATCGATACCCGTTTTGCGGTAAGCGGATACTTTGATATACGGTTCCTCTACCTGCAACAAATCCTCCACCCGCTGAACACAAAACTGGTATCCCTTGACCAACCAATCATAAAACTCCAGATCTCCTTCATCAATATACAGAATATCCGGACCACTGACCAACGGTATCAATCCCTCTTTTCGGATATCTCTCACCATCTGCCACACAATTTTGGGCTCTATGGTGTTCAGATAGAGATTTCGACCATGCAGTCCTACATAAGCGCCATTATCAGATAAGTAAAAAATTTTCTCTTTTACCATATCAAAAGTTCGCTCAATGCTAACCCATTGACGTCCACTGGCCGCTGCAAATTGCATCCCCTGCTTCCGCAGTTTTACTATTACTTCCAATAGCTCCGGATTTAATTCATTGTTTCCATCTTCTAAAAGTGTTCCATCAATATCTGATACAATTAATTTTATCATGGTTTCTGTCCTTGTCCTCATATAAAAATTATTTTTCATTTTTAATATTCTGAAAAATTTGATTGAATTGAGATTAAAAAATCCCAGAAAACCCAGTGTTTATCAACGAAACCTGGTATTTTACGGGATTTTCCTGCACGGAGACGGTGGGATTCGAACCCACGTACCGGTTATTAGCCGGTAAACGCATTTCGAGTGCGCCGCGTTACGACCACTTCGCTACATCTCCCAATATATCAACGAACCCATTATACATGATATTTACTAAAATGTAAATGGGAGATGCTGATTTTTTTAATGGATGAGGCTACAAGAACCGATAATTCTTCTCCTTGCCCCATCCTATCCATCATCTCAGAGTACATTTTTTACATTCCTGGTTTTTAGGAAGCCGCAAAGAACATCTCCACGCCATCCGCCAAACCATTGCCGAGTTTATCCAAAGCTGCTGCTGAATGATCCGATGCTTTATCCCCCAGTTCAATATCCACCGAAGGCACCGTGGAAAAAGATGTCTGTGTCAGATCCATCTCCATCTTCCCGTTTGAGAACAATTTCACACCTACGCCTTTCAAACCGGCAATCAGGCTGTCCCCCAGAGCATGATGTTTTTGCCAGTAAGATGCCACCGGCTCCATGCTACGGTATGAAGCTACATTTGGCACACTCATATAAAAAGCCCCTTTATCACTGGAAGTGGAATCATAGTGAATCGCAATATGGCAGTTTGCCAGATTGTTCGCTAAAACTGTCCTGGCAATGTTATCCAGTTGCACATCCTCCGTCTCGCGAATCATCAATACATCAAATCCCCGTGCCAGCAACTTATCTTTGAGAACTTTCGCCATTGCCAGCGTCACTGTGGATTCCGGTGTCCCGTCGGCAAATGTCATGCCGCTACTGATTGCTGATGCCGTCGTCGCACCTGCAGCGGTGGTTCCGCCAGTTACTTTCGGCGTGCCGTCCGGATGACATTGCGTCTTAACACTGGATCCTCCCTTGGTTCCATGACCAGCATTGACACAAACCACCTTTCCTTTGCGATTTGAACCTTCTGCACGGTAAAGTATCGCCTTGCCAGAGTTGATTTTCGAATATCCGGCATATTTCCAATCTGGATTTATCCCCACTTCTCCCGCTTGTAGATCTCCCACACCACTTGTGGCAGAAGCTGTTGTCTGTGTCTCCTCCGGTTTTGAAGTGGTAAGATACTGAGAAGCAATATAATATTCTTTGTCCTGATAAATCACCCGGCTCCAGGACTGACTATAACCAGTACGACTAAGAGCCGTGCCACGATTCAATCTGGCAGCTGCTTCCGCTTCCTGCCCCGGTGCAGTCCTCACGTTCACATCCATAGCAGTCACATAAACCGTCTCGTTCCTGGTTTCCATCTCTGGGGCAGTCTCTCTGGTAATTTCTGCATTCACTGCACTGCGCTCTGCTTCTGGCAATTGCTGATTCTCGGTATCTTTTTCTGTCACTTTTTCTGCATTATCCTTGATCCGATTCTTGTCCGTGTCGCTGCTATCTGACTGCTTTTCCTCCGCCACATTATTTCCCAAGGCATTACTGTCTGCTGCCGCACTACCTGTCTGTGTCTTTGGCAATGCAATCTTTTCATAATTTTTCATCTGGCAGCCAGAGCCCACCGCCATCATTATGGTAAGAATCCCGGACAACATTAACAGTTGTTTTCTCTTTCCTGCCATTTTACTCCGGACCCATGTTCCCTTTCTCACTGGATTGTTCCTCCTCCAAGCACATAATCATCTTCATAGAATACTACTGCCTGTCCCGGTGTTACTGCCCGCACCGGTTCTAAAAAATGACATTCCACACGGCCACTCTCCAGCTCACGAATCATACAGGGCGCCCCTTTATGACTGTAACGGATCTTCGCTTTCACCTGTCGCTCCTCCCCGTGGAGACCATCGATTGCCATCCAGTTCAGTTTATCACAGATCAACCTATCCGTAAATACATCATTTGCCTCCCCTATCACTACTTCATTGGTATCTGGTCGGATCTCCACTACAAATACCGGCCGTCCCAACGAAAGGTTCAGCCCTTTTCGCTGTCCGACCGTATAATGAATAATCCCCTTATGTTGCCCTAAAACCCGGCCATTCCGATCGACAAAATTTCCCGCTTCTAAAGCCTGTCCTCGTTCCCGTCGAATAAAGCCAGCATAATCATGATCGGGAATAAAACAGATCTCTTGACTGTCTGCCTTGCGAGCCACTGAAAGCCCCAACTCCTCTGCTATCTGCCGAATCTCTTCTTTCGTATAAGCGCCGACTGGCATCTGCGTATGAGACAATTGCTCCTGAGTCAAATTGTAGAGCGCATAAGTCTGGTCCTTAGCTGCTGTCGCCGATATTCGCAGCGCAAATCGTCCATTTAATAGCCGCTCCACCCGAGCATAATGTCCCGTAGCGATATAATCCGCACCTAACCCCAAACTTCGCGCCAAAAGCGCTTCCCATTTCACAAAACGATTGCAGGCAATACAAGGATTGGGCGTTCTGCCGCAGATATATTCATTCACAAAATAATCCATTACCTGTGTCTTGAATTCTTTTTTGAAATTCATCACATAATGAGGAATTCCCAGCTGCCAAGCCACCCGGCGGGCATCCTCCACTGCGCTGAGGCTGCAGCACCCCTCATTCTCCCCGCTCAGATCGGTTCTCTCATCCTGCCAGATCTGCATAGTGACGCCTATCACTTCATATCCCTGTTTTTGTAAAAGCCAAGCGGCCACCGAAGAATCGACGCCGCCTGACATTCCTACCACTACTTTGCTCATCAGTATTCCTCATCCTCATCATGCTCACTGATATCACTTTTCGGCTGTTTCAGTCCCTCGATCTCAATGCCGTTCTTCTGGGCATAATCCCACAATGCAGCATGGATCGCCTCTTCTGCCAACAACGAGCAATGCACTTTTACTGGCGGCAGCCCATCAAGCGCTTCCATCACAGCCTGATTGGTGACAGTCATTGCCTCCCGTACACTCTTTCCCTTCACTAGCTCCGTAGCCATACTGCTAGTAGCTACAGCAGCACCGCAACCAAAAGTTTTAAACTTTACATCGCGAATGATCTGATTTTCGTCAATGTCCAGATAAATCCGCATGATGTCGCCACACTTAGCATTACCTACCGTCCCCATTCCGCTGGGATTTTCGATCTCTCCTACATTCCTGGGATGTTCAAAATGGTCCATAACCTTTTCTGTATACATGATTTTTCTCCTGTCTGTCTCTTTGGCTCCTTATCGTTTCTGTTTCTTTATAAAATCCTCATACAACGGAGACATATTCCGTAATCGCTCCACAATCTCCCGAATGCTATCCACCACAAAATCCATCTCTTCCTTCGTGTTTTCTTCACTCATCGTCAACCGCAGAGAACCATGAGCAATCTCATGAGGCAATCCGATGGCCAACAACACATGCGAAGGATCAAGAGAGCCGGAAGTACAAGCCGATCCACTAGAACCACAGATTCCCTTGCTATCCAGCATAATCAGTAATGATTCTCCTTCAATAAACTGAAAGGCAAAATTGGCATTGTTGGGCAGACGGTTCGCACGTCCTCCATTGATTCGAGTATAGGGAATCTCCTCCATCACTCGCTCCATCAGATAATCCCGCAATTCACTCTCATGCTTTGCCCGCTCCTCCATCGTGGAAAGCGCCAGCTGTGCCGCCTTTCCCAATCCCACAATTCCTGGCACATTTTCCGTACCTGCCCGACGTTTACGCTCCTGTGCACCGCCATGTAAAAAGGATCGAATCTTCACTCCTGTGCGAATATAGAGAAATCCCACACCTTTAGGACCATTAATCTTGTGGCCGCTGGCACTCATCATGTCGATATGAAACTCATCCACATGAATAGGAAGATGACCGTAAGCCTGCACAGCATCCGTGTGAAACAAGATACCATGCTCCCTGGCAATCTCTCCAATTGCACGAATCGGCTGAATTGTGCCGATCTCATTGTTGGCAAACATAATCGAAATCAGGATTGTGGTAGGACGAATCGCCTTTTTCAGCTCCTCTAACTTTACCACGCCATTCTCGTCCACATCGAGATAAGTCACCTCAAAACCATGCCTTTCCAGATATTCACAGGCATGCAAGATAGCATGATGCTCGATCTTACTGGTAATGATGTGATTCCCCTTTTCGCGGTATGCGTCTGCTGTCGCCTTGAGCGCCCAGTTATCTGCCTCTGTACCGCCACCAGTAAAATAAATCTCCCGCGCCTGGGCGCCGATAGAACCGGCAATAATTTCCCGCGCCTCCTGAACAGCCTTTTTTGCCGGTGTGGAGAAATCATATACTGAGGACGGATTGCCATAGTACTCCGTATAGTAGGGTAACATCGCCTCTGCCACCTCCGGCCGGGTCTTCGTGGTCGCGGCGTTATCCAGATAAATTATCTTTCTCATCTATCAAAATCCACCTTTCCGGAAAATATTTTTCACATTAATCAGTATATCACCTAATTCATAGTATTTCAATATGAAATTGACAAATAACGCTTTTCTTCTGCCAAGAATCCGGATTCCTCACCGTCTCCAGATTCTCATTCCACAATGGCATTGCAAATAACCCCGAAACCATTTCTCCACATTACTACTGTCAGTATATTCACAATTGTTTGGATTGCTATTAATTTTGCCTTATTCTCTCATTATAGTCGATTCCCTATCTCTTGACAAGCAAAAAGCCGTCGTTCTACATCCTGGATTATTTCATATAATGTAATAATTTCCCCTTCTGGAGCCGCCATGATTTCCATCTCTGAGCTTTCTCCTAAAAAACGAGCGTTTCTTACTGGTACTATCCTTTTAACCGGAACTGGCCTTTCCTGCCGGGTACTGGGGTTTTTTTATCGTATTTTTTTGTCCCGAACTATTGGCGCCGAGGGACTTGGCATTTACAATATGGTGCATCCCATCTTTGGCATATGCTTTGCCCTCTGTGCCGGCTCCATCCAGACTGCCCTTTCCCAACATATTGCCTCCCATGTAGATAAGGGCCGCTCCATCTTCCGCACGGGTATTGTTATCTCCATGACCCTGTCTTTTGTATTGGCTTTTCTTATTTGTCGTCACGCAGAGTTTCTGGCAACCGTTGTGTTAATGGAACCCCACTGTTTTCCTTACCTGCCAGTAATCGGAATCTCCGTTCCTTTCGCCGCTTTTCACGCCTGCATCAACGGTTATTATTATGGAATGCAAAAATCGCATGTTCCGGCTTTTTCACAAGTTGCTGAACAACTTGTTCGTATGGCAGTAGTTTTTTTGATCGCCTCGTCCTGGCTCCGCGCTGGTTATACCATTACTGTCATGCTGGCTGCTTATGGACATCTGATCGGTGAAGTCGCCTCTGCCGCCTTTACTCTTTTATGCTTTTTTTTGTTTCCTCCTCAAAAGAAAAAAGCCAGGGAACCTTTCCTTTCCCCTGGTACTGCTGCTCCTCTCATGGCTTTGGCCTTCCCTCTCATGGGAAATCGTTTGGTACTCAATCTTCTATCTAGCGCTGAGGCAATCTGGATTCCCAGTCGTCTACAAATGTCCGGACTGAAACCAGCAGAAGCTTTTGCTACTTATGGCGTTTTGACCGGTATGGCACTGCCCTTCATCCTTTTTCCTTCCGCCATCACTAATTCTCTGGCGGTTCTGCTGCTCCCCAGCGTAGCTAAAGATCAAGCAGAGGGACGCAAGGGCAGCATTGCCGCCAGTATGTCTTTGTCCCTGCGCTATAGCCTTTATATGGGAATCCTGTGTATCGGCATCTTTACTTTGTTTGGAGAAGAATTAGGCACCAGCGTATTCCAGGATCCGGATGCTGGAAGATTTATCCGGATTCTGTCATGGCTCTGTCCCTTTTTATACCTGGCCACCACCATGGGCAGTATTCTAAACGGACTAGGAAAAACCCACACCACTTTTCTTCAAAATACAATTTCCCTGCTGTTGCGCATTGTTTTTGTGCTTTTCGGCATCCCTTTATTTGGCATTATGGCCTATCTTTGGGGTATGCTAATCAGTGAAATCCTGCTGGCTCTTCTCCATTTGTGGTCTCTAAAAAAATTAGTTTCCTTTACCTGGAATGCCTGGGATATGATCGTCAAACCTGCCCTGCTGTTGATGCTCTCCATTGGAATCTTTTATTTTACTGACGGTCTGTATCCATTTTCCGGCCTTCTTCCCCTGTTTTTTGAGACAGCAGTACAAATTTTATTTTTATGCTTTTGTTATGGGGGACTTTTGCTGGTTTTCCATTTTGCCCGAAGAGGAAAAGATCAGCTAATTAGTTGTTTCAAACATTCGCTAGAAAAATCCAGCTAACCAATCCTGAATACCCCCAAACAGAAGTAGTCCATTTTTCATTCTTCATGCTAATGTACCAACATCATGTTATTTAAATTAAGGAAACGAAAAAAGCAGCCAAGGAAGAGGGGAGAAAAGCAACGGAAAATCATCTGTGATATTTTGACTTTGCAGAGATTTAGAAGTCCTTAAATCCCTGAATTTAGCGTTGCTTTTCTCCCCTCTTCCTTGGCATATCTTTTATCACTACTTAGTCTAAATGACATTGGCTAATATACTCCGCCTTTTTTAATCTTCTATCTCTGCCTTCTGCTCTGCCTTTTTTACTTGTGTTTCTTGCTTATTCTTTGCTTTTAACAATGTCGAAGAATTGGAGGGAGCCTTTTTAAGTCCTAGAAACATTGCAGTCTCCTCGCCATAGTTCTTTATAAACAGATCCATCGATGCTTGTACATTCCATTTCTTTTGTACCACGTTTTCCTCCTTATAAAAGGATCTCTCCCACTACAACTACATCATACATCGTTATTACTCTCCTTCCTTTCTTTTATCTCCTGCACAATCTTATTATAAGCCTTCCTGTTTAGGCGATAAAAATACAGAACTGCCGCTGTTACCATCCACAACGCACCAGGTATAGTAGTAAAAGAATGTTTGATCACTGACACTACTGCTGAGTTCTGCTGCTGATTCGCAATATACCCCATACTGCCTAAAACTCCAGCCAGAACAGAAGTCCCTATCGCCATACCGATCTTATTGCCCAAGGAAATAAACGCATACTGGAAACCATCATTGCGCAACCCTGTTTTCCATTCCCCATATTCTACACAATCTGGTACAATCGCATAAATCGCTGTGTTAAATCCAGAAAAGAAAAACTGTGACAGGCATGAAAACAGATAAAACGGAACTGGGGATTCCCCTGCCGTAAAAAAGTACATACAAAACATACTGATTCCTGTAAGTAATGCAAAGATAGATGCCGAACGACCTTTATTATTGGTCAACCGAAACACCATTGGAAAACAAGCAGCGCCAATAATCGAAGGAAGAATAATAAAAAGGGAATATGTACTAAATAATGCCTGATTACCTTCTACATAAGTAAAATAATAAAGGGCATCTGCATTTCTTCCATAAAGTGTTATTCCAAACAAAAATTGTCCTGCCACTGCAATCATATATGGCTTATTTTGGGCAACCGAAGTCAACTGTATTTTCAGAGATGTTTTCTCTCTCTCCGGCACTTCCACGACTTCCTTTGTTTTTGCAAAACAAAAAATGTGGCAGGCAGCAAAGATACATCCATAAATAGCCGCAACCAGCAGATAACCCTTCTTATCATTTCCTCTTCCAAGCACCGCAATCAGAGGAACCGTAATAATATTAATAATGCCAATGGCGATCATCGCACTGACCGAACGAAAGGTATTGATCTTTGCCCGTTCTTCGATATTTTGTGTCATCGCGCCACATAGCGTACCATAAGGGATATTGACACAAGTATAGCCCAGTACCAGAATGCAGTAGGTAATTGCCATATAAACAATCTTGGTCGTAGACGGCCAATTGGGATGAGCCCAAAATGTCAACATCAATACTATGGCAGTTAAGGGAGCGGCAATCAAAAGCCAGGGACGATATCTTCCCCATCTTGTATGAGTCTTATCACTAAGTCCGCCGATCACGGGATCGTTAATCGCATCCCAGAATCTTGAAAATAGCATCAACCCTGCAACCGCCCCCATACCAATCCCAAAAACATCAGTATAAAAAATCATCAGGAAATTCCCGACAAACATCCAGCTGAAATTACAACCAACATCACCCATTCCATAGGCGATTTTGCTGATCAATGGCACCTTTACATTGGTATCTCTCTGCTCCATTGCCGACCTCCTTATATATTGGCTAAATTCAGCTTCTCCTTATTCGGCCCCAAACGGTAAAAAACTTTACCCCGTTTTCCCGGAAAGGAAGAAGCTGAATCTCTGTATCTAACACATCAAGCTTTTTCTTTGGGGAATAAAATATAAAGTTGTTTCTGTCGAATTATTCCATAATACGAATAACCGCTTTTACAATATCCGCTTTATTGTTTACACTATAATCCATAGCTTTCTGCGCCTCGTCAAGTCCGAATATATCCGTCACAATCCCTTTGAGATTTACTTTACCTGCTGCAACCGCATCAATAGCCATAGGATAGATATGGCGATAGCGGAATACTGTCTTGAAGGTCAGCTCTTTATCCAAAGCAAGGCTCATAGGAAGTGTCATTTCTCCACTCTTACTGTAGCCCACCAGCACGATTGTCGCGCCCTTTTTCGTCATATGTATCGTCTGAACAGTAGTTATTTGAGTACCTGCTGTCTCTATTGCAAGATCGCATCCCTTTCCATCGGTCAGTTTTCTCACTTCTTCCACCACATCCGTCTGACTTCCATGGATCACGCCATCTGCCCCCAATTCCAATGCTTTCTGAAGGCGTTTTTCCATGATATCCACCACATATACTCGCGATACTCCCATCGCCTTTAATGCCATCATCGTCACAAGACCGATACAACCTGCCCCCATAACCACTGCCGTCTGTCCTGCCCTTGCTCCTCCTTGAATGGCCGCATGGAAACCTACCGCTAATGGCTCAATCAAAGCACCTTCCAACGTACTGACGTTATCTGGCAGTTTAAAACAAAGGTCTGCTTCATGAGCTACATATTCCTGAAATACACCATCAACAGGAGGCGTGGCAAAAAACACTACATCTGGGCAGAGATTGTAATTCCCAGTCTTACAAAACTCGCAGTGTCCACAAGTTTTTCCCGGTTCTAGCGCAACCTTATCACCAACTTTCAGATGCTTCACATCCTTTCCCACCTCCACTACTGTCCCTCCCGGCTCATGGCCAAGCACAAATGGCGGCTTTACCTTATAATCTCCGATCGCTCCTGTTTCATAATAATGCAAATCGCTTCCGCAAATGCCTACATACTCTAATTTTACCAGCACTTCGTTGTCCTTTGGCACAGGAATCTCTCTCTCCTCAAATCCCATCTTGCCGATTCCCAACATAACAGCAGTCTTCATCTTTCCTTCCATGATAAATCCCCTTTCTTTTTTACTTTTTAATATACTTTATTAAATAGTTTTATTATGTTATTTATTATATTTTTCTTCTATCATTTTGTCAATATAGAATTAAAATCTTTTTTCTTTTTCGTTATTTTACTCAAAATTAAAATAGTATTTTTAGCAATATTGCCACAAAAAAAGAGATTTCATCTCTGAAATCTCTCACACCTCAGTAACCGCCTCCACAAGTCGGTCTACCGCAAGATCGTATATTAATTTACATAATGCTATCCTATACCTGTTCCAAAAACAATTCTACAATCTTCAAGGAAGCCCCGAATGCCGCCGCCCCTGTCTTGTGACTACAAGCTCGAACAAATGAGCTGCTTTCTGCAAATGTATTTCTTTTTGATACTTTCTCTCGCACGTCCCTGATATATTCTCCCATACTACTTCCAACATACCCTCCCAAAACAATATCACAATCCAGAACCATATGAATATTGTTCACTGCTATGGCCAGATAAGTAGTATACTTATCCCAAAATCTTGCTGCTTCTTGTTCTCCCATCTTAATCCGTTCAAAAAAATCTTCCAATTTTCCTTCGGACAGACGCTTTGCCGAACAATAAGCATCCAGACACCCATATTTTCCACAGTAACAAGCCTCCCCATTTGGCACAATGGTCATATGCCCTACTTCCCCACATCGAAAATTTTTTCCTTGTTCCAGTTTACCATTACTATAAACCGCTCCTCCTACCGTATTACTCAAAGACAGATAAAAAAACCGTTCCATGTTTTCCGATTGAATCCCCTCGGCATAAGCCCCTGCATTCGCATCATTTAAAAAATAGCAAGGATAGGAAAAAAAACGGCCTACAGAGGAAAATGGCACAGAATTTACCCCAAGGATATGGGAATCCGCGACCATCTCTTTATCTAAATCAATAATCCCTGGAAATGATATTCCGATTCCCAGAATCTCCCTTCCCTCACATTTACATTCCTGGAGAAATCTTTCCAGCTTTTGATTCACTTCCAGGTAATAACGATCCTCCGCAGCATAAGGAAGAAATACACGTTCATACTTTAAAATTCTTCCCGTCAGGTCCGTAAGAACCAGGCTGATGTGGTTTTTTGTAATATCCAATCCTACTGCTTTTCCTGCATCATCTGATACCGCCAGCGCTTTCGCCCTTCTTCCCCCAGTAGATTTAAACTCCCCTTTTTCTTCTACAATACCATTTTGTATTAATTCCTTCGTTATCTGTGTCGTTGTTGGCAGACTCAATTTCAAGGCATAGGCAATATCCGGATTTGATGCCATCCCATTTTTACATAAATATCGAAAAACATCATTTCTGTTTTTCTTTTTTACTTCCATATTGGTAATCTTTTTCTTATCCATTTTAACTCCCGGACTTTATAAAAGTATTTTTCTAAGTATAACATATCATAAATGATACCGATTATCTATAATTTTTTAATTAAAAATATCCGCCATTCCTCCGATCAATGCTTTCTATTATTCCAAATAAGCTTTCTTCTGTGAAATTATTTTCTGTTTTTTTAATTCTCTGCTTACCGACACTACCGACAGTATAAACGCTGAAAAATCGGCAATAGGTCCCGCGAATAATACCCCCATGATTCCCCAGCGGATCGGAAGTACCAAAATAAGCGGAATCAAAAAGAAAACCTGCCTTGTCAACGCCAGAAAAGCTCCTTTCAGCGCCTTCCCGATGGCAGTAAAAAACTAGAAGAAAGAAGCTGCACGCCGTTCACCAACACCATAAAGAGATACCGCAAGCTGCTAAAGGAATGTCAGAACCATAGACGGTTTGCGCTCCATAATAGGTCAGAGAATTATATAATATAATCTGCACGAAGGGAATGGCAATCTGATTCGCACTGCTACTGATTCCCATACTGCAGGTCTTCAGACTTTCTTTGATATTCAGACGAAAACTGTTTTTTTCCAAACGAATGGTTTGGAAGTGCCATAAATAACGTATTGCAAAAATAAAGGACAAAATCTGTCCTAGAATGGTTGCCAAAGCCGCCCCAAAGATCCCCCAACGAAAGATGAAAATGAAAAGCGGATCCAGAATGGTATTGACAATGGCACCTATCAACATGCACATCATAGAATACTTAGGGCTTCCGTCTGCCCGAATCAAATTGCTCATGCCATTTGTTACGATTAAGAACGGCATTCCTGCTAAAGTAACACTGGCATACTGCTGCGCAAAAGGAAACACCTCTGTTGTAGATCCAAACAATTTCAAAAGTTGGGTCAGCAAAATCTCACCTATCACCAGATAAACAAATCCAAAAATAATCATCAGGCTTATGCCATTCCCTGCTGCCTTAGCTGCCGATTCCAATCAACAAAGAAATCTATATCATCATGGCAGTCTTTCATCCTCTATATTGATACCGGATAATGGATCTCATCAGGGATAAAATCTTACTGTACAAAAATAGAGATAAAGTCAGAAAGCCTTGTAACCATCATCGTTTATCAAAGTTTTCTGACTTTATCCCTATTATAATTCGTTCTCTTTTTGTATTGTCTCCTTCAGAACCTTCAGCTCCATTAACTTCTTAATGCCATTATCTCTTCCTCAAAATTTCTTTCGGCGCCTCAATCTCATTGGCAATCGTATGCTCTGTCAAAGCGGAAAGGCAACGAATCTTCTGATTGATCATATCCCTCATGCAATTCGGTACATGTTCCTGATGAGCTCGATGAATCGCCACACATTCCTTACAATTTCCGTGATAACGGCAAGCCTTCTGACAAGAACAATGATCTTTATCCTTATATTCCTCTCGAAACGCAGAGGCAAATTCTTCCTGAAGCCGCTGTCCCTCTGCCCGATTTCCTTTATGAAATTCCATCATAGCCATCTTTTCTGTTTCATTTCCATCAATAATCATTTTTTTAATCCTCCGCTTTTTTAATTCTTTTCTTTCTGAATTTTCATTGATTTTCCGGATATTCCCTGTTCTTCCAATACCACCATTTCAATTTCTCTGGCTCATGCTGTTCATGCTCTGCAAAGTATACCGCACAACGAAATACATATAACACGCAGCGATCCTCCTGAAATCCTTTCTTCAGGCAATCTAAATGATATAATTCCTCTGGATTTTTTCCGATCAAATCTGCAACACACCGAATTCCGATATTTTGCAGATGTTGTTCCATATTTTTTCCCACTCCTGGTATTCTCTTTAAATCATTCATCGGATCTTTTTCGAACAACACGTTTCGGTCCCCCTTTCTCCCCATCAAAAAGTAAAACACCTCCCATTAAATCTCATTTTTCATGAATTTTCCGACCTTGTTCGTTTTTATTTTGAATATCTTTTGTTTTCGCTCATAATATGCTATAATGATTTTCTGAGCATAAAAACCTGCTAACAAAAGTCAAGACTTTTTGGCAGGTTTTTTATAAATTTTTAATATGAATTTTTCCCACGACAATTAGACCGGTGGAAAATCCG
>JAAWNY010000037.1 GCA_022799175.1 Lachnospiraceae bacterium | reverse complement strand
AAAATCCCTGACTTTTGCTAAAAACGAAACGAAAATATACAAACTCACTCCGTTCAAACAATGTATATTTTCGTTTCAACGCCAAATTCAGGAATTTAAAGACTTCTAAATCTCTGCAAAGTCAAAATTCCGCAGACGGTTTGGCGTTGGTTCTCGCCTCATTTCCTTGCTTATGCTTCTCGTTTCCTTATCTAAATGACATTGGGTGTGAACAGTAACTTGCTATTTTTTAGCCAGCATTTTGGACTCTCCCTTACCTTGAATGAAATGGCAGGGTGTGGTATAATGAGAGCGCAAGTACTGGGGAGTCATGGATGGAGCTACGCCGAAAATTTTCTGAGCGGATAATTGAGGAGGAGTTTCCTTGTCTGCTGAGGATAACGAAGCTTACGGGAAAGAGGAGGAAGGATTATGAAAAAGGTGATTACTATCAGCCGGGAATTCGGAAGTGGTGGGCGGGAGATTGGTTTTCGTCTGGCAGAAAAGCTGGAGATTCCTTTCTATGATAAAGAAATCATTTCCATGGCGGCGGAGGACAGCAATATTGCAGAAGATGTGTTCCATGCCCATGATGAGATTATCAGACAGCCAGAGCGGGTGGATCATAAATATGTATCTGTAGATCCGTTTTCTGTTCTATACGAGGTTCCCGTGCAGGATCAACTGTTTATGGCCCAGTCCCAGATTATTCGTCGGCTGGAGCAGGCGGGGCCCTGTGTGATTATCGGCAGATGTTCTGACTTTATTGTAGAAGATGGTTTCCATGTTTTTATCTGCGGAAGCATGAAAAAACGGGTAGAACGTATGCAGCAGCTAAAGCAGGAGAATGCGAGAAAGATGGAGGTCCGTATTCGCGAAATTGACCAGAGAAGGCGGGATTATTATCAATATTACAGTGGCAATGAGTGGGGAAATCCCAGAAATTATCATCTAAGCTTAAATAGCAGCAGGCTGGGAATTGAGCGATGTGTGGAGATGATATTGGCATGTTTGAATGTGGAAGAATGATGAGAAAACAATAAGAATATTTTCTAGAATGATAAGAGAATGTTAAGGCATCAGCTATTTCTAATATCCCGTGTTCGTGAATAGCCGGACGCGGGATATTAGAAATAGCCGATGCCTTATTTTGTGCCATTCCCCTTGATAGGAGAATCAGAAGCCAAGTTCTTCTCCCACTAATACTACCTTGATTTTTCCTGCCGGACGGCAGATACGGGTGCGAACCATAGAAGCACAGACGCTGGTTTTACTCAGGCAGTCTGCACAACTGCCGGTGATATTACAGGGTGTTTCATTCGAAAAACGCTGTGCATTGACCGGGGCTGCAAAAGTGCGGGCGCGAGTTTCGGCGTCCTCAATAGTTGAGGTTATTTTGTTCATACCAGCGACTACGATCACGCTTTTGGGACCGTAGATCAGTGCAGCTACTCGATTGCCGTTGCCATCGATATTATAGAGCTGTCCGTCTTCACTGATGGCATTGCTACTCATCAGATAGGTATCACAGAGGAGCGCTTTGCGCATCAGCTCTTGGCCTTCTTCTGGAGAGGAGGCTGTGGCACGGTCAATGACGGGGTTGGTTTGTTTCACTTTTTCGAGGATGCCGAGTTGGGCAAGGGTTAAAGATCCGCCCCAAGATACGGTGTCTCCGGCCGGGATCAGAGAGAGCACCTTTTCCAAGGCTTCTTCGGCAGTAGGGCAATAACAGGCGTCAAAATGTCTGCGTTTCAAAGCTTCTACCACCCGGGGGCCCAGTTTGTCAAACCGTTTTTCCAGAGGACTGGTACGTTCACGTGTTTTCATGGGAATATCCTCCTTGTTATGATGATTTTAGGTATATTGTATGAAAGGAAATCAGGTATTAGAATTGTGGTAATACTTGCGCATCAAAGCAATCTCTGCCTGATAACCATCCAGATCGTTGGGGGTTTCCAGATAAAAAGGAAGTTCTTTTAGTGCCGGATGGTTGACAATACGAATCAGAGCATCTTTGCCAATCTGTCCTTCCCCAATTTTGGCATGACGGTCTTTATGAGAGCCTAGAGGATTCTGGCTGTCATTTAAATGAATAGCCTTTAAACGGTTCAGACCGATCACCTGGTCGAATTCATTTAGAACTTCATCCAAATGATTGACAATATCATAGCCGCCATCCCATACATGGCAGGTATCCAGACAGACTCCCATATGTTCAGAAAGCGTAACCCGGTCAAGGATTTCCCGCAGTTCTTCAAAATTGCGGCCAATCTCACTTCCTTTGCCAGACATCGTTTCCAGAAGCACGGTGGTGTGCTGTTCTGGCTGCAAAATTCGATTCAGCATTTTTGCGATATAGGCAATGCCCGCTTCTGCTCCCTGTTTGACATGGCTGCCGGGATGAAAATTATAATAGTTACCAGGAGTGAATTCCATTCGCTTCAGGTCATCTTCCATAGTCAGGCAGGCAAAATCCCGCAGATGTTCGTCAGCGGAGCATGGATTGAGGGTATAGGGGGCATGGGCAAGAATCCGATGGATTTTATGCTCTTTGGCATAGGCAAGAAAAGCTTCTATATCCGAGAAATTCAACTCTTTTGCACTGCTGCCCCGGGGATTGCGGGAAAAAAACTGGAAGGTATTGGCATCAATTTTTACGGCTTCCTTCCCCATAGCCAGATAGCCTTTGGAGGAGGATAAATGACATCCGATTGTCAGCATAGAAGTTCCTTTCTGATGATAAATTTATCTGAGTTTTCAATTGGTGTATAGTAAATATATCGTAGTTGTTAAAAAAAGTAAATATTTTTGTGGCATTAGTTTTTGCACGGTGTCGAGAATATTCGGCAAAGTTTTGAGTTTGGCAATCATGTATAGCCTTGCAAGATAAGAGGAGAAGAGATATAATCGGGATATTGACAAAAGGTGGGAAAAGTAAGCAAGACGAATTTTTTATGTTTAAAACGGAGGATAAAATAAAATGATACAATGCTGTATATTTGATTTGGATGGAACCTTGCTGAATACTTTGAAAGCCCTGACCTATACGACAAACCAAGTGCTAGAACATTTTGGATTGGGGCCAGTGGATGAGGAACATATGAAGCATTTTGTGGGAGATGGGTATAAGATGCAATTGAAGCGGGCGCTATGCTATTGCGGAGATGAGCAGGAGGAACATCTGGAAGAAAGCTGTGCTCTCTATACGCGTCTGTTTGCCGAACATTGTCTGTATCAGGTACGAGCCTATGAAGGGATCCCGGAACTTTTAAGCGGTTTGAAAGAAAGAGGGATACGAATTGCGGTGTTGTCCAATAAACCGCATGCCAGAACAGTGGAAAATATTGAAGCTATTTTCGGAAAAGGATATTTTGATTATATTGCTGGGGAACAGCCGGGAGTGCCTAAAAAACCAGATCCGGCAGGCGTGCTGCGGATATTGGAATTTTTTCAGGTGAAACCAGAAGCGTGTTTGTATCTGGGCGACACAAACACGGATATGAAAACTGGTCTGGGAGCTGGTTTGATAACTGCGGGTGTGACTTGGGGATTTCGCGACCGGAAGGAATTGGAAGCATTTCATCCACATTATATTATCGATTGCCCAAAAGAGGTTTTTACCAGAATCATTTAAGTAACCGGGAAAGCGCAGACAGACAAAGTTTTGCTCTGTGATATATTTGTATTTTTATACATTTCCACTTGATAATTTTCTAAAATTATGTATAATGAATAAAGTCGAAATGATTTTTTGATCGATTATATTTATGCGCGATATCGATATAGGAAACAAAAAGGTATCGGCACATTGAGGAGGACAATTATGAAAAAGAAAATTTTGGCATTGGGAATGGCAGTATGTATGGCAGCTTCCCTGACTGCATGTGGGAATGGTTCTTCTTCCCAGACTACAACGGCAGCGGACACTACCGCAGTAGAAACCACGGCTACCGAAACGGCAGCAGGAAGTGAGGCCGAGAGTACAGAGGGTGAGTCTGAGACAGAAGTGGCAGCTGCCGCAGAGATACAGACGGTTACGGCAGGTAAATTGACAGTGGCCACTAGCCCAGATTTTGCTCCCTATGAGTTTTATGCTATCGGTGCGGACGGTACTCCGTCTCTGGCAGGTTTTGATATGGCGCTGGCACAGTACATAGCAGATGATCTGGGACTGGAGCTGGAGATTGTTACTGTAGATTTTGACGGTGTTTTGAGCGAGCTGCAGACCAAATCTGTGGACTTGGGTATGGCTGGCCTCTCTCCGGATCCCAAGAGAGAAGGGATCATGGATTTTTCGGATTTGTATTACATAGGCGGACAGTCCCTGGTGACTGTAAAAGCGAATGCAGATACCTACAATACATTCGAAGCCATCAATAAGCCGGAGGTTTCCGTAGGAGCCCAGATTGGCTCCATTCAGATGGATCTGGCAAATACCAACAGCCCGGATGCCGACATTGTTGCATTGCCGAAAGTGACAGACATTATTGCCGAACTGTTGACAGGAAAAATGGATGCTGCTTATATTGAAACAGATGTGGCTAAGAGCTACCAGAAAAATTATCCTGAGCTGGAGATTGTAATGGAAGTTCCCTATGATCAGGAAGGTTCTTCCATTGGTGTCTGCAAAGGGAATGAAGGTTTGTTGGCAGCGGTGAATGCGTCCATTGCCAAAGCGCTGGAGGATGGATCGATGGAAAAATTCGTGGCAGAAGCGAATGAGTTGGCTTCCGGCGAAAAGTATGAGGGTCTGTTGGACGAGAGCGGACAGGTTCAGGAATAAGGCAGACGATATCCGTCAGGATTTTGATTCCTCCCCGGTATACAGGGGAGGAATCCGTGTTTTGCGGAACTTTACACAGGAAATCAGGAAAGGAGCACTCCTATGGGTCAGTTTATTCAGTTAGATAATTTTTCGAA
The DNA here is from genome assembly GCA_022799175.1 of Lachnospiraceae bacterium. GTDB lineage: Bacteria > Bacillota > Clostridia > Lachnospirales > Lachnospiraceae > Brotaphodocola. Next base: position 23,009 of record JAAWNY010000037.1, on the reverse strand, counting down.
AATCGTACCATATGCACAATTGTTTCGGCAGGGAATGCTGGTAACGATTTTGTTGTCTCTGTTTACGGTGGTAATTGGCTTTTGCATTGCTTTGGTTCTGGCATTGATGCGGATGTCCAATGTCTGTCCGTTTCGCAGCTTGGGACTGGATAAAAACGGACATCTGCGGGAGGGCGGCTTTTTGGCTCTGGTGAGCCGGTTTAACCCTTTAAGTTTTCTGGCTACTGCCTATGTGGAGATTCTGCGTTCTACGCCGGTGATCGTGCAGATTTTTATTGTGTATTATGGCGTATTCAGCTTGATTCAACTACCCTCCTTTCAGTTGTTTGGTTTTATCAAGTTTGATCGTTTTTTCCCGGGTGTAGTGGCTTTGGGGATGAACTCCGGTGCTTATCTATGTGAGATTATCCGGGCTGGAATCCAGTCTATCGACGGCGGGCAGACGGAGGCGGCCCGTTCTTTGGGGTTGTCTCAGGCTCAAAATTTGCGATATATCATTTTACCTCAGGCACTGAAGAATATTTTGCCGGCAATTGCCAATGAGTTTGTGGTTATTATCAAGGAATCAGCGATTACCTATACGATTGGCGTTCAGGATATTATGTCTGCAGTGAATGCGGTTAAAGGAGCTGCTTTTGTGATTGTGGAGCCGCTTTTAGTGGCAACAGCGGTTTATTTCTGTCTGTGTTTCCCCACATCCAAAATCATTGCTTATTTCGAAAGGAGAATGAGCTATGGCGACAAGAGATAGTCTGATTCAGGTGATGGATTTAAAAAAGCATTATCATATGGGCGCTATTAAGGCTTTGGACGGAGTGACTGTGGATATCAATCGCGGAGATGTGATGGTAGTGATTGGACCTTCTGGTTCTGGAAAATCCACTTTTTTGCGGAGTCTGAATCTGTTAGAGGAGCCAACAGGCGGGGCGATTGTATTTGACGGTGTGGACATCACGAAGAAAAAATACAAAGATGCTGCTGGAAAAACCGTTAAATTGGATATCGATGCCCTGCGGCAGAAGATGGGAATGGTATTCCAGCATTTTAATCTATTTCCCCATAAAACCATTTTGGAAAATATGACGTTGGCGCCAATCAAGGTGAAAGGGATGGGACGGGCCTTGGCAGAAGAAAAAGCTTTACAGCTTCTCGAACGGGTCGGATTAAAAGATCGGGCAAATGCCTATCCGATTCAGCTTTCTGGCGGACAGAAGCAGCGGGTGGCGATCGTGCGGGCTTTGGCCATGGAGCCGGAAGTAATGCTATTTGACGAACCGACTTCAGCCTTGGACCCGGAGATGGTGGGAGAAGTGCTGGATGTTATGAAGGAACTGGCCAGAGAAGGCATGACTATGGTGGTGGTCACTCACGAGATGGGGTTTGCCAGAGAAGTGGGCAACCGGGTGCTGTTTATGGCGGACGGGATGCTGATAGAGCAGGGGGCGCCAAAGGATATTTTTGAAAATCCCCAAAGTCCGCGGTTGCAGGATTTTCTGGCAAAGGTACTATAGCTGTTATCAAAAGGATATCTGGGTCGGGGAAAATAAAAGGGGATAAGAAAATGTGGGACAGTAAACAGGCAGCAGTGGCTGCGATTGAGGAAAAGAAGGATTTGATTGCAGATGTGGCAGATCATATTTGGGAGTTTGCAGAGTTGTCATTGATGGAGAAAAAATCGGCAGAATTTTATTGTCAGCTGTTGGAGAAAGAAGGCTTTCGGGTAGAACGGGGGATTTGTAAAATAGAAACGGCTTTTTCGGCAAGTTTTGGAAGTGGCAAACCAGTGATCGGGTTGCTGGCTGAATATGATGCTCTGTCAGGGCTGTCCCAGAAGGCAGGAAGTCTAGTACGGGAAGAGTTGATTGCCGGAGGAACGGGGCATGGTTGTGGTCATAATTTGCTGGGAGCGGGAGCCTTTGCAGCGGCTTTGGGAGTCAAAGCATACCTGGAGGTTTCCGGTTGTTCGGGAACTGTGATTTTATATGGTTGTCCTGGGGAAGAGGGAGGCGCAGCAAAGGCTTTCATGGCACGGGATGGGGTGTGGAAAGATTTGGATGTGGCGTTGACTTGGCATCCCGAGGATGTCAACGAAGTACGAACGGGATCTTCCAATTCCTGCATTCAGGTGCAATATAAATTTACCGGAATAGCTTCGCATGCAGCGGGAGCACCAGAGAAAGGACGCAGTGCATTGGATGCGGTGGAGCTGATGAATATTGGCGTGCAATTTTTGCGGGAGCATATGAGTGATAAGGCACGTATTCATTATGCGATTACGGATGCCGGCGGATGCAGTCCAAATGTGGTACAACCCCGGGCGAGTGTACTTTATATGGTGCGTTCCAATCATGTGGCGGAAGCTGTGGAATTGCAGGACAGGGTGGATCGCATTGCTCAGGGAGCCGCGCTGATGACCGATACTACTTTTGAAAGGCAGTTTATTGACGGTTTGGCAGATACGGTCAGCAATCAGGTGTTAGAGCAAGTATTATATGATAATTTTCATGAGCTGGGAGTGCCGGAATATACGGCAAAAGAACATGCCTTTGCGGATGCACTGGCTACTACTTATCCCGGCAGCGATGCCGTTCCGGGAATTGCCGCTCGTTATGAAGAGGCGGCAAAGGAACAAGTAAAGGAGTTGCGGGCCAGAAACGGTCACGCTATGAATGAATTTTTAGCGCCTCTTTATAAAGGAGAGGCATTTCATCCAGGATCTACAGATGTGGGGGATGTTAGCTGGCTGACTCCGACTGCTCAGATTCATGTGGCTTCTTGGCCCAATGGCTGTCCTGGTCACAGCTGGCAGAATGTGTCATGCGATCGCACCGGAATTGGACATAAAGCGGCTGTTCATGCGGGAAAAGTTTTAGCGGCGACGGCAGTTGATTTATTGGAAAAGCCAGAACTTTTGGCAGCGGCCAGGGAAGAATTTGAAAAACGTACGGCAGGAGGATATGTTTGCCCGATTCCGGCAGAGGCAAAACCAGTAATTCCGGATTAAAAGCGATATATTTTTTGAAACAATGGCAGAGGATAATAATTTAGAAAGTATTTAGAATATTTTTAGACAAGCGAGGTTTAAAAAACCTCGCTTTTATTGTATACTGATTAAATATTTTAAATTTAAGGAGAAAATGGAATGGGAGTAAAAAATGAAGAGCCAAAGAAGCCATCGCCCAAAAGCTGGCTATATTATTATTTTATTGTATTGGTTGTTACTTTACTGTTAAACGCTCTGGTATTTCCTTCTGTACTAGAACGGAAGATACACGAGGTGTCTTATGATCAGTTCCTAAATATGGTGGAACAGGAGCAGGTGGAACAAGTAGCCCTGCAGGACAATCAGATCAGTTTTTTGGGAAAGAATGAGGACGGAGAGCTGGGAGCTTATAAGACCGGACGTTGGCCGGATGATGAGTTGACCCAGCGTCTGCGAGATGCCGGAGTGATTTTTGCTAAGGAAATTCCCACACAAGCGTCGCCCGTGCTGACATTTTTCACCAGTTGGATTATGCCGATTTTGATGTTTGTGGTGATTGGACAATTGCTGAGTCGGATGATGATGAAGCGGATGGGAGGCATGGGAAACGCCATGACCTTTGGTAAGTCCAATGCCAAGATTTATGCGGAGACAGAGACGGGAAAGACATTCGCAGATGTGGCGGGGGAAGAAGAAGCGAAAGAAGCATTGAAGGAAATCGTAGATTTCTTGCATAATCCCCAGAAATATGCCGATATTGGAGCCACATTGCCGAAAGGCGCCTTGCTGGTGGGACCTCCCGGAACAGGTAAGACATTATTGGCCAAAGCGGTGGCCGGAGAAGCTCATGTACCATTTTTTTCCATTTCTGGTTCGGAGTTTGTGGAAATGTTTGTGGGTATGGGAGCAGCAAAGGTAAGAGATTTGTTTAAGCAGGCCAATGACAAAGCGCCTTGTATTGTGTTTATTGATGAGATTGATACCATTGGTAAGAAAAGAGATGGCGGCGGCTTAGGGGGCAATGACGAGAGGGAGCAAACCTTGAATCAGCTGTTGACAGAAATGGATGGTTTTGATGGCAAGAAGGGTGTGGTGATTCTGGCAGCCACCAATCGGCCGGAGTCTCTGGATAAAGCGTTACTACGGCCAGGACGTTTTGATCGACGGGTTCCGGTGGAATTGCCGGATCTAAAAGGCAGGATAGCGATTTTGAAGGTACACGGCAAAGCGGTAAAGCTGGGTGACAATGTGGATTTTGATGCCATTGGCCGTGCTACGTCCGGCGCCAGCGGTGCGGAGTTAGCCAATATTGTCAATGAGGCGGCGTTGCGGGCAGTACGTCAGGGACGCAGTGTGGTTTCTCAGGCAGATTTGGAAGAAAGCGTGGAGGTGGTCATTGCCGGATATCAGCGCAAAGATGCGGCTGTGTCAGAAAAGGAGAAACGGATTGTAGCTTATCATGAGGTGGGTCATGCTCTGGTGGCGGCGTGTCAGAATAACAGTGCGCCAGTTCATAAGATCACCATCATTCCCCGCACTTCCGGTGCTTTGGGATATACCATGCAAGTAGAAGAAGGAGAACGTTTCCTGATGAGCAAGGAGGAGGCACTGAATAAGATTGCCACTTTCACAGGAGGTCGGGCGGCAGAAGAATTTATGTTTGGTTCTATTACCACTGGTGCGGCCAATGATATTGAGCAGGCCACAAAGCTGGCCCGGGCTATGGTGACTCGTTATGGAATGAGCGGGCAGTTCGGCATGGTGGCCCTAGAGACCGTGAACAATCAGTATTTGGGAGGAGATACCTCTATGGTCTGTGCTCCGGAGACCGCTAGGATGGTGGATGAGGAAGTGATCCGGATCGTAAAAGAGCAATATGAGAAGGCCATGGGAATATTGAAGGCCCATGCAGGAAAACTGAATGAAATTTCGGGATATCTGCTGGAGAGAGAGACGATCAGCGGAGAAGAATTTATGGAGATATTGCATGGGGAGTAAACGATCATTCCACTAGAGATTTTTATAAAATCATTTCAGAGTTTTTGCAAAAGGATAAGATTCACAGGAATAAAATAGAGTTCTAGTTTTATTAATACAGAACAAATGTTTGCAAAATAACAGCCGATGTGATAGAATAGAACTGTTTCCGGATGGAGAGAATCGGATCAAGAGATATTCGGAGGAAAAGTTTACAGAAAGGCTGAAAGTATGGCAAAACAATATATTAAGATAAGAGGCGCGAATGAACATAATTTAAAAAATATTACCTTGGATATCCCGCGGAATGAGCTGGTGGTACTGACAGGATTAAGTGGTTCTGGAAAGTCATCTCTGGCATTTGATACGATTTATGCGGAGGGACAGAGGCGCTACATGGAGTCGTTGTCCTCTTACGCCAGACAGTTTTTGGGACAGATGGAAAAACCGGATGTAGAAAGTATTGAGGGGCTTTCTCCAGCGATCTCCATCGATCAGAAGTCGACGAACCGTAATCCCCGCTCAACCGTAGGGACGGTGACGGAGATATATGACTATATGCGTCTTTTATATGCGCGGATTGGGATCCCTCACTGTCCAAAATGCGGCAGAGAAATCAAGAGGCAGACCGTGGATCAGATGGTAGATCAGATCTTAGCGATGCCTGAACGGACCCGGATTCAGTTGTTAGCGCCAGTGGTGCGGGGAAGAAAAGGCGAACATGTAAAACTACTGGAACAAGCCCGGCGCAGTGGTTATATTCGGGCGAGGATTGACGGGAATCTGTATGAGCTGTCAGAAGAGATTAAGCTGGAGAAAAATATCAAGCATAATATTGAAATTGTGGTGGATCGTCTGGTGGTGAAAGCAGGGATTGAAAAACGACTGACAGATTCAATTGAGACGGTGATGGGATTGTCGGATGGACTGATGATCGTGGATGTGATTGATGGCGAGCCTCTGAATTTCAGTATGAGTTTTGCCTGTCCGGATTGTGGAATCAGCATAGAGGAAGTGGAACCTCGAAGTTTTTCTTTTAACAATCCTTTCGGCGCTTGTCCAGATTGTTTTGGTCTGGGATATAAAATGGAATTTGATGAGGAATTGATGATTCCAGATAAGTCCCTGAGCATATCGCAAGGGGCGATCACGGTGATGGGATGGCAGTCCTGTACCGATAAAGGTAGCTTTACGCATGCGATTCTTGAGGCGTTATCAAAAGAATATGATTTTAGTTTGGACACCCCTTTTGAGGAATATCCGGATCTCATTCATGATGTACTGATCTATGGTACTGGGGGACGAGAGATGAAGGTTCATTACCGGGGACAGCGAGGAGAAGGAGTCTATGACGTGGCCTTTGAAGGTCTGTTGCGGAATGTGGAGCGACGCTATCGGGAGACCTTTTCTGAGGCATCCAAGGCAGAATATGAGACATTTATGCGCATTACCCCATGTAAAGCTTGTAAGGGACAGCGATTAAAAAAGAGTTCTTTGGCTGTGACGGTAGGAGAGAAGAATATTTATGAGGTGACGGAGCTTTCCATTACTGCCTGCCGTGCCTTTTTGGAGGAGTTACGACTGACAGCAATGCAAGAATCGATTGGTGCACAGATTTTAAAAGAGATTAAGGCCAGGCTGGATTTTTTGTTGAATGTAGGGTTGGAATATCTGTCTTTGTCACGCGCGACAGGAACGTTGTCCGGAGGGGAGGCACAGCGGATCCGGTTGGCGACTCAGATTGGTTCTGGACTGGTGGGAGTAGCCTATATTTTGGATGAACCCAGCATCGGTTTACACCAAAGAGATAATGATAAGTTGTTGGCGACCTTGCTTCATCTTCGAGATTTAGGTAATTCTGTATTAGTGGTGGAGCATGATGAGGACACGATGCGAGCGGCCGATTATATCGTTGATATCGGACCTGGCGCCGGGGAGCACGGCGGAGAGGTGGTGGCGGCAGGAAGCGTGGAAGATATCATGCAATGTGAACGTTCTATTACCGGCGCCTATCTGAGTGGCCGAACCCGCATTCCGGTGCCCAAGGAGCGGAGAAAAGCCAGCGGCTATCTGACGGTAAAGGGGGCCAAAGAAAATAATCTGAAAAATATTGACGTATCTTTTCCGCTGGGAGTGATGACTTGTGTCACGGGTGTTTCTGGTTCTGGAAAGAGTTCCCTGGTCAATGAGATTCTCTACAAATCACTGGCCCGCAAGCTGAATCGTGCGCGGACGATACCAGGAAAGTTCAAAAAGATGGAGGGAGTAGAGCAATTAGACAAAGTGATTGCCATAGACCAGTCACCTATCGGTCGTACACCGCGATCCAATCCGGCGACTTACACAGGGGTATTTGACATGATTCGGGATTTGTTTGCCTCGACAGCAGATGCTAAGGTTCGGGGATACAGCAAGGGACGTTTCAGCTTTAATGTCAAGGGTGGACGATGCGAAGCATGCAGTGGTGACGGCATTATTAAGATTGAGATGCATTTTTTGCCGGATGTATATGTGCCTTGTGAGGTTTGCGGTGGCAAACGGTATAATCGGGAGACGTTGGAGGTGAAATATAAGGGAAAGAGCATTTATGATGTATTGAATATGACAGTAGAAGAAGCAACGAAATTTTTCGAAAACATTCCCTCGATTCACCGCAAGATCTCGACACTCAATGACGTCGGTCTTTCATACATTCGTTTGGGCCAGCCTTCCACGGAGTTATCGGGTGGAGAGGCGCAGCGAATCAAGCTAGCCACCGAACTAAGCCGGAGGAGTACAGGCAAGACTATCTACATTTTGGACGAGCCGACGACCGGCCTACATTTTGCCGATGTGCATAAGTTGGTAGATATTCTGCGGCGCTTGTCGGAAGGTGGTAACACAGTGATTGTGATTGAGCACAATCTAGATGTGATCAAAGCCGCCGATTACATCATCGATATCGGCCCTGAAGGCGGGGATCGAGGCGGCACTGTGATCGCTCAGGGGACGCCAGAAGAGATAGCAGAAGAAGATATTTCCTACACAGGCAAATATGTAAAAAAGATGTTAACACAGATTTAAATACGATTTCGCGACTTAATTTACGGACGAAAAAATTTTTAACAAAACCAAATCAAAAAAATTTCCAGAACTGGACAAAAAGCCATATATTTATACAAAAAACCAATTGATAAAAATTTATCGTTATGAGATAATGTCCACGTAAGCAATGAGCAGTGCGAAAAAGTACAGAACCAAAATTTCGTTGTGCTCGCACATAAGAAATTTTGGTTCTGTACTTTTTCATAGGGCGCAAGCCCGTGAGCGAACCGGAGCAAAGCGGAGGTGAGCGCCACTGCGGACTCCCCACTTGCCACAAAAGCGAAGCCGGAGGCGAGCCACCAATAAGCGAGCCACCCAACAGGCGAATCACCCACGCGTCTCCACAAAAGCGAAGCCGCAAGCGAGCCCCTTCAAAGGCGAGTCCCCAAACGGCCGTCCAGCCAAACAGCGAGCCTGCCCCCATAACCACACACCAATATCACCAAGACTGGGAGGAACAAGTCATGAGAGTATCAATCTGTATTGGAAGCGCATGTCATTTAAGAGGATCCCGAGAGATCATCCAAAAACTACAAACTCTGGTCAAAGCCAACAATATCTCCGATAAAGTAGACTTAAACGGAGCATTCTGCAGCGGCAATTGCGTCAATGGTGTCTGCGTAACCATAGACGGAGAATTATTCTCTCTGTCACCTGAGACCACGGAGGAATTTTTCAACAAAGAAATCATGGGGAGGCTGTAACTATGGCAGCAATTATCGACTTCAAAGCAACCAAATGCCGCCACTGCTACAAATGCGTCCGCAATTGCGAAGTCAAAGCTATCATGGTAAAAGACGGACGTGCTGAGATTATGCCAGAAAATTGTGTATTATGCGGCCGTTGTCTTCAGATTTGTCCACAATCGGCGAAGACATTGATCAGCGATTTGGGAAAAGTAAAAAGTTACATAGTCAGAGGCGAGAAAGTAGTTATATCCATAGCGCCTGCTTATATGGGATTATTAAAATACCATACCATTGGTCAGGTTCGTTCCGCTCTGTTAAAACTGGGATTTGCCGATGTTCGTGAGACTTCGGAAGGCGCCGCTTTGGTAACCGCAGAGTATGCTAGGCTGTTAACTGAGCACAAAATGGAAAATATCATTACGACCTGTTGTCCCAGTGCCAATGACCTGATAGAGAAATATTACCCGCAGCTCATTCCTTATATGGCTCCGGTAGTTTCTCCCATGATTGCCCATGGAAGGCTGTTGAAACAAGAATTGGGCAAAGAGACAAAAGTGGTTTTTCTCGGTCCGTGTATTGCCAAAAAGCAGGAGGCTCAGGATGAGCGCCACAGAGACTGTATTGATGCTGTACTGAATTTCAACGATATTAACCGTTGGCTTCAGGATGAAGATATCAATATCGAAGATTGTGAGGATATGCCTTTTGTAAAAGATCCGAAAGTTAATCGCCTGTACCCGGTGAGCAGCGGTGTAATCAATTCCGTGGTTGCTACTCAGTCACAGACAGATTCCTATCGGAAGTTCTACATTCATGGGGAAAAGAACTGCATGGAGTTGTGCGACAGTATGCTCCGCGGTGAGATCAGCGGTTGCTTTATTGAGATGAATATGTGTTATGGCGGCTGCATCAAAGGGCCGACAGTGAATGATAAATCCATGTCCCGCTTTAAAGTGAAGCTGGATATGGAGGAGGCGATTCCCCGTGAGCCGGTTTCTGATGAGGAGACTGGGCCGGTACTGGCATCCGTGCCGATGCAAAAAATCTTTGCGGATCGCTCTCCGAAAGATCCGATTCCTACAGAAACTCAGATTCGGGAAATCCTTTCTAAGACGGGCAAGACCAGACCAGAAGATGAATTGAATTGTGGCGCCTGCGGATATCCCACTTGTCGGGAGAAGGCAATTGCCGTATTCCAGAAGAAGGCAGAACTGAATATGTGTATTCCGTTCATGTATGAGCAGTCAGAATCTCTCTCTAATTTGGTTATGGAGACCTCTCCCAATATGGTGTTGCTGGTGAATGATGAGATGAAGATTCTTGAATACTCAGCAGTTGGAGAGAAATATTTTGGAAAAACCCGCTCGGAGGCTTTGAAGATGTATCTGTATGAGTTTATCGACCCCGTGGATTTCCAGTGGGTGTTTGACACTCGCCAAAATATTCACGGCAAGAAAGTAAGCTATCCAGAATACCATCTAGATACTCTTCAGAACATGGTTTACATAGAAAAAGAAAATGCAGTGCTGGCTACTTTTATCGATATTACACAGCAGGAAGAGCAGGCACGTGCGGATTATGAGAAGAAGCTTGATACTATCGACCTAGCACAGCGAGTCATCCATAAACAGATGATGGTTGCGCAGGAGATTGCGGGACTCTTGGGTGAGACGACAGCAGAAACCAAGACCACCCTCACGAAGCTTTGCCATTCTCTGCTGGAGGACGGCGACAACGGAGGTGTGTAAATGGGAGTTACCGTAGATGTTGCATATAAAAGTCTAAATAAATTTACCGAGATTTTATGCGGGGATAAGGTGGAGATTCTGCAGACAGCAGATTCCAATATTATGATTCTGGCAGATGGCATGGGCAGTGGGGTCAAAGCCAATATTCTCGCTACTTTGACATCAAAGATCCTGGGTACGATGTTTTTAAACGGCGCTACTTTGGAGGAATGTGTGGAGACGATCGTGGAGACTCTGCCGATCTGTCAGGTGAGGCAGGTGGCCTATGCTACATTTAGTATTCTTCAAGTGTTCCACAGTGGAGAAGCTTATCTGGTAGAATTTGACAATCCTGGTTGTATTTTTATCCGGGGCGGAAAGCTGATGATGATCCCACAGAATATCCGAGAAGTCAAAGGAAAAAAAATTAATGAATATCGTTTTCAGGTGCAGAAAGGGGACGCACTGATTTTAATGAGTGACGGTACCATTCACGCAGGCGTGGGACGGTTACTAAATTTCGGCTGGGTGTGGGAGGACATTGCGGCCTATGCAGTGAAGCAGTACCCGCTGACTATATCCGCCATGCGCCTGGCTTCAGCGATCTGTCAGGCATGTGATGAATTATATGAATATCGTCCTGGTGATGATACCACTGTGGCCTGTATGCGGATTATTAATTCCAAAACGGTTCATCTGATGACAGGCCCGGCCCGCGATGCTTCTCGGGATCAAGAGATGGTTCATAGTTGGATGGGTGGGGATGAGGATACGCGGAGAATTGTCTGCGGTGGAACCAGTGCCACAATTGTATCAAGAGTACTGAATAAGCGCTTGGATGTATCTATGGACTATGTAGATCCAGAGATTCCGCCGATTGCTTTTATGGACGGGATTGATCTGGTGACAGAAGGAGTGCTGACTTTAAACCGCGTACTTCAGCTTTTAAAACGTTATGTAAAAAAAGAGACAATATCGGAGGATTTTTTCCTGGAACTGGATAAACCAAACGGCGCGTCCATGGTGGCAAAAATGCTGATTGAAGACTGTACTGAGTTGCATATGTATGTAGGAAAGGCGATCAACAGCGCTTACCAGAATCCGGGTTTGCCCTTTGATTTGGGCATTCGTCAGAATCTGGTAGAACAGTTAAAGAATACCGTGGAGGAGATGGGAAAACCTGTCACTGTGACGTACTACTAGGAAAATAGAGTCTGCGATTTCTATTTGTAGGACAGAAGGCGATAAAAAATGAGGAGGTTAAAAACTCATGGTAACTAATGATGCAACAATCTTAAAAATAAAGCATGATGTGCTCTGTGAGGTGGCAAAGCTGGCATGGTCGGAAACTCTAGAGGAGAAGCGGGAGGAGCTTCCCTATCAGATGTTCCCAGGTCCTCAGGCTCAGTTTCGCTGCTGTATCTATAAAGAGAGGGAGATCATTAAACAGCGGGTTCGTCTGGCAGAAGGGAAATGCCCAGTGGGAATGGACTCGATGAATGTGGTACAGGTGATCAAGGCGGCTTGTGAAGAGTGTCCCATTGCATCTTATGTAGTGACGGATAACTGTCGAAACTGTATGGGCAAAGCATGTCAGAATTCCTGTAATTTTGGTGCTATTACCATTGGCGATAGTCGTGCGCATATTGATCCAGGAAAATGTAAAGAATGTGGCAAATGTGCTCAGGCATGTCCTTATAGCGCGATTGCCCATCTCGAGCGTCCTTGCAAGAAAGTTTGCCCGGTAGATGCCATTACCTATGACGAGTACGGAATTTGTGTGATTGATGAAAAGAAATGTATTCAGTGTGGCGCTTGTATTCACAGTTGTCCTTTCGGTGCGATTGGCACAAAAACTTTTATGGTAGATGTGATCCGGCTGATTAATGCCGGAAAGCGGGTGGTGGCTATGGTAGCTCCAGCTACAGAGGGGCAGTTTGGCCCGGATATTACGATGGCAAGCTGGAAAACTGCGCTCAAAAAGATTGGCTTTGCCGATATGATAGAGGTGGGATTAGGAGGCGATCTGACAGCGGCTGCTGAGGCGGCGGAATGGGCAGAAGCATATAAAGAAGGAAAAAAGATGACTACGTCTTGTTGTCCGGCGTTTGTAAATATGATCAAGCAGCATTTCCCTACGCTTCTTGACCATATGTCCACCACCGTTTCTCCGATGTGTGGAGTATCACGTATGTTAAAGGAGCAGGATCCGGAGACCATTACGGTATTTATCGGGCCTTGTATTGCTAAGAAGAGTGAGACATTGGATCTGAATATTACCGGAAATGCCGATTATGCCATGACTTTTGGAGAGATCCGTGCTATGATGCGGGCAAAAGGGGTAGAGCTGGAACCAGAGGAAAATAGTTATCAGGACAGCTCTGTATTCGGTAAGCGATTTGGTAATTCTGGTGGTGTGACAGCAGCAGTGGTACAATGCTTCAAGGAGATGAATGAAGATATTTCACCCAATGTAATGAAATGCAATGGTGCCGCAGAGTGTAAGAAAGCTCTGCTTCTGATGAAGGCAGGTAAGCTGCCAGCTGATTTTGTGGAAGGTATGGTTTGTGTGGGCGGCTGTGTGGGCGGTCCTAGCAAGCATAAGACTGAGTTGGAGGCAAAGAAAGCCAGAGATCTTCTGATCGGACAGGCAGATGGCAGAGAAGTTCATGAAAATCTGAAAAATCTTGGGGCGGATCAAGTAGCTATGCATCGTCATTAACAGATGCCAAAGACAGTTCGGATGGTCCGAATTGTTGTTGCAGGAAACGGAAAGAAAGAATACAGTCCGGTTTTGCAAGGAATCCTATTGCTGCAAAACCGGACTGATTTTACAGATGAGGCTTTTGTATTTTTGATAAAGGAGGGGCGGCGCATGGCTATGGTAAAACCAGAGCTTAGCTGGCTGGATGATCCAGAGATTTTTCGGGTGAATGTTCTGCCAGCACATTCGGATCATCGATTTTATGAAAATGAAAGGGATTTTGAAGAGAAGAAAGATTCTTTGTATCAATCTTTAAACGGAGATTGGCAGTTTTTCTGGTCTGAGAATGCGAGCAGGCGTCCGGCGAATTTCTATAGAGAAGATTTTGATGCGGCGGATTTTGGAAAGATTCCGGTACCCTGTCACATTGAGTTGGCCGGTTATGACCGGATTCATTATATTAATACCATGTATCCCTGGGAGGGACACCAATATCGCCGACCGGCTTATTCTTTGGAAGGGATAGGAAAGCAGACGGGACAATTTTCTCAGGCAAAATATAATCCCGTCGGATCTTATCGCCGAGTGTTTGATTTAGATAAAAATCTTTTGGGAAAACGGATTTGCATTTCTTTTGAAGGTGTGGAGCAAGCCATATATGTTTGGCTGAATGGTCAGTTTGTGGGATATGGCGAAGACAGTTTTACGCCATCGGATTTTGAGCTGACTCCCTATATCCGGGAGCAGGGAAATCTCTTAGCAGTGGAAGTACATAAGCGTTCCACGGCGGCTTATCTGGAGGATCAGGACTTTTTCCGGTTCTCTGGTATTTTTCGGAATGTGACTTTGTATGGGAAACCAGAGTTACATGTGGAGGATATGTGGGCAAGACCAGTGCTAAAAGCGGATGGAAAGACCGGTGAGTTGGGGCTGGAATTGAAATTGTCTATGGCTGAGGAAGCCCAAAAAGAAAAGGATAGGCAGTTTGTGGAAGTCATGGAGGGGGAAACAGCGGGGAAAGATTATCAAATATGGATTCAGCTGAAGAATGAGGATGGACAAAGTATTCTGGAAAAGACGCTTCCAGCCAAGAAACATTTAGTGATGAAGCCGGAGTTGTTGCCAGATATACAAGTATGGGAGCATGGCCATCCCTGCCTGTATCATTTGGAGATTCGCTTGTTGTCCGGTGATGGACGGTTGATTGAGCTGGTACCCTATGAGATTGGTTTTCGTCGGATTGTGGTGGAAGACGGTGTTATGAAGTTGAATGGAAAGCGTTTGATCCTCAAGGGAGTAAACCGTCATGAATGGAATGCGCATTCCGGTCGGGTAATTGGTATGGAGGATATGTTGGCAGATTTGGCCTGTTTTCATGAGAATCATATCAACAGTGTGCGTACCTGCCATTATCCCAATCAGATTCCTTGGTATGAACTGTGCGATCGGGAAGGGATCTATGTGATGTCGGAAACGAATCTGGAATCCCACGGTTCCTGGCAAAAAAGAGGAGTCGATGAGCCAAGTTGGAATGTTCCGGGGAGTATTCCTCAGTGGAGGGAGGCTGTGCTGGATCGAATGCGGACGAATTTTGAAACATTCAAAAATCATGTATCCATCCTATTCTGGTCCCTGGGCAATGAATCCTTTGCAGGAGATAATATTCAGGCAATGCAGGAATATGTGAAGGAAAAAGAGGATGGACGATTGGTGCATTATGAGGGAGTGTTCCATAATCGTTCTTATGAGGCAATGATTTCGGATGTGGAAAGCCAGATGTATACGCCACCAGAGAAAGTTAGAGAATATTTGGAGGATGGAAGGAAGCCGTTGATTCTCTGTGAATATATGCATGATATGGGGAATTCTCTAGGAGGAATGAAGTCTTACATGGAGTTGTTGGATCAATATGAGCATTATCAGGGGGGGTTTATCTGGGATTTCATGGATCAGGCACTTTGGGTTTGGGATGAAGTGACGGAAAGAGAAGTGCTGCGTTATGGCGGCGATTTTGACGATCGACCGTCGGATTACGAGTTTTCCGGTAATGGAATTTTGTTTGCGGACCGTACGCCGAAGCCAGCTATGCAGGAGGTGAAATACTATTATGGATTCTATCAGCAAAAGTAGGTCAGAGATAACAGGGAACCTGGAGATTGTATTTGGGGATGTGGTTTTGGGGGTACATGGGGATGGCTTTGAATATTTGTTTTCTTACCAGACGGGAGGATTGGAATCCTTGGTAGTAAAGGGGCGAGAATGGTTGTATCGCACACCGAAACCTACCTTTTGGCGTGCCACCACGGATAATGATCGAGGATCTGGATTTTCTTTGCTATCAGCAATGTGGATGGGGGCAGATTTGTTTTTGCGAACAACCGATATCCGGGTTTGGGTGGATGAACAGGAATTTGCAGATTTTCTGCCACCAGGCAACAACCGTTTTGGCCAGGCGTTAGTGGCAGAAAGTCTGAAGATAGTTTTTGTTTATGAGACAGCTACTGTGCCAAAGACGAAGGTAGAGACCCAATATACCGTGGATCAAACTGGAAGAATACGGGTGGATGTTCACTATTATGGAAAAAGGAATTTGCCGCAATTACCAGTATTTGGTATGCGTTTTATCATGCCCACAAAGGCAGACGGATACAGCTATACCGGTTTATCAGGAGAGACTTATCCAGATCGGATGGCAGGAGGCGTGGAGGGAGAGTGGGAAGTAACAGGACTTCCAGTGACCCCGTATCTGGTTCCCCAGGACTGTGGGATGCATATGGATACCAAACGTCTGACTGTGCGCCGATCTTCTGTGCTAGCTAATGATCAACGAGGGGAAATTTCTCCCTTTTCTTTGACTTTTGAAAAAGCAGAGGAATCGTTTGCTTTTTCTTGCCTTCCCTATACAGCAGAGGAGCTGGAAAATGCTACGCATCAGGAGGAGTTGCCACCAGCACGAAGAACGGTGGTCTGTATTTTAGGAGCGGTCCGGGGAGTAGGCGGGATCGATAGCTGGGGAAGTGACGTGGAGGAGGCATATCATCTGAATGCAGAGAAGGATATTAGATATGCTTTCTACATTGTACCAGAATAAAAAACCGGCTTTTTGCGTGTTATGGAAAAGAAAAGGGGTGGGTGAAGATGAAATATGATTTTATTTCTATATTGGATCGCCGGGGGAAGGATGCTTTGGCGGTGGACGGACTGGGAAGCGGAGGTTCTGCACCAGATAAGCCGAAAGCAGATTTTGAGGCGATTCCCATGTGGGTGGCAGACATGAATTTCCCTGTTTTTCCGGCAATTTCGGAGGCAATCGTTGAGCGGGTGAAACATCCGGCCTTTGGCTATTTTATCCCGGATCATGCTTATTTTGACAGGATTATCGATTGGCAACAAAGGCGTAATGGGGTGACTGGACTGACCCGGGAGTGTATTGGGTATGAAAATGGCGTGTTGGGAGGTTTGGTTTCGGTGCTGGAAGCATTTTCCGCACCAGGGGATGCGGTGTTGCTTCATAGTCCCACGTATATCGGTTTTACCGGTAGCATTTCCAATTGTGGCAGAAGGATTGTCCATAGTCCCCTGAAGCTAGATGAGGCAGGGGTTTGGAGAATGGATTATGCTGACATGGATGCCAAGATAAAAGAGAATAAAATTCATGTGGCAGTCTTTTGCAGTCCTTTTAATCCTTGCGGGCGCGTGTGGGAACGGGAAGAGCTAGAACAGGCAATGGCGGTCTATCAGGCCAATGACTGTGTGGTGATTTCCGATGAGATTTGGTCAGATATCATTTTGCAGGGGAATCATCACATTCCTTTACAGATGATCAGCGATGATGCCAGAAATCGTACCATATCTTTATATGCCCCCTCCAAGACTTTTAATCTGGCGGGATTAATAGGTGCTTATCACATTATTTATAACCAATATTTGCGGGAACGGGTAGAAGCTCAAAGCAGTAAATCCCATTATAATTCTATGAATGTGTTGAGTATGCATGCTTTGATGGGAGCCTACAGCTCAGAGGGACATGAATGGGTGAATGAGCTCTGTCAGGTGATCACAGAGAATGTGACCTATGGCTGTGATTTCATCCGGGATCATTTTCCAGGAGTGCAGGTGGCCAGACCTCAGGGAACCTATATGCTGTTTTTGGACTGTACAGAATGGCTGAAGATACATGGAAAAACCATCGATGAGTTGGAAAAGGCCGGCTGGGATGTGGGGGTGGCCTGGCAGGATGGCAGGATGTTTCACGGAGCAAACTCGATTCGGATGAATCTGGCATTGCCATTTTCCCGGGTAAAGGAGGCGTTTGAGCGATTGGAAAAGTATGTTTTTTGTTAAGGAAGAAGGTTTGTGATGAAAATATTGGTAATCAATAGTGGCAGTTCCTCTCTGAAATTTCAAGTTATTGATTCTGACAGCGAACAGGTATTAGCCAAGGGACTCTGCGAACGGATTGGCATTGATGGAAGCTTTACCTATCGGACTTTGGAAGGTATTTCTTTGAAAGAATCGATTGCTATGGAGAATCATACACAGGCAGTGCATACGCTTCTAGACACTCTGGTGGATCCACAGAAGGGAATCCTTGAAAATTTTCAGGAAATTGATGTTATTGGACACCGTCTGGTTCATGGAGGAGAAAAGTTTACCGGATCGGTGGTGATAACCGATGAGGTGATTCAGGCCATGACTGAATGTAACGATTTGGCGCCTTTGCATAATCCGGCTAATCTTGTAGGCGTAGACGCCTGTCGGAAGCTGATGCCGGATACACTTATGGTGGGAGTTTTTGATACTGCATTTAATCAGACTATGGAACCAAAGGCGTTTTTATATGGATTACCTTATCGTTATTATGAGAAGTATAAAGTACGTCGTTATGGTTTCCATGGTATCAGTCATAAATATGTGTCCCAAAGGGCGGCAGAATTTCTTGGCCAAGATCCTCGAAAAGTAAAGACGATTGTGTGTCATCTGGGTAATGGTGCCAGCATCAGTGCTGTAAAGTATGGCAAAGTGATTGATAATTCTATGGGTTTTACGCCCTTGGAAGGGCTGGTCATGGGAACCCGGTGCGGCGATGTGGATCCGGGGGCGCTGGAATTTTTGATCAAAAAAGAAAATTTGGACTTCCCTCAGATCATGGCCATTTTAAACCAGGAATCTGGGGTACTGGGAATTTCCAAAAACTTTTCCAGTGATTTCCGGGAATTGAAGGATGCGGAAATTAAGTACAACGAGAAAGCCGCTTTAGCCCGGGAAATTTTTGCTTATCGGGTAGCCAAATACGTGGGAAGCTATGCGGCGGCGATGAATGGTGTGGACAATATTGTGTTCACAGCTGGAGTGGGGGAAAATGATTCGGATATCCGACAGGAGATCTGTGAATATCTGGAGTTTTTGGGGATTACCATTGATGAAGTGAAAAATCGGGAGCAGGGAGAGGCTTTTCGCATTTCTGATGGTATTTCTCGGGTTAATGTGCTGGTGGTAAGAACGAATGAAGAGCTTGAGATTGCCAGAGAGACGGCCGCGGTAGCCAGGGAAGTACAAAAAGAAGGGACTCTTACTTCATAAACGCCCCTTGACAAATTTTATCATTCTCGATATAATCATCAACAAAACAAATCAACAAAACAGAAGACTGCGATGATAAGAAGAAGTAGCGGTCCATAACCTCCACACAGAAAGCAGCCGGCAGATGAGAGGCGCGTGGATGGCGGAGCGTGAATACATCTTGGAGCTTCACACCAAAAAGAGGGTCAATTTCGAAAGATATCCTTCTAGTAGGCTGTGACGGTAAATGAGCACCCGTTATCGTGCCAGAGCATCCGAACTTTTGGTGCTTGTTAAGGTAGATGGTGTGAGCCGTTTATGAAAAAAGGTGGTAACACGAGAGTGTTCCCTTATCCATTGAGGGTACCTCGTCCTTTTGTAGAGATACGATAGGACGAGGTTTTTTTGCTTTATCATGTGATGAAGGCGGTCTGCCATAGCTTCCGGAAAAAAAGAATATATTAAAAAGAACAGGAGATGACAGTATGAATTGTTATGAGGAATTGGTTGCCAGAGGGTTAATTGCCCAGGTAACAAACGAAGAAGAGATCAAGAAAATGGTAAATGCAGGTGAAGCCACCTTTTACATTGGCTTTGACCCTACGGCAGATAGCCTGCATGTGGGACATTTTATGGCATTGTGTCTGATGAAGCGTCTGCAGATGGCGGGTAACAAACCGATTGCCCTCATTGGTGGCGGTACTGGCATGGTAGGAGATCCTTCCGGACGGACAGATATGCGTCAAATGATGACGCCAGAGATGATTGATCATAATTGTGAATGTTTTAAAAAGCAAATGAGTCGTTTTATCGATTTTTCCGAAGGTAAGGCATTGATGGTAAATAATGCCGATTGGTTGCTGAAATTGAATTATGTGGAGCTTTTGCGAGAGGTTGGGGCCTGCTTTTCTGTAAACAATATGTTGCGGGCCGAATGCTATAAGCAACGAATGGAGAAGGGATTAAGCTTTTTAGAATTCAATTACATGATTATGCAAAGCTATGATTTCTATATGCTGTTTCAGGAGTATGGTTGCAATATGCAATTTGGCGGCGATGACCAATGGAGCAATATGTTAGGCGGGACGGAACTAATTCGCCGTAAGCTTGGTAAGGATGCTCATGCTATGACCATTACTTTATTGTTGAATTCCGAGGGTAAAAAAATGGGCAAGACGCAGTCGGGTGCCGTATGGCTGGATCCGAATAAGACCTCACCCTTTGATTTTTACCAGTACTGGAGAAATGTGGCTGATGCGGATGTTCTGAAATGTCTACGTATGCTGACCTTTTTGCCTATCGAGCAGATTGACGAGATGGATCGCTGGGAGGGAAGCCAGCTAAATACGGCTAAGGAAATTTTGGCCTATGAGTTGACAAAGCTGGTGCACGGCGAGGAGGAAGCCCAAAAAGCACAAACGGCAGCGAAGGCGTTGTTTGGTGGTCAGGGAAGTCTGGAAAATATGCCTTCTTATTGTCTGAAGGCGGAAGATTTTATAGAGGGACGAATTGATATTCTTGCAATATTACAGAAATCTGGTCTGGCTTCTTCCCGTTCTGAAGCACGAAGAAATGTGGAACAAGGTGGTGTCTCTGTCAACGGAACGCAGATAAAAGACAGCAAGCTCTCTTATGGCAGGGAAGACTTTACCGGAGATGGCATGATGGTAAAACGAGGTAAGAAAAACTTTATGAAGGTTATTGTGGAATAACAGTAAATCGTCAAGAAACATTAAAAAACAAGCCATCCACTATTTCCCTATTTTGTGTACGTAAATATCCGGACACAAAACATGAGAAATGGTGGATGGTTTATTTTGATACTTTCTATCTAATATTAATAATGGGAGTGAGATGCAAAGTCAAAATCCACAGACCATTTTCTATTGCTTTTCTCCTCTTCCTTGGCGTATCTTTTGCCATTACTTATCTAAATGACATTGGAGTGATATACCAGATTTTTTCTGGTTACAGAACCAGAGAAGGTGCGGAATAGACTCTGGCAGCCAGTTCATTGTCTAGCATATAGAGAGCACGGGGATCGGAGCCGAATAAATCAAATTTTTTGATCAGACCTTCGGCATTGGTTTCTTCCTCGCCCTGCTCTTTGACAAACCAGTCCAAAAACTGCATGGTACGGAAATCTTTTACTGTATGGGCAGCTTCATAGATGTCGTGAATCAGACTGGTTACATATTGCTCATGTTCATAGCCGGCATGAAGCGGATCGGCAAAAGTAGCAAATTCTTTGTCTGGTTTATCGATGGCTTCCAGAGTTACCTTGCAGCCATTGTTTTGCAGATATTGCATGAAAAGCATGGCATGATCCCGTTCCTCCTGGGCTTGTACCTTATACCAGTTGGAAAAGCCATCCAATCCTTGCTCTGCATAATAATTGGAAAAATCCAAATATAAATAGGCAGAGTAAAATTCTTTATTAATCTGTACATTCAACAATCCTGCTACTTTGGTATCTAACATTTCCTTATCCTCCTTGTATTTGGGTATTTCTGGAAACATTGTAACACTATTATCATAAAATGTCACGAGTTCTTTAAAACATCAAAATTAATTAAAAATTAATATTAGTTATACATGAAAAAGTAGCAAAAAAAGCCCGTTGCTTCTCTCCCCTCTTCCTTAACGTACCTTTTGTCACTGCTTCTCTAAATAACATTGGCAGCTTGATAATGCTGTCATTGTAAATTTAGAAAGCATGGCAAAGGGACTGCAGAGGGAGTGTCTGGATAACATTGAAAGCAATAGAAGAATGGATTTGATTTTTTACAATCGTCTTCTTTGGTGCTATATGCTGATTGATTTGAAAGTGGATAAATTGACACATCAGGATATGGGACAAATGCAGAGGTATATAAATTATTCTGATCGTTATGAGAAAGCGGAAATGATTGATATGAGTTTGATACTCTATAAATTGACATTTTATACCGTGAATCGACATATTGTGCCCCTTGCGTGACAGATAAATTTCTGCTATAATTGCGTTAATATTTTTGTGCAATTTTTTAGAAAGAGAGTTTAACAAATATGATGATCTGTGCCATTCTCAAACAGGAAAGGTGGTACTATGTAGTCCCGCAGATTTGTTATGCTCAATTTTATACCGTCAAAAATGGTGCTCTTATGCCTGCAGGAAACTGTATGGTGGAGAGTACCTTTTTGTTTTGAATATCGTTGGTGCTTCATCCACTTACTCGGAAAGCAAACGCTTATATTTCAATCCGTTGGGAGGTAACGGAAATATTCGCAAATGTCTAAAAAAATATTTGTTGCTGGGATATTACAGGCAGGGATTGGAATTGCAGAACTGGCTGGCAGATGTGATACATTAGAAGAATACAACAAATTGTTCATAGAGTATATCGAGGAACAAGCATATGGTTCTTGGATGGATGGCGCACGATAGTATTCCAGAATGGACAATAAAAAATAAATCACAAAGGAGTATGGCACTATGGCAAAATTTCAACTGAACCCCGGTGAGACACGGATCGGTAGCGGAATGATGTCAATCTACTTGAAGCAAGGGCTGAGCAAAAAACCGTTTCAGGGCAATATCTATATCACTAACCAGCGGGCATGTTTCAAAATCAGCAAGATGCCTGGTGCTTTGGATATGGATTTACTCCTGGAAAACATCAAGGGATTCTCGGTGAGTGGTGTGGCGATATTCACCCAGGTAACAATCCACAGAAACTGCCCAATTTAAAATGCGTTGACTTTCGTTTCTGCCATTTGACACAAAAGTGGTTTTGTAAAAAATTCATGTGGAATTTGGACTGTGAACGGGAGTAGAGTCTGTAATTTCAGGAGGTACATATGGAAAAATTAAAATTTATTATTTTGTGGCGGGAATCATCTTGTTGATTTTAGTAGTGGTGGCAAGCTATCTCTCCATCAAGTATCTGGTCGCTATCCTTCCCGCCAACCATTACGAGGACAGAGGTGTTTATACCTTTTTGCCCTATCAAATGTTGTCTGTCCAGGTGCAAAACACGAGGGCCAGTGGACGTGACCGCCGCATGAACCCAACCAAAACTGCCTACATGGTGTATTTACCGGGACACCAGCGGGAGCGGCTATCAATGGAGCGAGCAGGCCCTCACCCGTGAGCTGGGCCAGAATGTCGTGGACGCGGGGGCCGCTGTGGAGCGGCGGGTGCTGGCGATTCCCGCTGACCGCTCCTATATCACCGTGGAGCCGGGCCAGACCGCCGAAAGCTACACCGCCGGACTTCGGCAAAAGTACATCACCGCCCTTGT
>JAAWNY010000117.1 GCA_022799175.1 Lachnospiraceae bacterium | reverse complement strand
TAATTTCTTTATCTCTGGGAGCCGTAATTTGTGCCCCATCTTCCCAATATACTTTGTAACCATTATATTCCGGAGGATTATGACTGGCTGTCACCACGATCCCCGCAACACATCCCAACTCCCGCAGAGCAAAGGACAACTCTGGCGTAGGCCGTAGCGAATCAAACACATATGCTTTTATACCATTCGCCGCCAGACAAAGAGCCGCTTCCCTGGCAAACTCCATTGACATGTGCCGGGAGTCAAAAGCAATGGCTACCCCCCGTTTTCTTGACTGTTCTTTATTAATATAATTTGCCAACCCCTGCGTAGCCTTGCGCACCGTATAGATATTCATCCGGTTACTTCCGGCTCCCAGAACTCCCCGCAATCCTCCGGTTCCAAATTCTAGATCCTGGTAAAAACGATCGGTAATCTCTGCCTCATTACCGGCCAATCCCTGCAGTTCTGTTTTCGTTTCCCTATCGAATACCGGTGATTCCAGCCATAACTGATACCGCTCGGCCACATCCTTTCTCATCTCTCCCATCTTCCCTACCTCCCGTTTTTCCTTCTTCTGCGAATCCTTTCTTTGCTTTCTATTCCAATTCTTTTTAAGTTAATCTTCCCCAGCCAACAACTTTTGGTTCTTTCGAATCATTTCCACCCGCTGCCGCACGCAATCCGCACTTCTTCCCGGATCTTCCGGCGTGTTAAACACATAATCCACCAGCTTCTCCATCGTAGTCTCTGCCACATGCATCCGAGTATCCGAAGAAGCATAATAGATCAACACCTGTCCATTCTCTCGTACCACCGCACCGTTGGTAAAGACCACATTAGACACATCTCCGATCCTCTCGTCACCTCTCGGCGCAATCAGAAATCCAGAAGGCTCCGCAATCACCTGTTCCGGATGATCCAGAGCCGTGGCAAATGCATAAATCACGTATCGCAAACCTGCTGCCGTGTTCCGAACCCCATGAGCAATATGAATCCATCCTTTTTCCGTCCGGATCGGTACGGCTCCCGCACCGTTCTTAGATTCTGTGATCGTATGATACTTCCGCCGGCTAGTCATAATTTCCTCGTCAATTACTGCATGAGTAATATCCTCACACAGGCCAAACCCCACACCTCCTCCACTGCCTGTTTCGATAAAATCATCCATGGGTCTGGTATAAAATGCATATTTTCCGTCTACGAATTCGGGATGTAACACCACATTTCTCTGTTGTGGCGAGCGCAATGTCACCAGATTCGGCAATCTCTCCCAGCTTTTCAGATCTTTCGTTCTCACAATCCCTGCTGCCGCCACTGCTGCTGACAAATCCTTCACCAATGTATCCTTGCTCTCGGAACAAAACACTCCATAAATATATCCATCCTCATGCTTCGTCAGCCGCATATCATATACGTTGGTCTCCTCCGGGCAGGTATCCGGCAGTATCACCGGCTCATCCCAAAAACGAAACCCATCCACTCCGCTCTCGCTCTC
Source organism: Lachnospiraceae bacterium (assembly GCA_022799175.1). Lineage (GTDB taxonomy): Bacteria > Bacillota > Clostridia > Lachnospirales > Lachnospiraceae > Brotaphodocola. The sequence continues at coordinate 1,763 of JAAWNY010000117.1, read as the reverse complement.
TGCCACGGCAAAAAAGGATTTCCGATCGTTTCCTTCTACCCGAACCACCAGACAGATCTTCCCGCCAATCTCAATGGCTCCCGCGTTCATTACCGCATTCACTCCCAGTCGCTCCATAAAATAAGGATTCGTCTCCGCATTCAGATCAAATCTCCACTCTGCCGGAATATGTTCCCGTGTCAATACCGGTTCCTCATATCGGTCATAAATTCCGTTATAAAAATCTGCTTTCCGGTTCTTTCTTGTCGTCAGCTTCTCTAGCCGTTCCTTTTCTTTCTTATACCCTTCATGAATCATACCGTCACCTCATTGATTTTTTATTATCAGCAATAAATGCTGCTATTTCCTTGCCAGTCACCAAAAAATCTTTATTTTTTCATTCTCCAAAGAACTTCCATACACATTCTTCCATTATGGTAAGGACACTTCCAAGGCTCCACGATTGGCTCTCCTTCAACAGGCTTCCCGATCTCGTCTACTCGCCAATACCATTCCGATCCTTCCCTTGGATCCACAATCACTCGACAAATATACTCCCAAATATCCTTTGCCGCCTCCAAAAACTCTTTCCTCTCTGGCCATCTCTCCCAGGCATTCAAAAATCCTACTACCGCCTCCGCCTGTACCCACCAAATTCGATCGGTACGATCTACTCCATTTTCACACTCATTCATCACACTGTGATCTCGGTATGCCTTTTTATAGATTTCCTCTGCCAATGCCAAAATGATTGGCTTCATCTTCTCCGAATATTGCTCATCTCCCAACACCTGACATCCCCGATCAATCAGCCACGAAGTTTCAATATCATGTCCATAAGAATGAAGATCCACCAACGAATGCCACTCCCCATCAAAAAACACTTCCTGCCGCTTTTTCTTTGGATTGTATATCTTATCTGCAAACAAATCCAGAATCCTTCTCAGCTTATCTGCCACCTCCGGCCGATGCCCCACCCGATAAAGTTCTGTATATGCCTCGAACACATGCAACAACGTATTCATAGTCCGGGTCGCCATCACCCCGTTTTCCGAAAGCTTCTCATTAGAAACAGGCACGAATCTCCGATCCAATGCTTCTTTGTAACCGCCCTCGTCCCGGCATTGACGCTCAATCAACTCATAGAGTGTATATGCCAGCTCCAGAGCTTCCTTCTTTTTGCTGGCTGCATAATAGGACACTAACGCATACACGGCAAATGCTTGATTGTAGGTATGCTTCGTCTCGTCCTTCACCTTTCCGTCATAAGTCAAAGACCAGTACACACCACCATATTGTTTGTCAAAGCAATAGTCACGCAAAAACAAAAATGCATGTTCTGCATACAACAATAGTTTTTCCTGCTTTAATGTCAAAAAAGCGTTGGAGAAAAACCATAAAATCCTGCTGTTTAAAATAACCCCTTTTTCCGCCTGTTTATTCAGTGTTAAATCATACCCCAGATACCCGTAAAACCCTCCCTGTTGCCAGTCCGCCAATCCTTCCCAAAAGGGAATCAGTTTTTCTTGTAAATGCTTTTCTACCTTTTGTATCATCTCTCTCCTCCTTTTTCTTCCGATATCTCTGCCTTGTCTTTCTAACTTTTCTATTTTTTCTCCATCCTTCTCCTTTCCCTCTTTCTCTCTGCTCTCACCAAAATCTTCCGCCGATCGTTTTTTTGATTGTATCTCCATGTGAAATTAATTTAATCTATTTTGTTCTTTATTTTAATTTAAATTAATTATACATATTTAATTTAAATTAACCGTATACATATTTTGAAA
>JAAWNY010000036.1 GCA_022799175.1 Lachnospiraceae bacterium | reverse complement strand
TGCTGTATGGCCTGCTGCTTGACCGCATGGGGCTGTCTGCCCGCAATGGCTGGCTGGACGATAACGGGCGCGTGTTCCTCTACTTCACCCAGGAGGAAGCTATGGCCATGCTGGACTGTGGCAAGGACAAAGCAACAAAGCTGTTCCGCGAATTGGAGGGCATTGGCCTGATGGAACGGAAAAAGCAGGGCCAGGGACATCCCGCCCGGATTTATGTTAAAAATTTCATTCTGGAACAGGAACCTGCCACGCCGTTTCAGACTGCTGAAAACCAGCAGTCAAGACCGCTTGACAGTGCCGCAGTCAAGACTGCTGAAAAACCGCAGTCTGCACCACGGAAAACAAGCGGTCAAGAGTGCGGAATTTCCGCCCCTAATAATACTGAGATAAATAAAACTGAAAAAAGCGATACGGATCTATCCATCCCATCCCCTGCCCCCTCAGCAGTTTCTTCCTCTGCTGGTAAACGCGCTCCGCGCAGGATGGGATTGGATGAGATGGAAAGCTACCGCGAACTGATTTTAGGAAATATCGACTATGACATTCTTCTGGAACGGAACCCCTACGACAAGGACTTGCTGGATGGCTATGTAGAACTGATGCTTGAAATCTGCTGCTCCACACGGGAATCTGTCCGTATCTGCGGGCAGGACTTTCCCACCGAGGTTGTCAGGAGCCGGCTTTTGAAGCTGAACAGTGAACATATTGGCTACGTCATGGACAGCCTGAAAAGCAACACTGCCAGGATTGGCAACATCAAGGCGTATACGCTGGCGGCGCTCTACAACGCCCCCGTCACGATGGGGCAATATTACACATCCCTTGTCAGCCACGATATGGCGCATGGGCTGCTGAGTGGTTAAGCCGCCCAGCGCTTTGCAATACATCAATCAAACCAAAGGAGGACATTTGCATGGAACATGAAATCAACATTCTGGTGGTGGAACCGGGCAGACCGCCCAGGCCGGCGCTCAGTTCCGCCGCTTGCTTGTAGTTCCGGATGTAAGTCGTGGCCGTAGTAACATCTCCTCTCGCCACAAAAAATGACGGAGAGGAAATCACCCTCCGTCATTTTTCGCTCATATTTCTCCCAAATTTATTGAAACAATAAATTTTGTGCTATTGTCTTTACATATCGCTTTTTGATTTTCTTCCCAAATAAACGAAATCCATTAAAGACTGAAGTTTCTCTATTTCTTCTGAAACATTTTGGATCATACTACTTTTATATTGTTTATAGTGTACGATAGCCTTTTCAAAACTTTTGTACATTTTCCCGGACTCATTAATTGATGTTCTGGCATCGCTAATCTTACTATACAGCAAATCATACATATTACAGTATTTATCAAAATTCAAGGTCACAATAGCTTGATATATGCCAGGTGCTATCTCAACACTATTAATCCGATCGTATTTTTCTACTTCACTTTTTGTTGGGTATGGTATGTTTTTAATTGCTTCGCAATTATCTTCCAGCCATTTATAAGCAGTTGGCTTGTCGTATAGTTTTATTATAGATAAGCACAATCTATCCACTACTTGTATATTGTTTTTATCTTTTTCATATAGGAAACGCCATGTCTTATATCTAATAATTGGTGGTAAGATTGAAAACTCACGCAGTATTTGAAGGGTGGAATATATGCTTACTTGAATATCTAAAAAATACTTAATAAAAATTAGAGCATATAAATCTAAAATAGCATCCTCAACGCTCTCTACTTCTTCATCAGAAAAGTCATCTGTATGTTGCAATGTCATTTAGATAAAGAAACGAGAAAATCAGCCCAGGAAGAGGGGAGAGAAGCAACGGAAAATCGTCTGTGATATTTTGACTTTGCAGAGATTTAGAAGTCCTTAAATCGCTGAATTTGGCGTTGAAACGAAAATATACACTGTCTGAGCGAAGCGAGTTTGTATATTTTCGTTTCGTTTTTAGCAAAAGTCAGGGATTTTAGGAATTCTTAATCTCGAAACCGGAAAAAGGAGCAGACGATTTTCCGTTGCTTCTCTCCCCTCTTCCTGGGCTGATTTTCTCGTTTCTTTATCTAAATGACATTGGTAGTAAACCCCGTAAGCGCTAACAAAAAACCCGATTACTTCATTCATGTAAGTAATCAGGCTTTAATCTTTTTTGTAGATAATAATATCTGAAATATCACAATCAAAGGTTTTACAAAGTTGATTCAAAGTGTTAAGAGTAATACTTCTATTATGTTTAAGATTATCTAACATACCTCTGCTCATGTTATAACTGTTTATAAGGTCATATTGAGAAATCTTTCTCTCTTTAAGGGTTTTCCAAAAGGGTTCAAACGTAATCATAAGCACCTCACCTATTACGATTTTACAAAGAATCTTTTCCAATTAATATTGCCAAAGATATGGGAATATACTTATAATTTAAGTAGCAGGAGGTGAAAAACATGAAAAAGGCAGGAATCCTATGTAGCGTAGTGTTATTGCTCAGTGTTATTTTGATATTGTTAATATCTGTAAGAACAAAAGAAAAGAAAAAAGAATTTGAAATATTCCAAATATATACAGTACAAGGAGGCGACTATAGAAAAACAAGTATAAATGCCATCGTAAATATTGAAGATTACAATATAAGTGAAATGTGTGATAAGGTCAAAGAAGAACATGAAAGGCTCAATGAAACATCCGATGAACTTTTGATACGATTATTTAACAGCAAAAAAGCATGGAAAGAACATATATGTGCGGGAGAAAAAGAATATAAAGACAACAAGAAACGTCCATAACTAAGCAGTTAACATTTTTGATACTTTCCCATACATAACCACCTTTTCAAAAATCCTCCTTTCGCTATAATAAAGCTACACCGAAAAAAATGACATAGACACCACAGACAAGCAGACTCTACACATGTAACCGCACTCGCCAAAAGCTGTCGTTTGGGTAGGCTAATCTTGCTCGAACCGTCGCCACTAGAGTGTAATCTGACAAAAATGGAGGTACATCACATGGCAATCCTTTTTCATGAAGCTGCAAAAGAGTTTCACCTATACAATGAAACGATCAGCTACATTATAAAAATTTTAGACAACGGTCATTTAGGCCAGCTTTATTTTGGATCCAGAATTAGCGATAGACCTAATTTTGATCATTTACTTGAGTCCTGTTACCGACCCATGGCTTCTTACCAATCCGAGGGATATTCCTTCTCTTTAGAGCACATCAAACAGGAGTATCCTGTCTATGGCACCACAGATTTTAAGCTTCCTGCTATGGAGATTCTCCAAAACAACGGCAGCCGTATCACCAACTTTACTTACCAGTCTCACCGCATTTATCCCGACAAGCCAATCTTGGAAGGATTGCCGGCTACCTATACCGAATCCAATGAAGAAGCCGATACTCTGGAGATAACTTTAAAGGACGAACTGCTAGGATTACAGCTTATCCTTCTCTACACTATTTTTAACAACGAGGGAGCCATTGCCAGAAGCGCCCGGTTTGAAAATCCGACAGAGGATTCGTTTGCGATCACCAGAGCGATGAGCACCAGCCTGGATCTGCCAGATTGCGATTATGACTGGATTCAGTTCTCCGGCGCCTGGTCGAGAGAGCGCCAGGTGAAGATCCGCCGCCTAGAGCAAGGCATCCAATCCGTCAGCAGCACCCGCGGCCATTCCAGCAACACTCACAATCCCTTTATTGTGTTAAAACGCCCCACCGCAGACGAATTCCAGGGCGAGGTGATGGGCTTTTCCCTGATATACAGCGGCAACTTCCTGGCTCAGGCTGAAGTCGATACTTATAATGTGACTCGTGTTATGTTAGGCATCAATCCCTTTGGTTTTACCTGGCACTTGGCTCCGGGTGAGAAATTCCAGACACCAGAAGCTGTGACCGTCTACTCCCGCAACGGCTTAAACGGCATGAGTCAGACGTTCCATCGCCTTTACCGCACCCGCCTGGCCAGAGGAGAGTGGCGAGATAAAGTCCGCCCGGTTCTTCTAAACAACTGGGAAGCCACCTACTTTGATTTTGATGAGGACAAGCTCGTAGAAATTGCCCGAGCTGCCAAGACAGACGGCGTGGAACTGTTTGTGCTGGATGACGGTTGGTTCGGCGCCCGCAACAATGATTATGCCGGACTGGGTGACTGGTACGCCAACACCGAACGCCTGCCAAACGGCATCAAGGGGCTGTCGGAAAAGATTGAAGCTTTGGGCATGAAATTCGGCCTGTGGGTAGAGCTTGAGATGGCCAATATGGACAGCGATCTCTATCGCGCTCATCCTGACTGGTTGATTCAGACTCCTGGACGCTCTTTGTCTCATGGCAGACACCAGTATGTGCTGGATTTCTCCCGCGCCGAAGTAATTGACCATATCTACGAAATGGTAGCTAAAATCCTCTCAGAGTCCAAAGTTTCCTATATTAAGTGGGATATGAATCGTTCCATCACCGAATGTTACTCCCTGGCTCTATCCCCCGAACGGCAGGGTGAAGTATTCCACCGCTATGTGTTGGGACTATATTCTCTGTATGAGCGACTGACCCAAAACTTCCCTCATATTCTGTTCGAATCTTGCGCCTCCGGTGGGGCCCGATTCGATGCCGGAATGCTTTACTATGCTCCCCAATGTTGGACTAGCGATGATTCTGATGCCGCAGAACGAATCAAAATTCAGTACGGCACCAGCTTTGGTTACCCGGTAATCAGTATGGGCGCCCATGTATCCGCCGTGCCCAACCATCAGCTAAACCGCATCACCCCATTGTCCACTCGTGGCAATGTAGCTTTCTTTGGTGCCTTTGGCTACGAACTCGATCTGCAGAAATTAACCAGTGAAGAACGAGAAACTGTCCGGGAACAGATTCGTTTCATGAAGCGCTATCGTTCTGTCCTTCAATTTGGCACTTTCTACCGGCTGCAAAGCCCCTTTGAGCACAATATCGCCGCCTGGATGGTAGTATCCGAAGATCAGCGAACAGCCATTGTCGGCTACTACAAGATTCTCAATGATGTCAACTGCGAGTACCGCCGGCTCCGCTTACAAGGCTTAGATCCAGAAAAGATCTATCACGTAGACCAAACAGATATGTGTCACGGCGGCGATGAATTGATGAACTTAGGTCTCATCACCACCGACGCCTCCGCCGGACAGCCCACCAGCGGCCAGCCAGAGGAAGCATTTGAAATCTGTAGCGATTTCTGGTCAAGGCTTTATGTGCTGACAGAAAATAATCATTAGACTATAACCAAAAAGGATTCGCTCTGCCTCTCAAACTTTAAAGGCAGGACGAATCCTTTATTTATCGTTTCCCTGGTTACTGTTTTTATGAATTCCTCCCCCTCTTTTTTGTCATAACCTTGTTTGTTATCTCCCATCTTCCTTGGCGTACCTTTTGCCACCACTTATCTAAATGACATTAATGCATAATTCCATCCGAACTGCTACACAAACTCTGTAATTCCTTTTGCAGGCGTTCCCGGTAAATCGCCGGCACCGAATTTCTATACTTTGTCGGGGTAACTCCCATCCTCCTCTTAAAAATCGCTGAAAACGCCGCTGGATTCTTAAAACCGCAGCTCTCTGCCACCTCCTCCACCGGCTGCCCACTCAAAGTGAGCAATTCCGTGGCCCGGGTAATGCAAAAATTCGTCAGATATTCCTTTGGGGAAACCCCCAAGGTTTCATTAAAAATCTGATATAGATATACCCGGCTCACCGCCACCTCTCTGGCAATATCTGCCACCTGCAACCCCTCTGAAAAATGCCTCTGAATATAAGCCACCGCCTCCCGTAGATAACGATTGATATTCTCTCGATGACACTCTGGCTCATACTGTTGTGGCTGTTCCTCACGGACCATATAAGAAATAAACTCATAAAATAGTCCATGTAAATAAAACTCATCTCGCAAACTGTTCTTATTGTGGCGCAACATCTCAAAGACCAGACTCCGCATCCGTTCCTGATCGGCATTCTGGAAAATCAGATGATTGTGATTATAGCCCAGACGATACAGATACTCCGGCGCACGCGGGCCGGAAAAGCCCACCCAGACATAGGTCCAGGGATTATCTGGATTGGCTCTATAAAAAGTTACCGTATTGGGCTCAATCAGAAAACCCTGGCCGGCTTTCAAATGGTATCGTCTATCCTCCACCACATAGTCCCCCTCTCCTTCCAGGATATAGTGAACTATATAGTTCGGCCGCACTGCTGGACCAAAGCTCTGATATCTGTCACACTTCTCATAGCCGCAAAAGCATAAATAAAAATCTTGAATCTGCCGGTTGGTCAGTTGCAATACAAACGACTGTTCCATAGCCTTTCTCCTGCACTTACTTCTGATGCCGTCTTATCCCCTACCAGAATCACACAATCCAAACAATCAAAAAACTGCCGATATCACAAAATCAAATCGAATAATCACCTTAGAATGACTTGTCTAATACTATTGCTCCTCTCACTCAAGTGACGGCTGCTTTTCCGTATACTGATCCATTTTCTCCTTATGACTACGGTAGTTCTTTGGACTCAGCTCAAATTTCTTTTTAAATGCTTTAGAAAACGCCAGTGAGTCCTCATAGCCCACGGCAGCAGAAACCTCTGTCACCGGCAGCTCTGTGGATATCAGCAAGTTCGCCGCTTTATGCAGTCGAAAATCCATCAGAAACTTCTGCGCTGACAGTCCCAGCTCTTTCTGAAATACATGATTTAAATAAGTACGACTGATCCCCACATAATCCGCAATGTCTGTTACATTGATGCCATAACTATGCTTCCACTTTACATAATCGATGGCCTGCTCCACATAGACATTGCTGCTGTAATCGTAACGACCAGCACCATTTCTCTGATTAATATAATCATGGTTATAGTTCTCTACCAGCAGCGCTAGCAGCATCATTAAGGAAGAATTTCTTTTTAAATCATTGGAAAACGAAAGCTGAACAGAACTCAAAATGGCGTTGATCTGCCCCTCCACCTCACCCCGGTTTTTGAAGGGCAGCACATAAGACTGTTTGGAAAATCCACAGTTTTTAAGAATTGCTTCTGCTCGGATACCATCAAAGCCAATCCAGGCATACGTCCACGGGTCCTCGGGGTCGGCGGCATAGCGAACCTCCTCGCCAGGTCGGATCAGAAACATTTGGCTGGCCGTAAGAAAATAAGTAATGCCATTGATGGTGTAAGACCCCTTTCCTTCCAGAACAAAGTGAATAATGTACTCCTCACGGATCGAATGTTCAATTGCATGAGTAGGCAGGCAATGTTCCAGCCCACAATGGATCAGATAGAGATCCATATAAGTTCCCCGAAGATGTTCCAGACAGCGGAACTGGGCAGAATCTGTATACTTAATATTTCTCATAAAATTGTTTCCTCCAGTTTTTTAGCAAGTTTCAACAATCACCGATGACTTTGACACTGGAAAACCGATTCTATAATTATTCATATTATACACCATACTGATTCATTTTTCCATATCTCTGTTTATTTTTCCATGTCAAAGTTTTACGTTTTATTGTCAGTTATCCATAGACAATAATATCATCTTTTTCTATAATTGTTTCAAGAAATTAAGTCATTATGACGAACACGGGAGGTAATTACCATGAAGAAACGCAACAAAATTCTGACACTGGGCCTTTGTGCGGCCCTGGCAACAACCACCCTGTCTGGCTGCGGTGGCAGTGCAGGCGGTGGCGGCGGAGACAGCGCAGGCGGCAATGGGGGGGGCAGCGGTGATGCCGGCGGCAAGCTGACCGTAGCTATCTGGGACAACGGACAGCAGCTCGGACTCCAGGAGATCCTCAATGATTTCACTGCTGCTACTGGTATCGAGACTCAGCTCCAAGTCATTGAGTGGAGCAGCTACTGGACTCTGCTAGAGGCAGGCGCTTCCGGCGGCGACATGCCTGACGTATTCTGGATGCACTCCAATGAGGCTGTCCGCTATATGTCCAATGGCATCTTGTTAGACATCACCGACAAAGTGAATGCCAGCGAGACCCTAGAGCTGGACAAGTTCCCCGAGGATTTGAAGAATATGTATACCTATGACGGCAAGATCTATGCCCTTCCCAAGGATATGGACACGGTTGCCATCTGGTACAATAAGGACATGTTTGATGAAGCCGGTATTCCCTATCCGGACGGAAGCTGGACCTGGGATGACTTCTATGAGATTGCCAAGAAGCTGACCAAGGAAGACGGCAGCCAGTTCGGCTTCTGCGCTAACCCGTCCAACGAGCAGGATACCTGGATGAACACCGTATACACCTTAGGTGGCTGCGTGCTGAACGCAGAAGGCAAGTCCGGATTTGACGATCCCAAGACCATTGCTGCTATGGAATTCATTGACAAACTGGTTCACGAGACCATGCCTCCGGCATCCACCATGTCCGAGACTGGTACGGACGTATTGTTCGGTTCCGGCAAAGTTGCCATGATCAGCCAGGGTTCCTGGATGGTAGCTGCTTTCAAGGACAACGAATACATTGCCCAGCATGCAGACGTGGCAAGGCTTCCGAAGGATCCGGAAACCGGCAGAAGTATTTCTCTATACAACGGCCTTGGCTGGTCTGCCTCCGCAGGCACCAAGAATCCGGAAGGCGCTTACAAGCTGATCGAGTGGTTCGCCTCCAAAGATATGCAGCAAAAGCAGGCAGAACTTGGCGTGACTATGGCCGCTTATGAGGGCGTATCTGACAAATGGGTAAACAACACGGATTTGTTCAATCTGCAGCCCTACCTGGATGCCATGGATGATGTGGTGTTCCGTCCCTCTACCAAATCTACTCTAGCTTGGTGGAATCCAATGGTTGAGGAGCTGAAAAAGCCCTGGAACGGCGAGGAGGACATGGCTACCGCCTGCGCCAACATCACAAAGATCATGAACGAGAAAATCGCAGAAGAAAACTAAAATAAAGGTAGTTGCTTTCGTTTGGCCTTGTGATTCCTGTTTTTCTCAAACAGGAATCACGGCCGGGCAACAACGCTTAATCTAGAGAAGGGGTGAACTTGTGAGCACTATAAAAAAAGGAACTAGCCGGGAGCGCAACGAATTCATGTGGGGATGGCTTTTCATCCTTCCCACCATGTTGGGACTGATCGTCCTCAACATTATCCCGATTTTCCAGACCATCTGGCAAAGCTTTTTCAAGACCGGTGACTTCGGCAGAGGCAATATTTTCATTGGAGCAGAAAACTATATTCGTCTGTTTGGTGATACCGAGGTATGGCAGTCCGTACTGAATACCTTCAAATACGCCATCGTGGAAGTTCCGTTCTCTATCGCTATCTCCCTGGTTCTGGCCGTTCTGCTAAACCGGAAGATGAAGGGCGTTTCCGCTTACCGTACCATCTTCTTCCTGCCCATGGTAGCAGCCCCTGCTGCAGTAGCTATGGTATGGAGATGGCTGTTCAATACCGAATTCGGTCTGTTGAATCACGTTTTCCACAGCAACGTCCAGTGGATTTCCGACCCGAGATTTGCCGTATTCAGCATCGCAGTCATCGGTATCTGGTCTATCATCGGTTACAATATGGTACTGTTCCTGGCTGGTCTTCAGGAAATCCCGCGGGATTATTATGAGGCCGCCGACATCGACGGAGCTAACGGAATCGAACAGTTCTTTAATATCACCATTCCGCTGCTTTCTCCGACTATCTTCTTTGTCAGCATTACCAGAATCATCGGCGGAATGCAGGTGTTTGACCTGATCTTTATGGTTATGGACCGGAACAATCCTGCCCTTTACAAGACCCAGTCCATCGTGTATTTGTTCTACCAGAACTCCTTCGTGGAGAATAACAAAGGTTATGGCTCCACTATCGTTGTACTATTGATTGCCATCATCATGGTTATCACCGTATTCCAGATGATTGCACAGAAAAAGTGGGTTTACTATAATTAGGATTAGAAGGAGGAAATTGTTATGGAACAAAGAGCAAAAATCATGTCAATGGTCATTCATCTTATCCTGGTTCTGGTATCCATCACTATGTTGGTTCCGTTTTTATGGATGGCCCTGACAGCCTTTAAGTCAATGACAGAAGCTACATCCGTCAATCCTTTCGTCATCTTCCCTAGTGTATGGCGGACGGAAAACTTTACTACCGTTATCAACAACATGGATTTCCCGATTCTTTATTGGAATACCTTGTTGCTGATTGCAGGCCGTGTTATTGCAGCGGTTCTGACCGCTACCTTAGCTGGTTATGCCTTCGCAAGACTTGAGTTCAGAGGCAAGAATTTCATGTTCTCCCTGATTCTGTTTCAGATGATGGTTCCAGGTCAGATTTATATCATTCCCCAGTACCTGATGGTCAGCAAGATGGGGCAGTTAAATACCATCTTTGCCTTGGTATTCCCAGGTCTGGTCACTGCTTTTGGTACTTTCCTGCTGCGTCAGGCATACATGGGACTTCCCAGAGATCTGGAGGAGGCCGCTCGCTTGGACGGCTGCAACATTGGCCAGACCTTCTTGTGGATTATGGCCCCGTTAACTCAGTCTTCCATGGTAGCTCTGGGTATCTTCACTGCAGTGTTCGCCTACAAAGATCTGATGTGGCCGTTGATTTGTAACCGTGACGTGATGCCATTGTCTGCTGCTCTGGCTAAGATGCAGGGTCAGTACACCAACAACTATCCACAGCTGATGGCGGCCTCTCTGCTGGCTTGTGTACCGATGATCGTGCTGTACCTGGTGTTCCAGAAGCAGTTCGTAGAAGGTATCGCAACCTCCGGTGGTAAATTATAATTCTGAAATACCAATTCATTTTTCCAACACTCAACTACACAAAGCACAGGCTTTGCAAATGAAAGAAAGCCCGCCGAAGCCCAGGGAGTTCCTTGCGGCCCGGCGGACTTTTTTTAATAAGAGGAGAAGCTATGAACTTTTTCAATGAAGACAATTTCCTGAACCAGTTTTTCCTGTTTTTAGGAAAGCTGATCGCACTGAACCTTTTGTGGGTGATATCCTGCATTCCTGTCATCACCATTGGCGCCTCCACCACTGCTCTCTTTTACTGTACCCTGAAACTGCACAAGGACAAGGATATCAGCGCCTGGAAATTTTTCTGGAAAAGCTTCCGGAGCAATTTTCTCCAGTCCACAATCATCTGGATTCTGCTTCTGGCTGCGGCTCTGCTTTTGTGGCTGGAACGAACAGCTATCACCACTATGCCGACAGGAGCAAGACAGATCTTCACTTATGTACTGACGGCTGCCGGATTGTTCCTGCTTTTGATCACCCTTTATATCTTTCCCACAGTGGCTTCCTTTGAAAATAAAACGTTAAAGCTGGTCAGCCACACTTTATACTTCATTTTCCGACAACCCGGATATGCCGTGGCTGTCGTCGCTATTACCTGTCTGCCAATGTACTTCACCCTTGTTGACGCAGAACTGTTTCCGATCTATCTGTTTGTATGGATATTATGCGGATTTTCTTTGACAGCTTATGCCGATTCCTGGTTCTTCTGGCGACTTTTCCGACCGTTTTTTGAGGAGGATAATGAAAAACATATTTCTGCTTGACAGTTGCTTATTCATCTGCTTTAATGAAGAAATTGGGGTTCTTTCCCATCTTGTCAGGCAAGACTTATAACACTTCATATATGGAGGACACTACTATGGAACCAATCAAATTTAATCCAAAGACAAAAGTATTTACCCTCTGCACCCGTTCTACTATGTATCAAATGCAGATCGAGCGCTACGATACTCTGGTTCACTTATATTATGGCGCCAACCTGGGCAATGCCGAAATTATCCACCGGATTGTAAATTTGGATCGCGGCTTTTCCGGCAACCCATATGAGGCAGAGGATGATCGCCGTTTTTCCCTGGATGTGCTCCCCCAAGAATATACCGCCGAAGGCAACGGCGATTACCGCATCCAGGGTATCGAAATCCGTCATACGGATGGCAGCAACTGTCTACAGCTTAAATATCGCTCCCACCGGATCCTTCCAGGCAAATATTCGCTTCCTGGTCTGCCAGCTCTCTTTGCCAACGAAGACTCGGATGCCGCGACTCTGGAGATTATTTTAGCCGATGCTCCTGGTGGTGTGGAGGTAAAATTACTCTATGGCGTATTTCCCGCGTGTGACGTCATCACCCGCGCTGCCGAAATCACCAACACGGGTACTTCCCGCATTGCCCTCAAAAAAGCCATGTCTTTAGAGTTGGATTTTCCGAAACGCACGATGGATCTGATTCATTTCTATGGACGGCACAATATGGAGCGACAGACTGAGCGTCGTCCTATATGTCATGGCGTCCAAACTATCGAGAGCAAACGCGGCATGTCCAGCCATCATCACAATCCAGCCGTTATTCTCTGCGACCGCACTGCCACTGAGGATTATGGCAATTGCTATGGCGCCGTCTTTGTCTACAGCGGCAATTTCCAATGTCAGGTGGAACTGGATCAAACGGAGCAGACCCGCCTGATCATGGGAATTCACCACAGCAATTTTTCCTTCCGCTTGAATCCCAAAGAAAGCTTTACCACGCCAGAGGCGGTGATGACCTGGTCTGGTAATGGCTTAGAACAGATTTCCCACCATTTTCATGATGCTTTCCGCAAGCATCTGATCCGTAGCCCTCACGTAAACCGCCACCGCCCAGTATTGGTCAATAACTGGGAAGCAACCTACTTTCAGTTTGATGAGAAGAAACTCTATGGCATTGCCAAAGCCGCCAAAGAGATCGGCATTGAAATGTTTGTATTGGATGACGGATGGTTTGGTAAACGGGATGATGACATTTCCGGACTGGGAGACTGGTATGTGAACGAAAAAAAGATTCATGGAGGTCTGCCTGCCCTGGTGAAAAAAATTCACGCACTTGGCATGAAATTCGGAATTTGGATTGAGCCGGAGATGATTTCTGAAGACAGCGATCTATATCGGGCGCATCCGGACTGGTGTCTTAAAGTTCCTGGCCGCAATCCCATGACCAGCCGAGGACAATTGAATCTAGACGTATCCCGAAAAGAAGTGCGAGACTACGTCATGGGGCAAATTTTTCAAATCCTGGATGCCTGCCATGTGGAATATGTCAAGTGGGATGTGAATCGAGCGGTAAGTAATGTCTATTCCTTAAGCCTTCCCGATGATCGCCAGGGAGAAGTTCTCCATCGACATATGTTAGGGGTCTATGATATGATGGAGCAGCTGGTGAGTCGGTATCCCGATTTGCTTTTAGAAACCTGTGCCGGAGGCGGTGGCCGATTTGATGCTGGTATGCTCTATTATTCTCCTCAGATCTGGTGCAGCGACAATACGGATGCCATCGATCGGCTGGAGATACAATACGGAACTTCCTTCATTTATCCGGTCAGTACCATGGGTGCTCATATCAGTGTGTGTCCAAACCATCAGACTAGACGCACTACTCCCATGGATACCCGGGCCGTCGTCGCCATGTCTGGTACTTTTGGATATGAGCTGGATCTGGAACATATGACAGAGGAAGAAAAGTCTCTGGCGGCGGCTCAGATTGCAGATTTTAAGAAGATTGAACCGCTCATTCAGGCTGGGGACTATTATCGACTCACTGCCCCGGGAGATGAAAATAATGCTGTTGTCTGGTCTTTTGTCTCCAAAGACAGAAAACAAGCACTGGTGTTAGGAGTCGTTCTACGTAAATATGCCAATCCACCAATCACGCTTATTCGGCTAAGAGGCTTGGATCCGCAAACCTTGTATGAAGACAAGCTCAGCGGACAGACATATACGGGAGCTGTGTTGATGTATGCAGGAATTCCGCTTCCCGTACCAGAAGTTGATTATCAGGCAGTACGATTTGAGTTTCAGGAAATTTAAGTAACAATCAGGCCAGGGAATTGCTACCATTTTCTCTGGCCTTTTTGAAAAACAAAGATCTTCTATCTTTTAGAAAAAAACACACGCACATCGAGGCTCTCCATGCCTTTCTGTACGCGTGTCTGTTCCTATCCCTCAGCACATGTCTGACAAAACACATCTCTCAGATAGAGCTGATTCTTACATCTCACCCAATCCACTCTCAATCGCCTGGCTCAGAGTCTCCATAGCAGCCGCCTCGTCCTCACCATCACAGATCAGAGTAATCTCTGTTCCTGACTTGATACCAGCCGCCATCACGTTCAATACACTCTTGGCAATGATTCTCTTTTCTCCGCACTCGATCAATACATCACATTTAAACTTCATCGCGGTCTGAGACAACACACCCGCGGGTCTTAAGTGTAGTCCAGATGGATTTACAATGGTTAAAGTCTTACTAAGCATGGCACATTTCTCCTTTATAATTAATTTATAATCCCTCAAATTCGCACTTTTCAGTACGAACCTCTCATTAAAATTTTATTACAAATCGTGGTAAGTGTCAAGTTAAAAGACACATTTCCCGGCGTTTTTCACAATGTTTTTACAGCGGTTTTTCATGATTTTTTCGCTCTCTTTCCGCTTTAGAAAACACACATCCACAATAATCTTGCCGATATAATCCATACTTTGCAGACAACTCCACAGACCGTTGATAGCCATTCTTCTTTTTGAAATCAGAAGACAGATGTCTGACATGATATGTCTGTCCTAGTTCTTCTCCTATCTCATTCAACCACTCTGCATTTTTTAATGGGCTGATTGACAGAGTTGTGGTAAAATAATCGTAGCCTCCTTGTGCTGCCAGCTTAGCCGCTTCTTCCAGTCGCAAATGATAACATCTCTGACAACGTAGCCCCCCTTCTGGCTCCTGTTCCAGTCCCCTGGCTATCTCATAAAAACGCTGTGGTTCATAAGGGCCAGCCAACATATGAATAGCATAATATGCCGGCAATTTTGCAATCAGATGTTGTTGTTCTTTCACCCGCTTCTCATATTCCTCCCAAGGAGAAATATTCGGATTGTAATAGAAAACGGTAATTTCAAAATACTGGGACAAATATTCCAATACATAGCTGCTACAAGGCGCACAACAGCTATGTAGAAAGAGCCGGGGAACCCGGCTCCTTTTCTCATTCTCTTGTATGATCCGCTCTAATTCTTTCTGGTAATTCCTGCGATTCATAGAACCCTCCAAATAACGATTCAAATTAAAGGAAATCCCGAATTCTCTTACTCCGTACAGGATTGCGCAGCTTACGCAACGCCTTAGCCTCAATCTGGCGGATACGCTCACGAGTAACATTGAATTCCTTCCCCACTTCTTCCAACGTTCGGGGATGTCCATCCTCTAAACCGAAGCGAAGCACAATCACCTGCCGCTCACGTTCCTTGAGATCTCCCAACAACGCATCAATGTGCTCTCTTAACATCACAGACTCCACATTACCCTCTGGAGTAACTACGTTGTTATCTGCTACAAAATCGCCTAAATTGGAGTCATCCTCTTCTCCAATCGGGGTCTCTAACGAAGCAGGTTCCCTGGCGATCTGCATGATCTCCATCACCTTCTCCTCCGACATATCCAACGCATCCGCCAGCTCCATCACTGAGGGCTCATACCCCAGCTCCAGAGTCAGTTTCCTCTGCATCTTTGACATTTTGTTGATCGTCTCTACCATATGCACCGGTACACGGATGGTACGTGCCTGATCCGCAAGCGCCCTGGTCACAGACTGCCGAATCCACCAAGTAGCATATGTACTTAGTTTATATCCTTTTGTATAGTCAAATTTTTCCACACCTTTGATCAATCCCAGATTGCCTTCCTGCACCAAATCCAGAAAACTCATGCCTCTTCCCGTATATCGCTTGGCAATACTGACCACCAACCGCAAATTCGCCTCGATCAACCGCTCCTTGGCATGTTCATCTCCCTCTGCTTTTCTCTTGGCCAGTACCAATTCCTCATCCGCACTGAGAAGTGGCACGGTACCAATCTCTTTCAAATACATCCGCACTGGGTCCTCAGTACCGATACCCTCCAGAAGGTCTACCGCTTCCAGATCAATCTCTTCGGCCTCTTTTAAGAAACTGTCATCTCCAGCAAAGTCATCATCATCCAGAAGGAGCGGATCCTCCGCCATCAGACTCTCATCAATAACCGGGATTACATCGATCCGACGCTCCTCCAGATAATTATAAATCTGTTCCATCTGCTCGGGCGTTAGACTATCTCCCATAAAAAAATCATTGATCTCTGCCACATCCAATGCGTTATGCTTCGTCTTGGCAACTTCCACCAGCTTTTTCAGCTTTTCTAAAAAATTGTCTTTTTCCACGGTAACGTCCTTTCACTTAAGGGTAACTTCAGAACCTATTCAACTTATCATTATATATCAGTGAATTCCAAATTTCAACATTTTCTTTCTAAATTTGTCATTTTTTATGTCATTTTTTGTAGCGGTCCCGTTTTCAAAGCCCTTGACAAAACTCTGCGAATTTTGACCTGTTGACAAAGGTTTTCCAATAGCACCTGTCTATGGCTACCCCCGAATTCTCCATCTAATACCCAGTCCACCGGCTCTTCTGCCTCTACCATCAAAGAATCTGCCTTAAATTTATGAACCAACTCGCATTTATCGTCCTTTAGCAGAAGACTAGAAACAATACTGCTCAGCTCCAGCGGCGTCTTCGGTGTCTCAATCAGCAACACTTCAAACAATCCGTCACATAGAGATACATTCTGACTCACCAATCCCTTAAATCCACCGACACTAATTGTATTCGTCACCATACCAAAAATAAAATCCCCTTCACAAACCGTTTCCCCTCCTGTAACTTTCATAGGGTAAGATTTGATCGAAGAAAGGCTCTTTACCCCTTCCAGCACATATGCCTGATGTCCCAACAGATTCTTTTTATCTTGAGATGTCAGATAGGACACTTCCGTAAAAGCCCCAAAACCAGCTACATAGATAAAATAACGTTCCTGACAGAATTTCCCGATATCAATTGCATAAGGCTCTCCTGCGGTTGCTGCCAAAGCGGCGGCAGTCATCTGTCGGGGTATTCGCAGACTTCTTGCAAAATCATTCGTCGAACCGGCAGGAATATATCCCAATTCCGGGCAATGTTCCAATTCCATCATTCCCGAAATCGTTTCATTCAAAGTGCCATCTCCACCACTGCAAACGATCAAATCCATATCACCGCCCCACCGCCCCACCACGTCTTTGGCTTCCATGGCCTGTTGAGTAATGTGTATGTGGATCTCATAGCCTGCCTTTGTAAAAATATCAAGAATTTCCAAAAGCCGGTTCTTGATCTGCCCCTTGCCTGATTTGGGATTGATCACCAGCAGCATTTTCTTCTCTTTTTTCATGCCGGATAGTCACCTCCCTTTCATTATCCTCATTTTATCAGCTTTGTATACCTGCTAAACGCATTCGGCAACGGATAAATTGTCTTTAATTCTTCTTTTTGAGCGGAAATATAAGTTTTGGGCAACTCCTGACTCAGTTGAATCCGATATCCAGCCATATGCCACTCCACATGCGAAAAAATATGTTTCGCTGCTGGCAACGGTTCACAGCTGATGATAGTCTCTAAGTCCAGTCCAAAAGCTTCTGCCAGCTGTTCTGGTTGCAGATATCCTTCCACATTCGGAAGCTCATAAAGAGATGCCAGCAGTCCGGTATCCTTCCGTTTACGAAGTCCAATCTGATTATGATATTCCAAAATACATACCGTGCGTTCCTCGCATCTGCGCTTTTTAGGAGCTGATTTAAACGGAATCTCATCCGTAAGCCCTCTCTGAAAAGCAAGACAAAGCCGCCTCAAGGGACATTCCTCACATCGGGGTTTTCCGTTTGGTATACAAAGTGTCTCCCCCAGCTCCATAATTCCCTCATTAAAAGTCCCTGCCTCCTTTGGCATAGTCTCTTTTAACATAGTCTCCATCCGTTTTTTCACAGACTGCTTCAAAATATCTTCTCTGCTTGCCAACACTCGGGAAAGCACTCGCAACACATTGCCATCGACCGCAGGCACTTTCTCATTGAAGGCAATGGATGCAATGGCTCCTGCCGTATAACTGCCGATTCCTGGCAATTTTACCAGCTGTTGATAATGAGATGGCATCTGTCCTCCATATTCATCGACAATTTGTTCTGCTGCCTTTTTCAAGTTTCGGGCCCGGCTATAATATCCTAATCCTTCCCATAGTTTCATCAACCGATCTTCTTCTACTTCAGCCAAATCCGCCACATCCGGCAACTCTGTCATAAAACGTTCAAAATATGGCCTTACTGCCTCGATTCTCGTCTGCTGAAGCATGATCTCTGAAATCCAAACCCGATAAGGCAGAGGATTCTCCCTCCAGGGAAGCGCTCTGGCATTCGCACGATACCATTGAAGCAACGGTTCATTGACTGACCGCAAACGCTCCCAATCGGTCATTTGAGACACTTCCACTCCATTCTTATACATATCCATAAATCCCTCGGACCGACACTTCTCCGGACACCACCACACGCATATCATGGGACGTCTCTACCAGAAGCTCCCCTTTCTCATTGATTCCCCGACAAATTCCCGTATAAGCGCCCTCAGGGGCCAATACTTTTACCTCCCGATTCCGGTTCACCAGATTATCATTATATTCCTCTATCAACAAATCAAGATTAAGTGTCTGCAAAAATCTTCCATAATAAACCTCCCATGCTTCCGCAACTGCCGCTGTCAACCGCGCCCGACTTACTATCCTTCCCGTACATAAAAGCAAAGAAGTCGCCTTATCCGCAAGCTCCTTGGGAAATTCCCTAATACTGACGTTAATTCCGATCCCGATCACCACATAATGAATTCTCTCCATCTCCGTGCTCATCTCGGTCAAAATCCCACAGACCTTTTTGTCATTCAAAATCACATCATTGGGCCATTTGATCTGTCCCGTCAGTCCTGTCACCTGGCGAATGCCGGATTCGACTGCCATAGCCGCCACCAATGTCAACATGGAAGCATACTCCGGCGGGATATTCGGCCGTAAGATCATGCTCATCCAAATACCAGTTCCCTTTGGTGAAATCCAAGATCTCCCTCGCCTCCCTTTCCCAGCATTTTGCTCTACGGCCACCACCAAAGTACCATCCGGCGCTCCCTGCTCTGCCTGACGTCTAGCCTCATTATTTGTGGAATCCACGATATCCAGGAACACCAGGTTTTGTCCGATCTGTTTTGTCTGCAGAATACTGCGAATTTCCTCCTCTGTAAACACATCGTTACCTTCCAGAAGGCGATAGCCACGATTGCGAACTGCCTCAATCGAATATCCATCCTCCTCAAGCTGCCGGATCACTTTCCACACAGCAGTTCTTGACACTCCCAGACTTTCACACAGTTCCTGACCAGATACATATCCAGATGTACTTTTCAGTACTTTTAATATTTTCGTCTTCACACTTGCCTCCGAATACTGATAGCGCTGGCAATGCCAATCAACACCAAGATCCCAGCACATAGACACAAGGATATTCCCCCAAGTTTTCTCTTTCTATCTCTGCCACTGTTTTTCAGCTTATACCAGCCGCTGACCCCATTCAAAAGACCAGCCAACCAAAAAATCACTGGAAACAGAAATTGATTTTTCTCTGGATCCAAAAATGCCAGCACCGCACAAATCACCACTAAAATCCCCACTATAATATACATCAGATCCAGTATCATCACCTCATTATGAGGATTCTTCCTTCTATCCTGATTTGTCATGCTTCTCTCCTACTCCATATCTATCAACGTCGCTGCCATCACTGCCTTGATCGTATGCATACGGTTCTCCGCCTCATCAAACACCTTTGATTGGGAAGATTCAAAAACTTCATCCGTCACTTCCATCTCCATAATTCCAAACCGTTCTCCCATCTCCTTCCCAATCTTCGTCTTTAAATCATGAAAAGCGGGCAGACAATGAAGAAAGATAGCCTGCTCTCTGGCATTCGTCATCACGGATTTCGTCACCCGATAAGGAGTCAGTTCACGAATTCTCTCTTCCCAAACTTCTTCGGGCTCTCCCATCGATACCCACACATCGGTGTATATCACATCTGCATTCGCTGTTCCTGCCTTTACGTCATCGGTCAAAGTAATGCTACTCCCAGAAGCTGTTGCATAGGTGCGACACAGTTCCACCAACTTAGCATCCGGAAAATACTTTTTTGGTGCACAAGCCACAAAATCCATCCCCAGCTTTGCACAGCCAACCATCAGGGAATTCCCCATGTTATAGCGGGCATCTCCCATATATACCAGCTTTCTTCCTCTTAGCTCTCCAAAATGCTCCCGGATCGTCAGCATGTCCGCCAAAATCTGTGTTGGATGATATTCATTCGTCAAACCATTCCACACGGGAACCCCGGCATATTTAGCAAGCTCCTCCACAATCTCCTGTCCAAAACCACGGTATTCAATCCCGTCATAAATCCGTCCCAGCACTCGTGCCGTATCTGCAATGCTCTCCTTTTTTCCGATCTGAGAACCTGAAGGGTCCAGATAGGTACTTCCCATTCCCAGATCCTGAGCCGCCACCTCAAAAGAACAACGAGTACGAGTACTTGTCTTCTCAAAAATCAGCGCAATATTTTTTCCTTTACACAATTCTGCAGGAATTCCGGCTTTTTTCTTCTCCTTCAGCTTAGCAGCCAAATCTAGAAAATACGTAATTTCTTCTGCTGTAAAATCCTTCAATGTCAAAAAATTTCTTCCTTTTAGATTCATAATAAATCCTCCATCTTCTATGTGCATTTCATTTCTTTCGCTTTCTTCTATAACTTACTATAATGGACAAATACTGTCAAGTTTTCTAATCACAAAGAGAGCGATCCCTCGCCCTCTTTGACTTGCCTTGTCTTTTCAAATTTTAAGAAATCTTATTTCTGCTCTTCTCTTCCCACTTCAGCCAAGGATTTCACCAACCCGGCAATGCTCTGGATTTCCGAAGGAATAATGATTTTGGTTGCTTTGCCGTCAGCCGCCGCCATAAATGCTTCCAGGCTTTTCAATCGCAACACGGCCTCATCTGCTCCTGCTTCTTTCAGATAACGAATACCATTAGCGTTAGCCTGCTGCACCTTTAAGATCGCCTCTGCCTCACCCTCAGCTTCCTTGATTCGTTTCTCTTTCTCCGCCTCTGCATGAAGAATCGCCGCCTGCTTATCCGCCTCTGCATCCAGAATCGCAGACTCCTTCTTACCTTCCGCCACCAGAATTGTGGACTTCTTTTCTCCCTCGGCCCGCAAAATTGCCTCACGGCGTTCCCGCTCTGCCTTCATTTGCTTCTCCATGGCATCCTGGATGGCGGCTGGAGGAATAATATTCTTCAGCTCCACCCGGTTCACCTTGATCCCCCAAGGATCGGTAGCCACATCCAGAGAAGCCCGCATCTTAGTATTGATAGTCTCTCGAGAAGTCAATGTCTGATCCAGCTCAAGATCTCCGATAATATTTCTCAGAGTGGTGGCCGTCAGATTCTCAATAGCCATGATCGGATTTTCCACTCCATAAGCAAACAATTTGGGGTCCGTAATTTGGAAAAATACTACCGTATCTATGCGCATGGTAACATTATCCTTGGTAATCACTGGCTGGGGGGCAAAATCTACTACCTGCTCTTTCAAGGCCACCCGTTTCGCTACCCGATCCACAAATGGCAAAAGGAAATGAACTCCTACATGCCAGGTTCCCAAATAAGCACCCAAACGCTCTACCACCAGCGCATTCGCCTGAGGAACAATACGAACGCAAGAGACCAATACAATCAGTATTATAATCATTAAAATCAAAAAAATAATCAATGTCGTCATATTATATCTCCTCCTGTAATTCTTCTACAATCAGCTTAACTCCCTGAATCTCCCGAATTCGGACCATCTTTCCGACTTCGTAACTTACTTCGGCCTTTCCTGTTCTGGCTGTCCACTCCTGACCATCCACAACTACTAAACCGGTTCCTTGTTCATTATCAATCGTTGCAATAACCCGTGCTTTCTTACCAATCAGTCCTTCCGCGTTCGTCTTCACTGTCTGACTGTTGACATACTTTGATGCAAACGGTCGGGTGAGGAACAGCAGCAAGAATGATGTAATCACAAATGCCGCCAACTGAAACTCTATGCTGGTATGAAACAGGGAAAGCAAAAAAGCAACGATAGCGCCACCAGCAAACCAGATGGTAGTTAGCGCCATAGTGGCAATCTCAATTCCAATCAGCGCAACAAATGCGATCAGCCAATAGATTGGTATCATCCTCTCCTACCTCCTTTTTGATACAACAAATTCATATATCGTTTAAAACATGATTCAGTATACCATATTCTATCATCATTTACAAGTGACCACCAATGCCGCCCCCGACAGGATCAGCAGAACAATTACCATTCTTTTCACCACTCGTTCATTCAACAAGTTCCCACTTTTTATTCCGGCAAACAAACCAATCAGCATAAACGGAAAAAGTATCGCCGCCTGTCTTGCCACTGCTGATGTCAAAATACCCGTAGCGATATACATCGGAATCCGAAACAGATTTTCTGCCAAAAACACAGCACACATATTGGCTTTAAATGAATGGATATCTTTTGTTACTCGACCCACATAAGCCGCCAGCATAGCTCCAATCCCATACATGCCGCTTAAAATGCCAGATAATATTCCAATCACGATCAGTGCCGCCCGGGATCCTTCTCCTTTTTTCGGATAGAATTCCCGAACAAGCATTTCCACGCCGATCCCGACAATTACCAGTCCGAAAAAAATTTTGACACTTCGTGAATCTCCATTTTTTAACAAAAAAATCCCTGGAATGTTCCCTGCCAGAATCAGAATAATGAGCGGGATACAGAGTTTCCAGTGAATCGAGCGCCGTTCTTTCCAGACCAGAATCAGATTCGTGGGAAAACCTAAAAGTAACTCCACCGGAGTAATGCTGAGATTGCTGCTGCCAAAACTCAGAATGGTGGTAAAAATCAAAGTATTGGCAAAACCACAAAGACCTTTAATAAAAAATGCAACCAATGTTGCCGCTATCCACCAAACCATTTCCTATCCTCTCCTCTGTCTGGCAGCTTCATACATCAATACAGAGGCAGCAACAGCAGCATTTAAGGATTCCACCTTCCCCAGCATAGGAATGCAAATCCGCGCATCCGCCCTGGCAACCACCTCCGGACTCAATCCTTTCCCTTCATTACCAATCAAAAACGCGGTTGCCTTTTGATAATCTTCTCTGTCATAATCTGTGCTCCCATGTAAATGAGCAGCAAAAAGACGAATCTCTGCTTTTTTCAAGAATGTCAACGTCGCATCCAAATCTTCCACATAAGCAAACGGCACTCGCAACAAAGAACCCATGGTCGAGCGCACCACTTTGGGATTATAGATATCTGCTGTACCACTATCCATAAGGATCCCGGTCATGCCAGCCCCCTCCCCCGCCCGCAGTATGGTTCCCAGATTACCAGGATCCTGAAGCTGCTCTAAAACCATCAGCAAAGGCAATCGTCCCGTGCTTCCCGTCGCTATCATCTCTTCTAAGCCATACGTTCTCTGTTTTACCACGGCCATCACTCCTTGCGGGGACCGGGTATCTGATAGAGCCGCAAACACGGTATCTGTCAGCACTTCTACTTGTCGCACTCTTTTTGTCAGCTCTGTGTAATGAGGATTCTTGCGAAAGCTGTCTGAAATATAAAGGGTCTGTATTCTCTCAGGGGGAATCTCCAAACACATCCGCACACCCTCAGCCACAAAGAGTCTTTCTTCCCGCCGTGCTTTCCCTTTCTTCAACAGGGTACTGACATATTTCACCTGCTTGTTGGCCGTACTGGTTATCATGCCTCCCTATCCTTTCCTAAGTTTTCCAAATCCGCCATCCATACCCGACTGACAGCATCACTAGGCATCCGCAGATCTCCCCGTGGCGATACTGCTACAGAACCAACTTTAGGACCGTCCGGCAGACAAGAACGTTTAAACTGTTGCGTAAAAAACCGCTGATAAAATACCTTCTGCCACTTTTCAATCACAGCTGCTTCATATTCTCCCTCAAACGCCCTCAAAGCCATGTGGTATATTTTCGATGGCATATATCCAAAACGCAACATATAGTAAAGAAAAAAGTCGTGCAACTCATAAGGACCTACCAAATCCTCGGTCTTCTGCGATATGACGCCATCCTTTGGCGGCAACAATTCGGGGCTCACTGGAGTGTCTAACACATCCAGAAGTACAGATTTCAAAGTCTCCTCCTCACAAACATCGGCACAGTAGTATACCAGATGGCGTACCAGCGTCTTGGGCACCGAGGCATTTACCCCATACATGGACATATGATCTCCATTATAAGTTGCCCATCCCAAAGCAAGCTCTGACATATCTCCGGTTCCTACCACCAGTCCATTTATCTGATTGGCAATATCCATCAATACCTGGGTTCTCTCCCGCGCTTGCCCATTTTCATAGGTCACATCATGTCTCGACAATTCCTGCCCAATATCTGCAAAATGCTGTGTCACTGCACTTTTGATATCCACTTCTTTTAAAGATGCCCCCAGCTCTCTTGTCATACGACAGGCATTTTGGTAAGTGCGATCTGTGGTGCCAAAGCATGGCATGGTAATCCCATAGATCTGCTCCCGCGGCAATCCCAGCAAGTCAAAAGCCCGGGCGGTCACCAACAGAGCCAGCGTCGAATCCAGCCCACCAGAAATGCCGAGCACTGCATGTTTGCAACCGGTATGCTGAAGACGCTTTTTGAGTCCCAGAGCCTGAATCGTAAAAATTTCCTCGCATCGGCGATTTCTTTTTTCCTGATTTCCTGGTACAAACGGCCGGCTAGAAAGCGGACGCAATAACTTCTCCTGTTGTCTTCTCACCATATTCTCTGCGTTCAGAGAAAACTCCACCGGCAAATATCCTTCTTGGTTCTGCTCTGGATGGGTATTGACTCGCCGGCGCTCGCCAATCAGACGTTCCAAATCCAGATCGGCATAGATAGACTCTGGCATAAATCGTTTGGACTCTGCCAATATCGTACCATTCTCTGCAATGATATTATGTCCGCCAAATACCAGATCCTGCGTGGATTCTCCCTCGCCTGCATTCGCATATACATATCCGCACATCAGCCGTGCCGATTGTCCGGAGATCAATGCTTCGCGATAACTGTCCTTTCCCACAGTCTCATCGCTTGCCGAACAATTCGCCACTATCAGCGCCCCAGCCTGGACATGACGAATGCTGGGAGGACAAGGAACCCACACATCTTCACAAATTTCTGCTGCCACCAGAAGATCCGGCATTTCTCGACAGCGAAATAAAAGATTGCTCCCCATTGGCACCCAGTTATCCTGCCACTCCGTCAACACCACATCCTGCATAGATGCCGTAAAATGTCTTTGTTCATAAAACTCCGAATAGTTTGGCAGATGGGTCTTTGGGACAATCCCCAAAAGCTTCCCTTCGGAAAGAGCAGCCGCCACGTTATAAAGCTTTCCTCCATGCTCCCATGGCAAGCCCACAAACACTAACATGTGCTTATCTGCTGTACATTTTGCAATTTTAAGAAGCTCCTCCCTGGCGCTTTTTAGCAGTGGCTTCTGTAAAAACAAATCTCCACATGTATAAGCTGTCAGACAGAGTTCAGGAAACACCATCAAACCTGCCCCTGCCGCTTCCCCTTCTTCCAATCGCTTGCAAATCTGTTCCCGGTTATATGTCGGATCTGCTACCCGGACCTTTGGGGTCACAGCTGCCACCCGAAAAAATCCATCTTTCATAATATTCGTCTCCATCCTTTCACAATTACAACAATTATACCCTTTTCTTTCTTATTCAGCAATAGTGCCCATTTACTTTTGTCCGATTATTTTGTACAATAATAATAACGAATCATCCCTGCGGCATTTCTACAGCCTATTTTTTGAAACCGGAAAGCCGCATCGCTGACTCGCCATCGGCAGAGAACCTTTTCTCTGTCAGCGACTGCCACATGAACTTGCCCAATGGATAAGGAGCGTGGAAGTATGAAAATTTCTACCAAGGGGCGGTACGCCCTGCGCATGATGATTGAGTTTGGTTTGCACCCAGATCAATGCACAAAGATCAGCCAGGTAGCTGCCCGGCAGGGCATCTCTGACAAGTATCTAGAGCAGATCGTAACCTTGCTGCATCGTGCCGGATACGTCCGCAGCAGCCGAGGCGCCCAGGGTGGCTATATGCTGACCCGGAAGCCGGAGGAATACACGGTAGGCATGATTCTCCGCCAGACCGAAGGCAGTCTTTCTCCGGTCGCCTGCCTGGACGATGACATCAATCAATGTGAACGCGCTTCCTACTGCGCGGCACTGACTGTCTGGAATCAGCTAAAAGACGCCATCAACCTGGTCGTGGACAACGTAACCCTGGCAGATCTGATCGAAGAACAAAAGAAACGACCCTATGACAACATGATGTGAACATGACCGACAAGCGACCCAAGGAGCAGCGAATATTCATGAATGAATTTTCCAGAACAGAACGGTTAATCGGAACCAACAAGCAGCAACAATTGGCCGACACCACCATCGCCGTATTCGGTGTGGGCGGTGTCGGTTCCCATTGTATTGAAGCGCTGGCTCGATGCGGAATCGGACATCTGGTGCTGATTGACAATGACAAAGTTTCCCTGACGAATATTAACCGTCAGAGCATCGCCGTCCACAGTACTGTTGGGCTTCTCAAAACCCAGGTCATGAAAGAACGGCTTTTTGATATCAATCCCGGTATCCTAGTGGACACCCGGGAGATTTTTGTACTGCCAGACAATCTCCAGGAGCTGATGAAAACGATTGTTCCTGTTGATTATATCATCGATGCCGTAGACACAGTGGCTGCCAAATTAGCCATTGTCCGTTATGCCCAGGATCAGGGGATTCCTCTTATCTCCTCCATGGGAACCGGCAACAAATTTCACGGGGAACTATTTACTATTACTGACATTTTCCAGACCTCCGTGTGCCCGTTATGTCGCGTCATGCGGCGAGAATTAAAAAAGATGGGCGTTCACCAGCTGAAGGTCTTATATTCTCAGGAAATGCCAGTCACTCCGGTTCTTTCTTCTGAGGAAACAACCGATCGGCGTCAGATACCAGGCAGCATTTCTTTTGTGCCGCCGGTAGCCGGACTTTTGATTGCTGGTGAAGTAGTGAGGGATCTTCTTAGGCTTCCCTGACATGAAATAGTACATTCATGAACAAAGATACCCTCAATGGATCAAAAAACACACGAAAAATATTATATAGGGGGATACATATGAAATCAACAAACAAATGGGCCAGTCGAATGGGCTTTATCCTGGCTACTGCCGGTGCTGCTATCGGCCTGGGCAATCTATGGAAGTTTCCTTACCTGATGGGTCGCAACGGTGGGTTCCCTTTTCTGGCCGCTTATTTAATCTTTATCTGTCTTCTCGGCATTCCGGTCATGATCACAGAGATGGCACTCGGACGCAAAACCGGCCACAATCCCGTTCTTGCTTATGACACCATACACCCACATGCACGCATTGTCGGCTATCTTGGTGTATTGGCGGCCTTTTTTATTTTATCCTACTACGCAGTGATCGGCGGCTGGATTATCAAATATTTTGTCAGCTATGCAGTTACTGCTCGGGCTCCGGAAGATTTTGCTGCCTTTATCGGTCATCCTACGGAACCACTGATTTGGTTTTTTCTTTTCATGTTGTTTACTGCGCTGATCTGCTATTTTGGCGTCAGCGGCATTGAAAAAGCGAGCAAATTTATGATGCCCGCTCTCTTTATTATTTTACTTATTATTATTGTACGTGGACTCACCCTGCCAGGCGCCATCGCCGGCCTGTCCTTTATTTTCACTCCGAAATTTGACGATTTCAACCTGAATTCCGTCAGCGCCGCTTTGGGACAAGTTTTCTATTCCTTAAGCCTCTGTATGGGTATCACCATCACTTATGGCAGCTATTTACACAAAGATGTGAGCATTCCCAAAGGTTGTATTCAGGTGGCCGTCCTCGACACTTGCATGGCATTGCTCGCCGGCATCGCCATTTTCCCCGCCGTATTTGCCTGCGGTCTGGAGCCTGCCTCTGGCCCCGGACTGATCTTTGTCACCCTTCCCGAAGTGTTCGGCGCCATGGCTGGAGGATCCATTTTCGCCACTCTGTTCTTTCTACTGGTCTTCTTCGCGGCAGTGACTAGCGCGGTGGCGTTATTAGAGGTATCGGCCTCTTTTGTGATGGGTAACTGGCATTGGAGCCGCCGAAAGGCAGTATTTTTGCTGTCCCTGACCATTTTCCTTCTTGGTATCCCCAGCTCCCTTTCCTTTGGGCCTTTAGCGGAGATATCCATTCTTAACTACAATCTCTTTGATTTTGTATGTATGTTGACTGACAATATTTTTCTGCCATTTGGCGGTATCTTTATGTGTTACTATATCGGCTGGAAATGGCAACCGGCCTTGCTAATTGATGAAATCTGTCTCAATGACACCCCATTCCCACTGGCAAAGCCCTGGCTTTTCCTGATCCGATTCGTGACCCCGATTATGGTCATCATCGTTTCACTTACAGGTTTTTTCAACATTTATCAAACGGTGTTTCGCTAGAGACATCTTTTAATTGCCTTGCCTGGTTAAAACAAAGAGGGCTTGTAAGACCAACGTTATTTGGATAAGTTGTGATAAAAGGTACGCCCAGGAAACGGGGAGCAAAGCAAGGGAAACTGTCTGCTCCTTTTTCCGGTTTCGAGATTAAGAATTCCTAAAATCCCTAATTTTGGCTAAAATCGAAACGAAAATATACAAACTCGCTCCGCTCAGACAGTGTATATTTTCATTTCAACACCAAATTTAGAGATTTAAGGACTTCTAAATCTCTGCAAAGTCAAAATCCTCAGACAGTTTCCCTTGCTTTGCTCCCCGCTTCCTGGGCTGCGTTTCTCGCTTCCTTATCTAAATAATATGGATTGCAAAATCCCTGTTATCAAGTCAATGTCATTAAGATAAGAAAACGAAAAGTATAGTCAAGGAAATGAGGCGAGAACCAACGCCAAACCGTCTGCGGGATTTTGACTTTGCAGAGATTTA